>NZ_JAWJUW020000004.1:0-325885 GCF_033052795.2 Halovibrio sp. HP20-59
GTTCCGTGCAAGTACCGGGCTTTGATGATTATGGCCATCTCACCCCGCCATGCCGCCTCGTATCCGCTTCCTGTTCGTCAGGCCAGCGTTTTGCCTTAGGCTGCCTTTAGATTCCACCTCACGGTGGACACCCTTGCCGTCGGCTAGCACTTCCCCTTGCCGGGCGTGCAGGGGACTTTCACCCCCAAGTCATCCTGAGGCACCACCCTCAGGAATAGCGCCCGTCAAGGCGCTGCGCGCCATGCCTGGCGCACCATAAAAAAAGCCGGAAATTAATCCGGCTTCGGTGATCAGCTTTTGGTCTCAATGGGAGCAAAGCGCCTGAGTTAGCCTAGATAGGCTTTCAGCGCCTCGGCTGCGTCATGATGCCATTTAGCATTCAAGCTCCAGAATTCCAGAACTTCGCTATCGCGTGCAGGGGATGTTGTTGAACAAGTCATAGTGTGGTCCTCCTAGTGGGACTACACTTCCATTATAGCGCTTTTTTGTTGCAGTGCAGCATAATTATTGTGAGACGTTATTGACTAGGGGTGAGTCCATGAGTAGCTGGGCACTACCTTGCCAAGCTGTAGAGTAAGCGATCACTTCACTAATGCCCTGAGTTAAATTGATCTAAGATGGGTAAAACAATTTAATCAGTATCTTAGGGGTTATATGCGACTGCGAATCTTGTCTGATCTACACCTGGAGTTTTTTGATGGCTACCGCGAGCTGCCGGAGGTGGACGCTGATGTGGTTATTCTAGCCGGGGATATTCATCGCAAGAGCGAGGGGCTGGCTTGGGCCCGTCACCGTTTTCCGAATACACCGATTATCTATGTGCCTGGCAATCACGAATTCTACGATACCTGCATGCCGCTGTTACGCGATGAGTTGGCGCTCGAAGCCGAACGGCTCGACATTGAGCTTCTGGACAATCGTGCCGTCACCCTTAATGGCGTACGCTTTTACGGCACTACGCTATGGACTGACTTTGCGCTTTACGCTGGAGATCCGACCCAAAACCCTGCCGAGACTGAGTCTAAGGCACTGCGTTATATGCCCGACTACCGCATCGTGCAAACCGCTCCAGGGCGTGTTTTCACCCCCGACGCAAGCCGACAACTACATGCCGAGGCGCTTGACTGGTTAGAAAGTGAGTTGGCTAAACCCTTTGATGGGCCCAAAGTAGTGGTGAGCCACCATGCCCCGCTGCATGACTGTATTCCCGGCCAATACCTGGGCGATGTGCTTTCCCCTGCGTTTGCTTCCAACCTGCCTCACTTAATGGGCAAGATGGATGTGTGGGTGCATGGGCATGTTCATGAGCCAGTCGATATGTTGCGTAACGGCACCCGCGTTATCGCCAACCCCGGCGGTTATCCTTATGAATTCACTCCTAAGTTATTTAAGCCGGAGTGTGTGATTGAGGTTTAAAGCCTCAATTTTTCAAAAGCTTAGCCATAAGTCTAGGCTGCTTATCTTTATATGACCCGTCTAGTCGCTACTGCTACTTTGGTTTAAATTCCGTTGGTTCTACTTGCGCCACGTACCGTTGGTATTTATTGTCTGGTTGTATGATGTATGACATAAGCTGTTGGCCAGCTGATGATACCTACTCACTTCAAAGCCAACACATTTTAAAAGAGGGCGTAAAGTGACGTTTTCAAGAGAAGCTGTAACCAATGCCATCGGCGATGGCCTACTGTCGTTCCCCATCACGGACTTCGATAGCCAGGGCCGTTTTGATGAAGCGAGCTACCGTAAGCGGCTTGAGTGGTTCATCAGCCACGAGATATCGGCGGTTTTTGTTGCGGGCGGTACCGGGGAGTTTTTTAGCCTATCACTAGACGAGTACCGTGAAATTGTTCGTGTGGCGGTCGAGGTGATTGACGGGCGTCTACCGGTGATTGCCAGCGCAGGCTTAAGTGTTGAAACAGGCAAAGCCTTTGCAAAAGCGGCAGAAGAAGCGGGCGCCGATGGCATTTTGCTGATGCCGCCGTACCTCACCGAGTGCCCCCAGGATGGCTTGGTGGAATATGCGCGTCAGATTTGTGATGCCACTGCCATCAACGTGATTTATTACAACCGCGGCAACGGCATTCTGAACGCCTCATCGGTTCAGCAGCTCGCCGACCACTGCCCTAATTTGATTGGGCTGAAAGATGGCAAAGGCGATATTCAGGCGTTAAACAAAATCGTCAAAACCGTCGGTGACCGTTTGGTGTATATCGGCGGTGTGCCTACGGCTGAAATTTTTGCCGAGGCCTATGTCTCCATTGGCGTGAATACCTACTCATCAGCGGTGTTCAATTTCGTGCCCGAAATGGCGGTGAAATTTTACAAGGAGTTGCGCAAAGGTAATAAAGACGTTGTGAAACAGATCACCAATGACTTTTTTATTCCTTTCGTGGATCTCAGGGATCGAAAAGCGGGCTATGCCGTTAGCCTGATCAAAGCAGGCGCAGACATCATTGGTCGTCCTGCGGGCAATGTGCGTGCGCCACTTGTAATGCCAACCCAGGAGGAGTGCCAGGAGCTTAAAAAGCTGATTGATAGCGTTAAGGAGTGATAAGCCACTTATCACTAAATGACTGACTCATTAAATCGCTAACTCATTAAACCACTGAGCTATAACAATTTTACAATGAGCAAAAGAGGTGAAAGTATGATCGTTTCCAATAAGTTAATGACAAGTGTAGGCACAGCAGCGCTGATGGCAGCATTGAGCGTCAGCTCTGGCGTGGCAATGGCCCAGGATGGCCCGTTGCGCGGCAATGTCCGCGTAGTTATCGGCTCAACGTCCACCGGCGGCGATACGTATCAAAACTCAAACATTGTTGTTGACCAGTTGGCTGAAAAGCTGGACCTCAACATGAAAGTAGATGCGGTTGGTGCCAGCTCTGCCTTCCGTACCCTTGACCGTGATTCTCGCGGCAACACGCTAATGATCTTCCACGATCAAGCCTATCTTGGCTACCTGTATGGTGTCGAAGGCTACGACAATATTTTTGAGAAATATACCGTCGGGCCGACTGTCGCCATCAATCCAGGCAATGCCTATCTGGTGCCGAAAGATTCGCCCTACGAAACCCTTGACGACATCATTGCTGCCGTAGGCGATGGCGAGACCGTGCGGGTCGCGATCCAGCCGGGCGGCGTCTCGGAGATTGGCTTCAGTGCCCTGAAGAATGCTATCTCCATTGAGCATCCTGGGCAGGAAGATAACCTGGTCGCTGTTAACACTGGCTCTCAATCCGACAAAAACCAGCAACTTTTTGACGGTCAAGCCGATGTGATTAATGGCACTGTACAGGCTAACGAGCAGTACACCCGTTTACCTGAAGATGACCAAAAAGCGATGCGTTTTGTCTGGTTGACGGCGCGTCAAGATACTATTGAGCAGGCCCCAGAAGAGGGACTCGGTCAAACATCTCGCGAGCAACTGCTGCAGTATGTAGAACCGAACGTGCATGTCACCATGGGTGACGATGAGAGCTTCACTTTCGATAAGGAATTCTTCTTTCTTTACAACAAAGACATGGATCCGGCGATTGTTGAGCAAATCGATGAAGCGCTAGCGGATATCTATGAGGAAGGTGAAATCCAGGAGATTCAGAAGGACGCCTTCTTTATCCCCAACTTCAAGCCTTCTGATGAAGCCTCGGAGTATCTCGCCGATAAAATGGCTCGCTACGAAGAAATCATCAGCAACATCAAGTAAAGGGTATGGCAGCCGCTGCGTGAGCGGCGGGTGCCTCACCTATGCGTGAACCACTATAGAACCGCTATAGAAAGAACAATGGTAAGCAGGATACCCTGCTGCTTATGCCCGGAGCCATTATGGAATCAGGTCTGTCAAGTCTGCTCAGTGTCTCGATCGATTTCGGGACCTCCCACCTGTTCTTCCCGAGGATTATCCATTGGATCATGGCGATTCTATTTGCCTTGATTTTGGTATTGAAGGTAATTCCTTTTATGGCCGCAGTGAAGCGGGGAGAACGCACAATGCCCATCATTGGTGAGGCCAGGGATAATTTCCGTTTTTTCGGTACTCTCATCCTGATCGCGGCGTATTTTTATTTAATGGCTGTGGTGGGTGACATGTTCCCCTACACAGGCTATGGCTTCCTGATGGTTTCGATCGCTTTCGTATTCCTTATGTCACTGCTCTATTTGCATGACTGGACGAAAAAAGCCCTTACCATCTTGGTGGTCAATGCCATCGTCGCACCTAGTCTGGCCTGGTTTGTTCTCGCCAAGCTGTTCACTATCACCTTACCGTGACCGGAGCGAGTGCCACCATGGAATTCCTCTCACTTCTCGACATAACCTTCTTTTTACTTGCCGGGTTCGGTGCCCTAGTGGGTATCATCTTTGGCGCTATTCCCGGCATGACCGCCACCATGGCGGTGGCTGTTTGTCTGCCGTTAACCTACGCCCTTGGGTTGCACCACGGCCTAGCGTTGTTGCTTGGTCTTTATGTGGGGGGGATTTCCGGCGGGATGGTGCCAGCGGTGCTGCTGAATATTCCCGGCACGCCGTCTTCTATCACTACCACCTTTGATGGCTACCCCATGGCCCAAAAAGGCGAGGGGGAGAAGGCGTTAAAAATCTGCGTCATCGCTTCAGTGATCGGTGGGCTTATCAGCGCCGCTATACTTTTCTTTTTTGCCCCTATGCTGGCCGATTTCTCGATCAAGTTCTCCTACGTGGAGAAGTTTCTGATCATCTTGCTGGCATTGAGTGTCATTGCCTCACTGTCCAGCAGCATGCTGATCGGCCTTTTTAGTGGTGTCATTGGCATCTGGCTGAGCCTAATTGGTAACTACAGTACCTCGGATGGCGGCAATGGCAAGACTCGGCTGATGTTCGACTTCATGGAACCCTACTTATTTGAAGGGTTTGCCCTGTTGCCGGTACTGATTGGCATTTTCGGTATTTCCACAATTCTGCTTGAGGCCGAAAAGGGTGTTAAGAATGACTTGGCCAACGAACGCATCAAAATTAGCAAGGGTAGCGGTTTTACGTTTTCGATCTTTAACGGACGCCTGACTAACCTAGTGCGTTCATCCTTTATCGGCACCTTTGTTGGCATGCTGCCCGGGGTTGGCGGTAGCGCTGCCTCGGTGTTGGCGTATACCCAAGAGAAAAACTTAACGCGGGATTCATCGCAAATGGGTAAAGGGGCGCCCCAAGGGCTTATTGCCTCTGAGTCGGCCAACAATGCATTGACCGGCGGTGCATTGATCCCCTTGCTATCGCTGGGTATTCCCGGTGACTCAACGACGGCTGTGCTGATTGGCGCATTCACGCTGCAGGGCATTCAGGTCGGTCCGCTATTTATTCCCGAGAATACTGAGACCTGGTACATCATGATGACGGCGCTGGTGTTCGCCAATATCGTGATGTTCTTCTTAATGTTTTATGCCATTAAGTACATCGCCAAAGTGGTGATGGTGCCTAAGCATATTCTCTTTCCGCTCATTGTGATGATGTGTGTGGTGGGTGCTTATGCCATCAACTACGGGATCATGTTTGACGTCTGGACGCTGCTTATTTTCGGCATCTTAGGTTACCTGGTGCAGAAAGTTGGCCTAGAAGTGGCCCCGCTTATCATTGGTTTCATCTTGGGAAGCCAGGCCGAGATCTACTTCGTCAAGAGCCTGGAGTCGTTCGGTACTTACTCAATCTTCTTCACCAAGAGCCCCATTGCCATGGTGTTGTGGGGGTTGATTATTGCCTCGGTAATGTTCGCGATTGTCATGAGTGTTAAGTCCCGCGCTAGGCAAAAAATGGAGCTGACCCAAGTGACGGGCAGTACACACACAGCCTCAGGAAAGCGTCATGACAAAGACAACGACTAATACGCGTGTGATCCGTGTGCATCCCAACGATAACGTCGCCATCGTGGTCGAGCAGGGCGGTCTCGCTGAAGGCACCGCCATTGTGGGATGCATCACCACCACAATGGCTGTCCCGCAAGGCCACAAGGTGGCGCTAGCGGACATTGCTGAAGGCGACCAGGTTGTTCGTTATGGCGAGGTCATCGGCCAAGCGTTGGCGAGCATTTCGCGCGGTAGCCACGTGAACGAGACGAATGTACGGCTTCCAACAGCGCCAGCGCTGGACGAGTTACCCCTGGCCACGCGTGAGATACCCGCGATGGAGGTCCTGGAAGGGTACACCTTTGAAGGTTTTCGTAATCCGGATGGCAGCGTAGGTACTAAGAACGTGCTGGGTATCACAACGAGTGTTCAGTGTGTCGCCGGTACTGTCGACTTCGTTGTGAAGCGGATTAAAAACGAACTGCTGCCGCGCTTCCCCAACGTGGACGATGTTGTGGGGCTTAATCACTCCTATGGCTGCGGGGTCGCCATTAATGCACCGGCGGCGATTGTACCGATTCGCACGCTTAAAAATATCGCCCTGAATCCTAACTTCGGCAACGAAATAATGGTGATCGGTTTGGGCTGCGAAAAACTGCAACCCTCGACACTGCTTGCCGACCGACCGGTGAGAATTTACGAAAACACCGAGGCGGCCGACCCTGAAGCCAACGTGCTGAGTCTTCAAGATGAATCCTTTCAGGGCTTCGGCGAGATGGTTGAGGGCATTTTGGCCATGGCGGAACGCCACCTTGAGCGGCTCAATCGCCGTCAGCGTGAAACCTGCCCAGCGTCGGAGCTAGTGGTCGGTATGCAGTGTGGCGGCAGCGATGCCTTTTCGGGGGTGACGGCTAACCCGGCGGTGGGCTTTGCGACTGATTTGATCGTAAGGGCGGGTGGAAGCGTGATGTTCTCTGAGGTCACCGAAGTCCGTGATGCTATCCACCTGCTGACGCCCAGGGCGATCGATGAGCAAGTGGGTAGAGCGTTGATTGAGCAAATGGCTTGGTACGACGACTATCTATCTCAAGGACAGGCAGATCGCAGTGCCAACCCCTCGCCAGGCAACAAGAAAGGCGGACTCAGCAACGTGGTCGAGAAGGCGCTGGGGTCAGTGATTAAATCAGGCAACGCGCCAATCGTCGATGTCATTGGCCCCGGTGAACGGCTGCGCCGTAAAGGGCTAACCTTCGCTGCCACCCCGGCTAGCGACTTTATCTGTGGCACGCTTCAGTTAGCCGCAGGTATGAACTTACAGGTGTTCACAACGGGGCGTGGCACTCCTTATGGCCTGGCCATGGTGCCGGTGCTGAAGGTTTCCTCTAACTCCACGTTGGGCAACCGTTGGCATGACATTATCGACCTGGATGCGGGCCGCATTGCTACTGGCGATGCCAGTATCGAAGAGGTGGGCTGGGAGCTTTTTCACCTGATTCTCGACGTAGCAAGCGGACGTCAACAGGCTGCCGCTGATCGGTTGGGTATCCACAATGACTTGGTGCTGTTTAATCCTGCGCCGGTGACTTGATCTTTAAAATAATTTCTCAAGTTAGATGATTAATATAAGAGGTAGACACGCTATGTTCCCGAAAATTAAATCAATGAAAGTGGTGCCTGTCGCTGGCTACGACGGCTTTTTGCTGAATCTTAGCGGCGGCCATGCACCCTGGTTTATCCGCTGTGTGGTCATCCTTGAAGACGATGCCGGTAATCAAGGCGTCGGTGAGATTCCTTCCAGTGGCGGTATTCTTAAAGGGCTGGAGCAGTGCCGTGCGTTAGTAGAAGGCTCGCAGATCAATAATATTAAGCACACGCTTAATCAGGTTCGCCTGCGATTAGCGCAGAACGGGCGCGAAGAGCGGGGCCGGCAGACATTTGATCTGCGCGTAGCGGTCCATGTCATCACGGGAATTGAGTCCGCACTATTAGACCTCTATGGTCAGGCGCTACAGCTGCCCGTGGCTGACCTGCTGGGGCAATATGGCCGTCAGCGTGATGAAGTCGAGGCCTTGGGCTACCTGTTTTTACTGGGCGACCCGGGCAAGACAGACCTGCCGTACCCTAAAGCGCATAACCCGCAAGATGCCTGGGACGAAATACGCTACCAGGAAGCACTAACACCCGATGCTGTGGCTAATTTAGCCAAAGCTGCCTATGAGCGTTATGGGTTTAAAGACTTCAAGCTAAAAGGCGGTGTATTACGTGGCGAAGAGGAGGCCGATTGCATTCGCGCGCTGCATGAAGCATTCCCAGAGGCACGCTTAACGCTTGACCCCAATGGTGCCTGGACGCTCGATGAAGCGGTGCGCGTACTAGAGCCGATCAAGCACCTGCTTAGCTATGCCGAAGACCCCTGTGGCCAGGAAGAGAGCTACTCTGGGCGCGAGACCATGGCCGAGTTTAAGAAGCGCACCGGCCTGCCTACGGCGACCAATATGATCGCGACAGATTTTAAACAGCTGCAGTACGCCGTTCAGCTTAATTCTGTTGATATACCTTTGGCAGACTGCCATTTCTGGACCATGCAAGGCGCTGTCAAAGTCGGTGAGCTTTGCAATGAGTGGGGCATGACCTGGGGCTCTCACAGTAATAACCATTTCGATATTTCGCTTGCCATGATGACCCACGTGGCGGCGGCTTGTCCGGGTGAGATTACGGCGATTGATACCCACTGGATTTGGCAAGACGGGCAGCGTATCACTAAAGATCCTTTGCTCATCCGCGATGGCAAGCTCAAGGTGCCCACCACGCCAGGGCTGGGCGTTGAGTTGGACGAAGACAAGCTTATGGAGGCGCACAATCTTTATAAGTCGCTTGATACCACGCAGCGCAATGACGCCATGGCGATGCAATTTTTAATTCCTGGATGGGAGTTTGATCCGAAAAAGCCCGCTTTGGTCCGCTGATTATTTATTGGTTCATCTGCTTATTCTATTGGCAGGAGGTGCTTAACCCTCTCTATTGAAAATCTGCCTGCTATTAGCACATATATTGCTGTTGGTAGGCAGAGCAATTAATACTAGGCGCACGAGCTAAAACTATAAACTTTAGTCTTTAGTCCTGAATTCATATCTGCACGTAGAGACTGCTACTTTGGTTTAAATTTCGATAGTTCTGCTTGCGCTATTCCCCGCTGATACTTACCTTCTAGTTGTATGATGTATTACAAAAATTATTGACCAGTTGATTATGTTTGCTCACTCAATGGTCAGCGCATTCACAAAGAGGGCGCAATGTGACATTTTCAAGAGAAGCTGTAACCAATGCCATCGGCGATGGCCTACTGTCGTTCCCCATCACGGACTTCGATAGCCAGGGCCGTTTTGATGAAGCGAGCTACCGTAAGCGGCTTGAGTGGTTCATCAGCCACGAGATATCGGCGGTTTTTGTTGCGGGCGGTACCGGGGAGTTTTTTAGCCTATCACTAGACGAGTACCGTGAAATTGTTCGTGTGGCGGTCGAGGTGATTGACGGGCGTCTACCGGTGATTGCCAGCGCAGGCTTAAGTGTTGAAACAGGCAAAGCCTTTGCAAAAGCGGCAGAAGAAGCGGGCGCCGATGGCATTTTGCTGATGCCGCCGTACCTCACCGAGTGCCCCCAGGATGGCTTGGTGGAATATGCGCGTCAGATTTGTGATGCCACTGCCATCAACGTGATTTATTACAACCGCGGCAACGGCATTCTGAACGCCTCATCGGTTCAGCAGCTCGCCGACCACTGCCCTAATTTGATTGGGCTGAAAGATGGCAAAGGCGATATTCAGGCGTTAAACAAAATCGTCAAAACCGTCGGTGACCGTTTGGTGTATATCGGCGGTGTGCCTACGGCTGAAATTTTTGCCGAGGCCTATGTCTCCATTGGCGTGAATACCTACTCATCAGCGGTGTTCAATTTCGTGCCCGAAATGGCGGTGAAATTTTACAAGGAGTTGCGCAAAGGTAATAAAGACGTTGTGAAACAGATCACCAATGACTTTTTTATTCCTTTCGTGGATCTCAGGGATCGAAAAGCGGGCTATGCCGTTAGCCTGATCAAAGCAGGCGCAGACATCATTGGTCGTCCTGCGGGCAATGTGCGTGCGCCACTTGTAATGCCAACCCAGGAGGAGTGCCAGAAGCTTAAAAAGCTTATCGATGTAGCAAAAAAACACTAAGCCAGTATCCGCTATAAAAACAAATATTAGTAAAAAATATCAATAATAAGAGGATGTTAGAAATGCGCACAAACAATAACTGCATGAGCGCCAGCCCTACGAATAATAGCGCTATCAATACTCGTATTTTAAAATTACCTACCTTAAAAAACCGCACTTTAAAGATTCTAGCGCCTACAGCAAGCCTGATGGCACTTATGGCTCTTGCGCTACCTGCCCAGGCGGAAGATTGGCGCGGGTGGAACATTCATCCGGAAGGTTACCCTAATACCGTGGCGCTAGAAGAGTTTGCCGATGCCGTGGCGGAGCAAACGGAAGGGCGCGTTAACCCGCGCGTTTATAACAACGCCGTGCTGGGTGATCAGTCAGATGCTATTGAGCAAACCCGCAACGGAGCGCTGGATTTTGCCAACTTTAATATGGGGCCGATGGGTCCTATTGTCCCAGAAACCAACGTGTTCTCGTTGCCTTTTTTGTTTAACGATATCGAACATATGCACACGGTCATGGATGGTGAAATTGGTGAACGCTTCGCCGATGCGCTTGAGGATAAAGGGTTAGTGGTTCTGTCGTGGTTCGACTCAGGCGCACGCAGCATCTATAACACCAAGCGCCCTATTCATACCCCTGAAGATGTTGAAGGCTTAAAGATTCGGGTAATGAACAACGATCTTTATGTCGACATGATTGCTGCCATGGGCGGTAACGCCACGCCAATGTCCTATGGTGAGGTTTATCAAAGCTTAACCACTGGCGTGCTTGATGGTGCTGAGAATAACTATCCCTCTTTTGAGACGAGCAACCACTACGAAGCAACGGGTTACTACTCGTTAACCGAGCACCTGATTATTCCCGAGTGTTTGTGCGTGGCTAAATCTAGCTGGGAAGAACTCTCACAAGAAGATCAGGAAATCATCCGTGAGGTAGGTGAAAAAGCCTCAGAGCGCCAACGTGAGCTATGGGTGGAAAGCTCTGAAGAAAGTCGCCAAATCGTTCTCGACCATGGTGTAGAGATTAACGAAGTAGACAGTAAAGCGGCTTTCCAAGAGCTTATGGAACCCATGTACGAAGAGTTTATTGCTAATAACCCTGGTACGGGTGAGCTGATCGAGGAAATTCGCGCCACCGAGTGATCTTATCGTCCACACGCTTACGGCAGTTAGCGAGTTGTTTCTTCCTGGCTGCCGGAAGTTGAAAAGGAAATGTGCCGTGAGTGTTGAACTTGAATCGCAGCTCGATAAGCAAGAACCGGAAGAAAGCGGCCCACTGAATCGAATCTTAGACGGTGTTGCCAGTTTATGTATTCTGGTTGCGGGTGTCCTGTTAGTTACCCTTATTTTAATATTTGGATGGTTAGTTTTTGGCCGTTATGTGCTTAATAATACGCCGACCTGGGTTGAACAAGCCTCATTAGTGCTGGTGGTTTATATCACTTGTTTGGGCGCAGCGGCAGGCGTAAGGCACCATACCCATCTGAATATTGACTTTATACGCGAGAGCTTTACCGGCCCTTTGCGTAGCTTAATGTACCATCTTGCTGATCTTTTTATTTTAGCGTTTGGCGGCTTTATGGCCTTCCAAGGCTGGACCTTAGTGATGACCAACTTGGAACGTGCTATTCCCATGATAGGGCTGTCAGAAAGTTGGCGTGCGGCTCCCCTGGTGATATGCGGCGTGTTGATCATGCTGTTTGCCGCGGCGGATATAACGCAGCGCTTAATGTCTCGAAAAGAGAAGAGGTTATAAACAATGGGTCTTATCATTCTTTTCGGGATCTTTTTTCTGGGTCTGCTAGTTGGCGCGCCGGTTGCTTTTGCCGTTGGCTTGGCTGCCGTTGTGACCTTTCTTTATGAAGGCTTGCCGCTGTTTGTGGCCTTTCAACGCATTCTCTCCGGTATTTCCGTTTTTTCATTACTGGCGATTCCGTTCTTTATCTTTGCCGGTGAGCTGATGATGCACGGGGGGATTTCCACTCGCCTCGTACGCTTGGCCTCGGCCATGGTGGGGAAGGTGCGCGGTGGTTTAGGGATGGTGAATATCAGTTCTTCCATGCTGTTTGGCGGCATCTCTGGCTCGGCCGTGGCGGATACCTCGGCGTTAGGCTCTATTCTAATTCCGGTGATGAAAGAGAAAGGCTACGATGCCGACTATGCGGTGAACGTGACTGTCACCTCGTCGGTGGCCGGCGTGGTGATTCCGCCTAGCCATAATATGATTCTGTATGCGGTAGCGGCAGGCGGGGGTATCTCGGTTACCCAACTGTTTATCGCCGGTATTGTTCCCGGTATTTTGATGTGCCTTAGCCTAGCCGTAGCGGCCTACGTGGTGGCGGTGAAGCGTGGTTATAAGGGTGAAGCGTTTCCGGGGTGGAATGCGCTGATTATCAGCTTTTTTGCATCACTGCCCGGTTTAATGACCGCCGTTATCATTGTCGGTGGGGTACTCTCAGGTATTTTAACCGTCACTGAATCCGGCGCCTTTGGCGCTATCTACGCCATTATTGTTACGGGGTTAGTGTATCGGGAATTGACCTGGGCGTCGTTTAAAGCAGCCGTTGTGCAGTCGGTAAAAACGACCTCGTTAGTCATGATCTTAGTTGGGTGTGCATCGGCCTTCTCTTACCTGCTGGCACTCTATAATGTCCCGGAAATGCTGACCACCGGGTTAATGGCTATTTCCGATAAGCCGGTGGTTATCTTTCTTATGCTTAATGTCATCTTGTTGATATTAGGCATGATTATGGACATGGCGGCATTAATTCTTATTTGTACGCCTATTTTCCTGCCGGTTGCCATGCAGTTCGGCATGGACCCAATTCAGTTCGGCATTATTTTAATGATGAACCTGGGGCTTGGCTTATGTACCCCTCCGGTAGGTGCGTGCCTATTTGTTGGCTGTGTCATCGGCAAAATAAAAATTGAGGAGGCGGTGCGCACTATTTGGCCGTTCTTCTTAGCGTTGTTTGCGGCTTTGATGCTGGTGACTTATGTGCCTGCTATCTCACTGACGCTGCCCCGCTTTTTCCAATAAGACCGATTTAGCCAAGCGTTTAAAGGGATAGATAATGAAAGTCATCGCCGTTAACACCCATCTACTTGATTACCAACTCGATACAGCGTTTGAGAGTGCTTCAATGCACTTTTCACGCCGCCAGCACTGCCTGGTCGAAATCATCTGCGATGATGGCACCATCGGCTGGGGCGAGTGCCTGGGGCCCGCTAAACCCAATGCGGCGATCGTCGATGTCTACGCACAATCGCTGATTGGCGAAGATCCACTACAAACCGAAAAAGTGTGGCTAACGCTTTATAACCGCTTGCGCGACCAGGGCCAGCGCGGCTTAACCGTGACGGCCTTGAGCGGTATTGATATTGCATTATGGGATATCAAAGGTAAGCACTTTGGCGTACCGATCTCCACGCTGTTAGGCGGGCGTTTTCGCGACAGCGTGCGTGCCTACGCCACCGGTTCTTTTCGTCGAGCTGGCGTTGATCGGGTAACGGATATTGCCGCTGAAGTGGCTGGCTACCGCCGCGAAGGCTTTCATGCCGTCAAGATCAAAATCGGCTTTGATGTCGAAGAAGACTTGGCGGTGATTGCTGCCGTCCGCGAGGCCATTGGTCCTGATATGCGCATGATGATCGACGCCAATCACGGTTACGACTACCTGGAAGCGATCGAAGTGGGTAAGCGCGCCGCGCCCTTTGGTATCGACTGGTTTGAAGAGCCGGTCTTGCCCGAGCAAATTGCCACCTACGAAGCGGTTCGGGACGGTCAGCCAATACCTGTTGCCAGTGGTGAAAACTGGCACGGTCGCTATGCCATGCATGAGCCGTTGGCCCGGCGAGCGGTGGACATTGTGCAGCCGGATATTTGTGGCGTAGGTGGTTTTAGCGAAATACGCCGGGTGGCTGATATGGCAGCCATGCACGGCGTGCGCCTGGTGCCCCATGTATGGGGTACCGCGGTATGTTTGGCAGCCAGCCTGCAGTTTATGGCCGCGCTGCCGCCCAACCCGCCACGCCGCAACCCGATCGAACCGATCATGGAGTTTGACCGCACCGAAAACCCCTTCCGCCAGGCCGTCGTGCAAACGCCCCTTGAACATCACCAGGGCGTAATGACGATTCCCGACGGCCCAGGGTTGGGCATTGAAATTAACCGCGATGCGCTATCCACCTACGCACTTAGGGAGAAATAATGGTGTCTATCCCCGCTAATACTCGGCCACTAACAGGGACGCCGCCTGCTTTGAAGGCGCCCGCAGGGGCAACAGATTGCCACGTTCACTTGTATCTATCTGGCTTTGATGCGCAGCCGGGGGGCCCTAAAATCCCTGAGTTGGCAACGGTCGCTGACTACCGAAAACTTCAACAGTGGCTCTCACTAGAGCGTGTTGTGGTGACCCAACCTAACGCCTATCAGTTTGATAACCGTGCAATTTTACAAGGCGTGGCGGAAATAGGGCAGGAACATGCCCGTGCAATTGTAGCGGTAGCGCCGGATGCTTCCGAATCGCAAATCGACGCGTTTCACACTCAAGGGGCACGCGGCGCCAGAATCATGCAGTTGCCCGGCGGTGCTGTGGGAATAGATCGGTTGGCGGAGGTTGAAGCACGGATAAAAGGTTTCGGCTGGCACTTAATGGTGCAGTTTAATGGCCGTGAGCTTGATGACCATGTGGCCACGCTAAAAGCGATCGAAACCGATTACATCATTGATCATATCGGCAAGTTTATGCCGCCGGTAGCCGCTGACGATCATCGCGTTGACCAGCTGCTTAGCTTGCTGGATCGCGGCAATGCGTGGATAAAAATCTGCGCAGGCTATGAAGCCAGCCTCACCGGCGGGCCGGATTATACCGATGTGGGGCCCATTGCTAAACGGCTCATTCAGCACGCCCCCGAGCGTATTATTTGGGGAACCAACTGGCCGCATGTCGGCGTGCCCAGGGAGCAATTCCCCAACGATGCCGAACAATTGGACGTTTTGCTGCATTGGGCCGATGAAAGCACCCGCCAAAAGATTTTGGTGGATAACCCCGCAGCGCTATACGGCTTTTAAAACAGCTCTGTATTTAATGACTTTTACAAAAGAATAAGGAGTGAGTATGTTAAATCGTATTCTAGTGACCGGTGCGGCCGGTGGCCTAGGTAAAAGCCTGCGTCCCCATCTATCACAACTCGCCAAGCATGTTCGCCTCTCCGATATTGCGGATTTAGGCACCGCTGGAGAGGGCGAGGAGCTGGTTCAAGCCGATCTTAGCGACATGAACGCTGTTGCAGACTTGGTACGCGATTGCGATGGCATCGTTCACTTGGGCGGTATGTCAGTAGAAAGTCCCTGGAAGGCCATTTTGCAGGCCAACATTATGGGCACTTATCACCTTTATGAGGCGGCCCGCAAACAGGGTAAACCGCGGATTGTGTTTGCCAGTTCCAACCACACCATCGGCTTTTACGAGCGCAATCAGCGGATAGACACCCAGGTAGTGCAAAAGCCCGATTCGCTGTATGGCGTGTCCAAGTGCTTTGGCGAAAATCTCGCCAGCTTGTACCATGATAAATTTGGTGTAGAGACCTTGAGCGTTAGAATTGGCTCCTGCTTCGATAAGCCAGCCGATACTCGCATGATGGCGACGTGGCTGAGTCTGGCGGATTTTGTTAGCCTGTTGCAGCGCGCTTTTGTAACGCCACGTTTAGGCTATACGGTCATCTACGGCGCCTCGGACAATGCTGAAAAGTGGTGGGATAACGCCCATGCAGGCTTTTTGGGCTGGCGGCCCCAAGATACCTCTGAGCCTTGGCGGGAAGAAACCGAACAGCTGGATCGTGATATTGACGGCAGCGATTTAGCGGTACGTTATCAAGGCGGTAAATTCACTAAAATAGGCCACCCTGACGACGTTTAGTGGTGCTTATTAGAGCTAGGTTGTACGATATAATACAACTAGTATTAACTAAGGATAGCTTCCATGGCCAAACCCAGCGCAACGGCATCTGCCCTAAAACCGCTCCAAGTAAATAAAGTGACGCAACAGGGAAGCTTGTCCGTTCACGTGGCCGATCAACTGGAAGCGTTGATCACCCAGGGCAAAGTTGCGGTAGGTGAAAAACTGCCCACCGAGAATAGCCTGTGTGACTCCTTCGGGGTGAGTCGCACGGTGATCCGTGAGGCGATTACCCACCTTAAATCGTTGGGACTAGTTGAAACCCGCCGTGGTGTAGGTACCTCGGTGCTGCGTTCTTCTATGGTAGAAGCACGGCCTGCTGAGCGTATCAATCCGACCACTGTGGAAGATATCCTGCACCTGCTGGAACTCCGCTTAACGTTAGAGCCTGCAGCGGCGGAGCTGGCGGCATTGCGCCATGACGATGAAGATCGCCAACGGCTCGAAGCCCAACATGTTGCCTTTAGCAATGCGTATGCCGCTAAAACCCAAGCGCGCGAAGAGGACTATTTGTTCCACTTTGCGATCGCTACAGCGACTAAAAATCCCTTTTTCCAATCTTTTTACCAGCAGTGGAGCCAGAGTGTGATTCCTCGCGCGAAGCTGCTAAGCATTGATATTAATCCTATCTCCTCTGAGCGCTATCTAGAGCGCGTTCAGGAAGAGCATACCTATATTCTAGAAGCTATTCTTTCTCGTGATGCTCAAGCGGCCCGCGAAACGATGTATCAGCACCTTAATCGGGCGCGCAATACCTATGCCCAATATCGCGACCAGTGATATGACTGACCCTATCCCTATAAAGGAGCGACGTATGACAATTCGAGGCGAAATGCTGATCGGTCAACAAACAGTGACTGGCACCCAGGCCAATATTCAGGCGATTAACCCCGCCACCGGTGAAAAGTTAGATCCCATCTATGTTGGTGGCAGTCGAGCCCACGTTGAGCAGGCCACTGAGCTTGCTGAAACGGCGTATGCGACTTACCGCGAAACGTCCCTCGAAGAACGAGCAACGTTTCTAGAAACTATCGCTAGTGAAATTGAAGCCATTGGCAGCGAGCTGGTTGAACGTGGCATGGCTGAAACCGGCTTACCCCAAGCGCGCATCGAAGGCGAGCGGGGCAGAACCTGCGGGCAACTGCGGTTGTTTGCTTCTGTCGTGCGTGCCGGCGAGTGGCTTGATGTACGCGTCGACCCGGCCATGCCGGACCGTCAGCCGCTGCCCCGCGCAGACCTGCGCCAGCGCCATATTGCCCTGGGCCCAGTAGCCGTATTCGGCGCCAGCAATTTCCCGCTGGCGTTCTCAGTGGCCGGTGGTGATACCGCTTCAGCGCTGGCTGCCGGCTGCCCGGTGGTGGTGAAAGGCCACTCCGCGCACCCGGGTACCTCTGAGTTAGTCGGACAAGCGATTCAAAAAGCCGTAAAAGCCTGCAACTTGCCGGAAGGCGTTTTCTCACTGCTGTTTGGCGCGGGTAATGAAATCGGCCAGGCGCTGGTCGATGACCCGCGCATTCAAGCCGTTGGTTTCACCGGCTCGCGTAGCGGCGGTATGGCGCTAATGAGAACTGCCCAAGCGCGGCCGCAGCCGATCCCGGTTTATGCCGAGATGAGCAGCATTAACCCTGTGTTCTTGCTACCGGCGGCGCTAAAAGCGCGCGGTAAAGAACTGGGTGAAGCCTTTGTCGGCTCGCTCAACATGGGCGCGGGCCAGTTCTGCACCAATCCTGGCCTGGTCATCGCGGAAAAAGGCCCTGAGTTGGATGCCTTCATTGAAGCAGCGCGAGGTGCCGTGGAAGCCAGTGGCGCGCAAACCATGCTAACGCCGGGTATTCACCGCGCTTATCAAGACGGCGTAGCCAGCTTGAGCAGCGCTGACAAGGTGCGTGAAATTGCCCGCGGCCAAACCGGCGGCGACTATCAGTGCCAGACAGGCTTGTTTGCCGCTTCAGCGAGCGATTTCCTAGCATCTGAAGCGCTGCAAGCGGAAGTGTTCGGTGCCAGCTCGTTGATTGTTGAGTGCGCAGATGCGGCGGAAGTAAAACGAGTAGCTGAGCACCTAGAAGGCCAGCTCACCGCCACGCTGCACATGGACGATGCTGACTTGGATGCCGCCAAAGCACTGCTGCCTACGCTTGAGCGTAAGGCTGGGCGTATTCTCGCCAATGGTTGGCCTACCGGCGTTGAGGTGTGCCATGCCATGGTGCACGGCGGCCCATTCCCGGCCACATCCGATTCACGCACAACGTCTGTGGGTTCGGCGGCCATTCACCGCTTCTTACGCCCGGTATGTTACCAGTCCCTGCCTGAAGGCTTGCTGCCCGAAGCGCTTAAAGAGGGTAATCCGCTGAAGGTGTCGCGGTTAGTTGACGGCAAACGCGAGCTATAATCAGCGACTAGCCATTTAAGAAAGAATGAAGCAGGTAATTTTTTACCTGCTTTTTTTATTGCTTTTTTAAAATAATAATTAAAAGAAGAGGGGTAAATAATGCTATGAGTGATGATATTACTATTTCTCTACAAGAAGCCAAAGCGCTGAGCAATAAGGTGCTCACTCATAACGGCTTTAGCCAGCCCCACGCCGATGCGATTACGCGCAGCGTTATGGCGGCCCAGCGTGATGAGTGCCATTCCCACGGTTTATATCGGCTGATTGGCTGTGTCCAAACTGCCTTAAATGGCGGTGTTGATACCCAGGCCGAGCCGACTATCACTGACCAGGCAGCCAGTGTTGTCAAGGTTAACGCCAATCAAGGCTGTTCGCTGCTGTCGTTTGAAATGGGTAAGCCACATTTGATCGAGAAAGCTAAACGCAGCGGGATTGCGGCGCTTGCGATTAATAATAGCTTTCACTTTTCAGCGCTGTGGCCCGAAGTCGAAGCGCTTTCAGCAGAGGGGCTGGTAGCGTTAGCGATGACCCCCAGCCACGCCTTTGTGGCCCCAGCAGGCGGCACTTTGCCCCTCTTGGGCACTAACCCCATCGCTTTCTCATGGCCACGCCCAGGGAGTACGCCCTATACGTTTGATTTTGCCACCAGCGTGGTCGCCCGTGGCGAGATAGAGCTGCATCGGCGAGCGGGTCAATCGATCCCCGAAGGGTGGGCGATTGATAGTGAAGGAAATTCGACGACTGACCCGGTGGCAGCACTCGCTGGCGCTATGTTGCCCTTTGGCAGCTATAAAGGCTCTGCGCTTTCCACCATGGTGGAGCTGTTGGCGGGCCCGCTGATTGGCGACCTGCTGGGCCATGAAACCCAGGCAGCGAATGCCGAGAAAACCGGCAAGCCCTTTCATGGCGAGCTGATCATCGCGATATCGCCGGAGGCTTTTCTGGGCAAGAACACAGCGAATCATCTCGAACATGCGGAAGTCCTTTTCGATAGTATTTTGGGCCAAGGCGCGCGCTTGCCTTCCCAGCGCCGCTTTGAGGCAAGAGAGCGAAGTCGAGCCAATGGTATTACTTTCCCTAAGGCACTGTATGAAGAGCTCAACGCGCTGGCGACTCAATAATTACGTGACCCCTAATACGTTAGGCATTTAATGACGATCCCGCAGCCTCTTCATGGTGTGATTACACCGAGTATTGTGACGATGAAGGGAAGCTACCTATGCTTGAAATATTAGCCATCACCACGCCGATCTTTTTAATTATCGGTATGGGCTTTGTGGCTATGCGCTTGAGGATCATTAACCGAGAGCAGATGCAGGGTGTCGGTAGCTTCGTGATGTACTTTGCGCTACCTGCTCTAGTGATTCGTGCCCTGACGCAAAACCCTCTTGATGAGGTGTTTAACGTAGAGTATTTATTGGCCTATGGATTAGGGTCGGTGTTCATCTTCGCACTGGCTTTATGGCTAGCCGTGTTTATCAAGAAAAAATCGCTGCAAAACGGGGCGATGTTTGCCCTGGGGATGTCAGCCTCCAATAGCGCTTTCACCGGCTATCCCGTTGCAGCGATGGTAATGGGGCCGCCGGCAGTCACCTTTATGACCTTAAGTATGATTATTGAAAACCTGCTGATCATACCTGGTGCGTTAATCCTGGCGGAGATGGGGCGCCAGTCGGGTGGTGGTCTATCTAGTACGCTTAAGCAAACGGCTAGCCGACTGATAAAAAACCCTGTCTTGATGGCCATTTCCATCGGTGTCGTGATTGCTATATCGGGCGTTAGTTTGCCGGGCCCAATCACCAAGTCGATTGATATGGTGGCTAACGCGGCAGGGCCGGCGGCGCTGTTTGTCATCGGGGGCGCGATCTACGGCCTTCGGGTGCGCGGCGTTGTTATGGATGTCAGCCAAATCGTGGTGGGTAAGCTCATTCTCCATCCGATGGCCATCGTGCTGGCGTTTTTACTCATGCCCACGTCAGATCCACTGCTGCTTGCAGGAGCGATTCTCTTCGCCGCTGCCCCCATGGCGAGTATCTATCCGCTGTTAGGCCAGCGTTACGGTATGGCAGACATTGCCGCAGGCGCATTAATGACCGCTACCCTGGCGTCTTTTGTGACGTTCAGTGTGGTGATTGGGTTAATGACTTATTTCGGATTGCTCGCACAATAGCCGCTTTTTAATGCGCTTTTTATTTGGGGGCTGGTTTAAAAGCTGACTAGACTCGGTTTGAGGCTTCACTTATAGCAAGCCAGCTTAGCACTCTAGGTCAGTGTGCTGTTCTGGGTTCTCTAAGTGCCCGGGTGTGAACAAAAATCAAACTGGAGAGCATTCTCATGGAGACCCTCGAAGTAATTATTGCCCCCCTGCGTGATGGTCTCTATGCCATCATGATGCCCGTCAGTAACTTTATCTGGAGCTACATACTTGTCTATCTGCTGCTAGGCGCTGGCTTGCTGTTTACCATAATGACTCGGGGTATGCAGTTTCGATTGTTTAGGCACATGGCCTACGTCACGTTTACCGCCCGCGGCGCTGGCGAAGGCATTAGCGGCTTTCAGGCATTTGCCACCTCCATGGCGGCACGGGTCGGCACCGGGAATCTAGCCGGGGTGGCCCTGGCGTTGTGGATTGGCGGGCCGGGGGCTATTTTCTGGATGTGGGTCACTGCGCTGCTGGGTTTCGCTACGGCATTTATCGAATCGACCCTGGCCCAGGTATATAAGCATCGCAACGAGGATGGCGTATTTCGCGGCGGCCCCGCCTACTACATTGAACGCTGCCTGGGGTGGCGCTGGCTCGGCGGGCTGTTCGCGGTGTTTCTGATCATTGCTTACGGCTTAGCGTTTAACGCCGCCCAATCCAATACCATTGCGCAAGGTATGAACGGCGCCTTTGGCATACCCAATTGGCTTACCGGCGTGGTGATTGCCATACTGGCAGGCTCGGTTATTTATGGCGGTCTCAAATCGGTGGCGCGCACCGCTGAGAAGATCGTCCCGGCAATGGCGATTGCGTATCTGCTAGTCGCGCTATGGATCCTGTTGACGAATCTGCCAGCAGTGCCCGATATGCTCTCGCTGATAGTGATGAGCGCCTTTGGCCTTGGCCCTGCGGTGGGTGGTGCCGCGGGCTACGCGATTAAAGCGGCGATGGAAAATGGCGTCAAGCGCGGCCTGTTTTCCAATGAAGCTGGCATGGGCTCAACGCCTAATGCGGCGGCCCAAGCGACGGTCAAGCACCCTGCGGCCCAGGGGTTAGTGCAGTCATTTGGGGTATTCGTCGATACCATCGTGATCTGTAGCTGTACGGCGGTGGTGATTCTGCTTTCCGGGGTTTATGAGCGGCTGATGTCGGAGTCGCCGGGAGACAGTATCGAAGGTATTCAACTCACCCAGGATGCCATGGTCGACCACTTAGGTGGTTTTGGGGAAATATTTATCGCCTTGGCGATTCTGTTTTTTGCCTTTACGTCTATCTTGGCCAACTTCTCGTTCTCGTCGGTGAATATCGAATTCCTGTTCCGCCGCCACGCCAAGAAAGCGGTCAGCGTGTTCAAGGTGATTATTATCGCCATGGTGCTGTTAGGTTCCGTCGCGGAGCTAAGCGTGGTCTGGGACTTTGCCGACTTGGCTATGGGGCTAATGGCGACCACTAACTTATTTGCCATTCTGATCATGGGGCCAATTGCCGTAGCCGTACTGAAAGATTATGAGCGTCAGCGCCGCGACGGTATTAAAGAGCCGATATTTGATCCGGCCATTCTTAAACGTCCTGAGCTGGTGGACGCGGATGTATGGCCAGTGAAAGAGGCAAAATCAGTCAGAGAATCAAATTAGTAGTGAACGATAGCGGCCTTGTTGTAGCGGCTTGTCAGTAGCCACTTCAGGGCCGCTTTTACTAATGCTTCTCCACCAACAGACCACAGGAGGGCGCTGCCCAGCGGGTATTGGCGGTAAACACTACGTCGCATACCACGGGAGAGTAGTAGCGGCGCACCTCGTCATCGATGCGTGCTCTGAGTAAATCCTGGGTGGAGACTGAAATGTCGGATGCGTCGGGCAGTACCACATGCACGATGACATACAGCAGGCGACCGGGGCGCACCATACGCACGCGCACTTCTTGGGTGTCAGTGTCCGCCAGGGCATTGGCCACAGCTTGGCGCACAGGTGTCGCGGTAGCTTCTTCAGGTGTTTTGTTAAGCAGTTCCTGCAGTGCTTGGGAAGCCATGCGCACCGGCACGCCCAAACACAGCACCACCACCGCAATGACTAGCACCGAATCCACGTAGGGCAGAAGTGTCTGCCAGCCTAGGCGCTCAAACAGCATCACCAGGCAAAAGGCGGCGAGTACGGCGGCAGAGATGACGCTGTTGACTAGCCAGTTGAGTTTGTCTGCCGCCACCAGTGGGCTGCTTACGTGGCGCTGGCTGCGGTGCATTACCCAGGCGGTAAGTGAACACGCCGCGGTAGCGAATAGCGCGTACAGCACCGCCAAACCTGCCGCTATCTCACGGCCGCCGGTAAGTAGGGCGGCAATCGCATCGACCAAGGCAAAAATAGACACGCCTAAAATAAGCAGCCCTTTGCACAGATTCACCAGCGACTCAAAATAGCTATAGCCGAACGGGTAGGATTCGCTATCGGGGCGGCTGGCTAATTTGCTCACCTTAATCGTCACCAGGGCAACGCCGAAATAGATCAGATTGAACAGCCCATCCAGCAGGATCGCTTGGGAGTTGGAGGCCAAGGTGGCGGCGATACCCGCACAGCCGATTAGCAGCGCCATAAAGGCGGAAAATGCCAACGTACTTGATTCAGTTTTCACGAACTTTTCTGCTCCACGGCGCACATAGGAAATATAACTGGTCAGCATAGCAACTTTGTTAGCGACTTATCGAATGCTGGTAGCTCATGCCTGTGTTGGTTGAGCCACCTTGGTAAGCCTTTGCAGTTGTACTAGCCTTAAATGGCATATACATAATTAACGTTAGCCAAATAGGAGGGGTAGACGATGCCAATGTTGAGCGTAGGAACGCAGAACGGTACGCCCGTTGAGCTTTATTACGAAATGCATGGGGCCGGTAAGCCGGTAGTGCTCATCCATGGTTGGCCACTCAGCGGTCGTTCCTGGGAAAAGCAGGTATCCGCACTGGTTGAGGCGGGCTATAAAGTGGTCACTTACGACCGCCGTGGCTTTGGCTGGTCTACTCAACCTTACGGTGGTTATGACTACGATACCTTGGCAACCGACCTAAAAAAGCTGATTGAAACGCTCGACCTGAACGATGTTACTTTAGTGGGTTTCTCCATGGGCGGTGGTGAAGTGGCACGCTACCTTTCCACCTACGGCACGGCACGAGTCCTAAAAGCCGTTTTTGCCGCAGCGGTGCCGCCCTATCTGTATAAATCCGATGATAACCCCGAAGGTGGTCTGGATGATGCCACGGTTAATCAGTTTCTAGACGGTGTAAAAGGTGACCGCATCGCCTTTCTAGAAGAGTTTACCAAGAGCTTCTTTTCCGCAGACGAACGCAGCGATTTAATCAGCGAGCCGAACCGCCAATATCACCGTGATATTGCGGCGTTTGCTTCACCGCAGGCAACCTACGAGTGTATTAAATCGTTCAGCTATACTGATTTTCGCAACGACCTGCCTAGCATCAATGTGCCGACATTAGTGCTGCATGGTGATTCAGACGGCATTGTGCCCTTTGAAATCAGCGGCAAGCGAGCCCAGGAGTTACTGCCCAATGCCCAAACGCATGTGATTAAAGGCGGCCCGCATGCCATCAATGCCACCCATGCCGAGGAGTTTAATCACGCGCTGATTAAGTTTTTGGATGAATAGCCATCTTGATGAGCAATCGTGTTAATAGATAACGTCTGAGAGTTACTGCTTGCTAACGACAACGCCGCCATAATAAAGGCGGCGTTGTCGGTTTATTGAGGTTAATTAATGTGGTTACCTTTCTACCCACACTTCATCACCTTTAAATTCGACCTTCCAGGTACGCAGTTTAACGTCTTCATCCTCTAAACATTGGCCGTCTTCAAGGCGGAAGTGCTGCTTGTAGATAGGCGAGGCGACGACTGCCGCGCCTTTAAGGTCACCAACGATTCCCCGAGCAATCACGTTAGCGTTTGAGAAAGGGTCATGGTGGTCAAGCGCATAGAGCGCATCGGCCTGCCCTTGTCCCGTCCCTGGCAAGTAGAAAATGGCGACCTGAGCGGGGCCATCGGAGGTTTCCAGCCAGGCGGCGACGCCGGAGAACGCGACCAGATCAGCTTTGGTGCAGACTTTTTGCCAGGTCGTGTTGTTTTCAGAAGCGTGGTTTTCAAATGTCTCGCTGTCTTGAGAATCCGCCATATCCATCTCTTTTTTCAGTGCCGTTGCGGTCATGAGTCGTTGCCTCGTTTTTATTCAGAGTCAGTTAACACATCAATCAAGCAGGCCGAAGCTGGCCACGTTCACTGGTCATGATGATTGACGGGTCCGGGCGGTCGTCGTTGACGAAGCTGCGGAAGCGTTTGAGTTTTTCCGGGTCGCTAATGGCGTCTGCCCATTCGCACTGGTAGGTATCCACCACGGTTTGCATCTGGCGCTCTAGCTCGTCGTTGATGCCTAGGCTGTCTTCCAGAATCACCTCTTTGAGGTACTCCAGGCCGCCGTCAAGGTTTTCGCGCCATACCGAGGTGCGCTGCAAACGGTCGGCAGTGCGCACGTAAAACATCAAGAAGCGGTCAATGGTGCGGTAGAGCTGCTCGTCGTCCAGGTCGGTGGCGAACAGTTCTGCGTGGCGGGGGCGCATGCCGCCGTTACCGCAAACGTAGAGGTTCCAGCCGTTTTCGGTAGCGATAATGCCGATGTCTTTGCTCTGAGCTTCGGCGCACTCGCGGGTGCAGCCAGAAACGCCAAACTTGATTTTGTGCGGCGAACGCAGCCCCTTGTAGCGGTTCTCTAACTGAATCGCCATGCCGACGCTGTCCTGCACGCCGTAGCGGCACCAGGTGCTGCCTACGCAGGATTTCACCGTGCGCAGCGATTTACCGTAGGCGTGCCCGGTCTCGAAGCCTGCGGCAATCAACTCGCCCCAGATATCCGGCAGGTCTTCCAGGCGGGCGCCGAAAAGGTCAATACGTTGGCCGCCGGTAACTTTGGAGTAGAGGCTGTATTTTTTGGCCACTTCGCCGAGCACGATGAGTTTGTCAGGGGTAATCTCGCCGCCGGCAACACGCGGCACTACTGAGTAGGTGCCGTTTTTCTGCATGTTGGCCATAAAGGTGTCGTTGGTATCCTGCAGGGGAATATGCGCCGCGTCGGTGATCGGCTCATTGAAGCAGGAAGCCAGAATCGACGCCACGGCGGGTTTGCAGATATCACAGCCCAGGCGGTGAGTGTCGGCGTTGCCATGCTTTTCAATCAAGTCAGTGAAGGTTTTAATGCCTTCCACGCGCACAATGTCGTAAAGCCCCTGGCGGGTATGGGCGAAGTGTTCGCAAATCGACTTGTCGACCTCGACGCCGCGGGCCTCCAGCTCGTGGTCCACCACGCTTTTGAGCAATGCCGTGCAGCCGCCGCAGCCGGTGCTGGCCTTGGTGACACCTTTGACACCACCTAGATCTACAGCGCCGTCGTCAATGGTGGCACAAATATCGCCCTTGGTGACGTTGTGGCAAGAGCAGATGGTGGCGGTTTCCGGCAGCGCGCCAGGGCCGAGCGTGGGCGCAGCGCCGCTGCTTTGCGGCAGAATCAGCGAGGCGGGCTCGTCGGGTAGCTCAATGCCGTTGGCATAGTATTGCAGCAGGGTGTCGTAAACGCCGTTATCGCCCACCAGCATCGCGCCAAGCAGTTTTTTACCATCGCTGGAGACTACCAGCTTGCGGTACTCCTGCTTGATGGGGTCGAGGTAGCGGAACATGCGTGCGCCGGGGTTCTGGTTGCCATGGGCGTCACCAATCGAGCCCACATCCACCCCCAGCAGCTTGAGCTTGGTGCTCATGTCCGCGCCGCCAAACTGAGTGTCGCCCCCGGTTAGCGTCGAAAACGCGGCTTTGGCCATTTGATAGCCGGGGGCCACCAGGCCAAAAATGCTCTGGTTCCACAGCGCCACTTCGCCAATCGCTAAAATGGCCGGGTCGCTGGTCAAACACTGATTATCCACTACCACGCCGCCGCGTTCGCCAATTTCCAGGCCGCAGTCACGGGCTAACTGGTCGCGGGGGCGAATACCTGCTGAGAACACAATCAGGTCGGTTTCCAACATTTTGTCGTCTTGGAAGACCATGCGGTGGCGGCTAGACTCGCCATCTTCAATGCGCTGTGTGGCGCGCTCGGTGAGTACCTGTACGCCCAGGGCTTCAATTTTTTCGCGCAGCAGCTCGCCGCCTTCGTTATCCACCTGCATCGGCATCAGGCGTGCCGCGAACTCTACCACGGCAGTATCCAGATTCAGGCCGCGCAGCGCGTTAGCCGCTTCCAAGCCCAGCAGGCCGCCGCCGACGACTACGCCGGTGGTGGCGTTTTCGGCAGCGGCTTGAATGGCGTCTAAATCGTCCAGGGTGCGGTACACCAAACAACCATCGCGGTCGTTACCAGGAATCGGCGGTACAAAGGGAAAGGAGCCGGTTGCCAGTACTACGCGGTCATACGGGTAGCGGCCCTGGTCGGTCACGACTTCGTTTGCGCTGCGATCTATCTCGATCACGGCTTCGCCAGTGCGCAGTTCCACACCGCTTACGGCGTAGTAATCCGCTTCGCAAAGCGCTAGCGAATCGGCATCGCGGCCGCTGAAATACTCAGATAGATGCACACGGTCATAGGCGCGGTGGGGCTCTTCGCCAAATACGGTGACCTGATAACGCTCCAGGGCACCGTTATCGACGAGCTGCTCGACCAAGTGGTGACCGACCATGCCGTTACCAATGATGATTAACTGCTCTGTGGTTGCCGTTTTTTGGGTAGACATGCTTTTAATAGACATTATGCCGCCTCTGAAGTCGATAAATCGGGAGTGTCGTTATGCTGGTTAGCTATGGCCACTTGAAGCGCTTCTACATCGGCTGCGCCAAACAGTAGGGCCTGGCGGTAAGCGTTGAGATCGGTCCCCGCGAGCGCCTGCTCGAAGTACCAGGGGCCTTGGCAGGTATCGCCGTAAAGCACCGCGCCTTCAATCTGGCCGTTGCGCAGCAGGAGGCGGCGGTAGTCGCCGCGTTCAAGGTCGTGGTAATTCAATACGTCATGCTCGGCGCTGGCCTCGGTGGGGCCAAAGGCGTAGAGCGCTACGCCGCTGATTTTGAGTTTGGTGGCGCTGGGGGCATCCGCGTAGCCTTGGGTGGCAGAGCCGCATAGCGTCGCGGCAAGCACCTCTACCTGACGCCAGATCGGCTCCACCAGGCCATAGGTGGTGCCATCGAACTGACAGCACTCGCCCAGCGCCGAAATAGCCGGGTCGCTGGTGGTGAGCCATTCATTCACCACGATGGCACGCTGGGTGGTCAGGCCTGCCTGATGACCCAGCTCCGCATTAGGTGTAATCCCCGCGGCGATAATCACGCTGGAGGCATTGATCTGACGGCCATCGGCAAGGTGCAGTTTGGCGACCCGGCCCTGGGCGTCGGCTTCTAACCGCGCTAACTGAGCGCCGGTAATGATCTGCAAACCGCGCTGCGTCAATTCGTCTTCAAGCAGGTGGGCGGCGGTCGCATCTAACTGGCGGTTCATCAACCGCTCGCTGCGCTGGAGCACGCTCACCTTGATATCATCGCCGCGCTTACGCAGCCCTTCGGCGGCTTCAAGACCCAGCAGGCCGCCGCCAATCACCACTGCATCACCGCCCTGTTGAGCGATGTCGGTAAGCGCATCAGCATCCTGCAAGTCGCGAAACCCGTGCACGCCCGCAAGCTCAATACCCGGAACGTCGGGCAGCGCTGGGCGCGAGCCTGTGGCGATGACAAGATGATCGTAAGTAAGCGATCGGCCACTATCGGTAGTTAATGTTTGCTGTGAGCGATCAAGCGCCTCGACCTTTTCACCCAGTATCAGCGTGACGCCCTGTTCGGCATACCACGCCGCATCGCGCAGAGTTAGTGCCTCCTGCTGCATTTCACCGGCCAGCAGTGGCGAAAGCAGAATACGGTTATAGGCAGGGGATGGTTCTGCGCCAATAACCGTGATGCGCTGTGGTCGCGTGGGTTGCTTAACCAGTGATTCCACCAAACGGTGGCTGGCCATACCGTTACCAATAATCACTAGATGGTTATTGGAATGGTCGTTAGGTGAGCACCGGGAAGTGGTTTCCATGGGTGGCTCCTCTGTGTCGTTGCGGCTGCTTGAGCACCAAACAAAAAACGCCCCTGTCTCGCGCCTCTTTGCAAAGAATTGCAAGAGTGCGTAACAGGGGCGTCGTTGCCCGATAGCGTCGTTTTAAACGCGTGACAACCGCCATTGGCTGCCAGCTGATTAAAAACCTTATTCTGTAACAAGCAAGGAACTAGCCAACTGGCTATTCAAGATTATTTATTCAATAACGTCAGATATTTAGAATAATAGAGCAGGTGAGTGGTGATACCCCGCTTCGGGCAAACTGCACAGCGCTGGTGCGAGAAAGGTGCGGACGTGCACTTTCACACACCATTTTGCTTGTACCGAGTGCTGAAAAGCGTGCTGCGCCACCATCTTTTTATTTTTAAATATCTGTTTATTAGCAATAAATTCACAATAGGCTGATTTTAGGCTTGGCTTTTGCAGTTACCTGAGTAATAAGTGAGTTAACAAGGGATAAGCGCTCATTGCTTGGCGATGGCAGCGAACAACTCCAAAGCCGTTAGAAAAATAAGTAGCCGTTAAAAAATGTGTAGCTGTTAGAAAGTCTTCATTTGTTTGAAGAGACTATTGTTAAGAGTAATGCACCGATGAAGGTGCGCTGTGGCAACGACGTCCAGCCTTTTTCTCTTAATGCGTTTATATAGCGCATTAGAGAAGGGTACTGGGCGTTTTTTTATGCCCAATTTATATACGTATATACGGCGTTCAGGTTCGACCCGAGGAGGTGTTATGCGAGGGGCAAAAGCAGGGCAGCAGTCCAAAACGACGCAGCAAGCCAAAACCACATGCCCCTATTGCGGCGTTGGCTGTGGCGTGACGGCAACCGTTGAAGCGGGCACGCTGAGTTCTGTCGAGGGCGACCGCGAGCATCCGGCGAACTTCGGGCGGCTGTGCGTCAAAGGGTCTGCGCTACACGAAACCCTGGGCGAGCAGGGGCGGCTGACTCACCCTCGCGTTGATGGTGTTGAAGTCTCTTGGGACATCGCCTTGAGTACCACTGCCGAACGCTTAAACACCCTGCGCACTGAACATGGCAATCAAACGGTCGCAGCCTACCTTTCTGGTCAGCTGCTCACCGAAGATTACTACGTGGCCAACAAGCTGTTTAAGGGCTTTTTGGGCACGCCCCATTTAGATACCAACTCGCGGCTGTGTATGGCCTCCGCGGTGGCTGGTTACAAGCGCGCCTTCGGTGCCGATGCGGTGCCGTGTAACTACGAGGATTTGGAAGAGGCGGAGTTGATCGTACTGGTGGGCTCCAACCTGGCTTGGAATCACCCGGTACTTTACCAGCGCATTAAAGTCGCTAAAGAACGCAATCCGCTGATGCGTTTAGTGGTGATTGACCCGCGTGTGACCGACAGCTGCGAAATCGCTGATCTCTACCTAGGGATTAAGCCAGGCAGCGATGCTTACCTGTTTAACGGTCTGCTGGCGTGGATGGCACAGCGGCGCAGGCTGGATACTGTCTACCTTGAACGCCACACCGAAGGGTTAGACGATGCTCTGGAGGCGGCCCAGCAAACCGCGGGCTCGGTGGCGGAGGTCGCGGTGGCCTGCGATGTTGACCCCGAGCGCCTGGAAACTTTCTATTACTGGTTCGCCAGCCAGCTGCATGTGGTCACCCTCTACTCACAGGGCGTTAATCAATCCGCCAGCGGCACCGATAAATGCAACGCCATTATTAACTGCCACCTGGCTGGCGGCAAAATCGGTTTGCCGGGGGCAGGGCCGTTTTCTATTACCGGCCAGCCCAATGCCATGGGGGGGCGCGAAGTAGGCGGGCTGGCCAACCAGCTAGCGGCGCACATGGATTACCACACTCCCGGCGCCCGCGAGCTGGTCAGCCGCTTCTGGGCTACCGACAGCCTGATGCCGATTCTGCCGGAAGGGCCGGGTTATAAAGCAGTAGAGCTGTTTGAAGCCGTTGAGCGGGGCGAGATAACAGCGCTGTGGGTGATGGCCACCAATCCCGCGATTAGTCTGCCCGATGCCGCACGGGTGCGCGCTGCGCTGCAAAAGTGCCCGCTGGTAATCGTTTCCGAGTGCGCCGCCCACACCGATCTGCTGCCCTACGCAGATATCGTGCTGCCAGCCTCGGGGTGGTCGGAAAAAGATGGCACCGTGACCAACTCCGAGCGGCGTATTTCTCGCCAGCGGGGCATGCTGCCGCCCCCTGGTGAGGCCCACCATGATTGGTGGATAATCTGCGAGGTGGCGAAACGATTGGGGTTCGCCGAGGCGTTTAACTACGCGCACCCCTGGGAGATTTTCGACGAGCACGCTCGTCTCTCAGGGTTTGAAAACGGGCTTGAAAACGGTGTTGATAACAGCTTGTTGCCCGGCAGCCCGCAGCGGTTGTTTGATATCTCGGGTTTGGTAGGGCTTGGCCGCGAAGGCTACGACGCGCTTTCCCCGATTCAGTGGCCGGTCACAAAGTCTGCAGCGCACGGTACTGCCCGGCTGTTTGAAGATGGCGAGTTTGCCACCGCCAATGGCCGCGCCAAGCTGCTGGCGATCAAGCCCCAAGGGCCTGAACAGGCGCTGAGCGCCGCTTATCCGCTGCGTCTGAACACCGGCCGGATTCGTGATCAGTGGCACACCATGACCCGCACTGCGCGCTCACCGCGGTTAATGAATCACCGCGCCGAACCCTTTATGGATGTTCACCCGGACGACGCCCACACCGCCGGTGTTGTGGATCAAGGGCTGGCGGTGTTAACGGCTGCAAAGGGCGAATTTCGCGCTCGAGTGCGGGTCTCCAGTGCCCAACGCCGCGGTGAGGTCTTCGTGCCCATCCACTGGACCGACTGCTTCACCCAGCAGGCCAGAAGCAGCGCGCTGATCGACAGCATTACCGATCCGCTCTCTGGGCAGCCCGAATCGAAGCACGGCGCCGTGGCGCTGGCGACTCTTGTAACTGATTGGCAGGCGACCCTGCTGGTCGCCGAAGGGGCTGCGGAATCAACGCCTTGGTGCACCAGTGCCTACTGGACACGTATTCCCATGCGCGGCTGCCAGCGCTGGCAGCTTGCTCATACACAGCCGGTTGATGACTGGTTGGCGCAGCTGCAAACGTGGCTGCCCGGCGGCGTATCGGTCGTCAGCCAAGACCCGGCTAACGGACGGCTGCGCGCCGCCTGCGTGGAAAATGGCCAACTGCGCTGGTGGCTGATGGTTGGCTTGCCCAACGAGTTGCCAGGATTGGCGTGGCTGGAAGCGCGTTTTAACGATCTGGCGCTGAGCGACACTCACCGCCGCCGCCTATTGGCAGGCTGCGACGACGGTGCGGCGGATACCGGCCCAATTGTTTGCAGCTGCCACCAAGTAGGTCAAACTACCATTGCCAACGCCATCCGCGAGGGCGATACCAGCGTAGAAGCGTTAGGCGCTCGGCTCGTCTGTGGCACCCAGTGCGGCAGCTGTATTCCCGAATTGAAATCACTTATCGAAGAGGAGCGGCCCAATGCCCGCGCTAAGCACACCCTTACTACAGAAGTGGTTTAACGCCTTTATGCGGCTGTCGCAACGCGCGCTTTCGCCGTTGGCTCGCGATACTTCTAACGTACAGCTGCCGCTGCGAGGCAAGTGCCGCGCCGGGCAGGTTTACTTGGTTGGCGCAGGCAGTGGCGATGTCGAGCTATTAACCCTCAAAGCGGCACGGTTGCTAATGCAGGCGGACGCAGTGGTGTATGACCGTCTCGTCGGCGATGAGGTGCTGGCATTGATTCCGCGCGGTACCGAGCGCTATTACGTAGGCAAAGCCCGTGGCCACCACAGCGTGCCGCAAGCTGAGATCGGCGCCTTGATGGTCAAGCTGGCCAGCGAAGGGAAATCGGTAGTGCGGCTTAAAGGCGGTGACCCGGCGGTGTTTGGGCGGATGGGCGAGGAACTGGATGCCCTAACCGTCGCGGATATTCCCGCTGCCATTGTGCCGGGGATCACCGCGGCCTCTGCCGCCGCGGCCTATATGGGCATTCCGCTAACCGACCGCGGTCATGCCCAGCAGCTGCGCTTTGTGACCGCTCAGCTATGCCGCGAAGGCGGCACCCCGGATTGGACGTCGCTGGCGCGCAAGGGTGAAACCCTGGTGTTTTATATGGGGCTTTCCAAAGTGAGTGCGATATGCCACGGCCTGCGCCAGGCAGGCCTGCCGGATGAATGGCCGATCATGCTGGTAGCCAATGCGAGTAAGCCCGAACAGCAGTCGCTGGTGGGCTCGCTGGCGGATATGCCTGAGAAGCTCGCTACAAACCCTTTGCCATCTCCCTGCTTGATTGTAGTGGGCAGCGTCGTGCAGCGGGTTGCCACCACGCCTGCTGCGGCGACCAACGATGTGTGCTCAGCGCAGGCGATGTATCGCTAACCTATGAACACTATGGCACCAAAAGCGCTGACCGTTTCGCTCGGCCAGCACTCGGATAAAGGGCGCAAACCAAGTAATCAGGATTTTTATGGCGCCTATTTGCCCACCGAACCCCAGCTGTCGACGAAAGGCGTTGCGATCGCGCTAGCGGATGGGATTAGCAGCAGCGAAGTGAGCCGGGAAGCAAGCGAAGCGGCGGTGGGCGGTTTTTTGACAGACTACTACGCCACCCCGGCGACCTGGACCGTTAAAACCTCGGCCCAGCGAGTACTGCAGGCCACCAATGCTTGGCTTTACGCTCAAACCCGGCAAAGTCAGTACCGTTACGACCTGAATCGCGGCTATGTATGCACCTTGAGCGCGATGGTGATTAAGTCCACCACCGCGCACCTGTTTCACGTTGGTGACAGTCGCATTTATCAGCTTACCGGCAATACACTCGAGCCGCTGACCGAGGATCACCGCTTCTGGGCTTCCCAAGAGGTTAGCCATTTAAGCCGCGCCATGGGCGCTGGCCAGCACCTGGAGTTGGATTACCGCACTGTATCGCTCAATACTGACGATGTGTTTTTGCTTGCTACCGACGGGGTGTATGAGTGGCTGACGGACGCCGAAATGGCCGCGCTGATTCAGGCCCACTGGGGCGATTTAGACGCGGCAGCCGAGGCGCTGGTCGCTGCCGCCCTGGAAAAAGGCAGTGATGATAACCTCACCGTGCAGATAGTGCGTATTGATGGGCTACCTGAGCGTCATTCTAATGAGCTTTACGAAGCGCTCAGCGCCTTACCACCACCGCCTGAACTGCGCGCGGGGAGCGAGCTGGACGGCTATCGGATTGTGCGCCAGCTGCATGCCAGCAGCCGCAGCCATGTCTATCTGGCCGAAGAGGTACTAAGCGGCGATAAAGTGGCGCTGAAAACACTCTCAACTGAGTTAAACCAAGACCCGGCGAGCGTCGAGCGGTTCGTGCGCGAAGAGTGGATCGCACGGCGCATCGACAACGTGCATGTACTCAAGGCGCCTGCCCAAGAGCGACCCCGTCACTACCTTTATACCGTGCTTGCGTATATCGAAGGGCAAACCCTAACCCAGTGGATGCGCGACCATCCCGACGCTGATTTAGCCAGCGTACGGCCAATCATCGAGCAGATCGCTAAAGGGCTGCGTGCCTTTCATCGTTTGGAAATGCTGCATCAGGATTTGCGCCCCGACAACGTGATGATTGATAGCCACGGCACGGTGAAGCTAATCGACTTTGGCGCCGCTAAGGTAGCCGGCATCGCCGAAGCGGAGAATGACGGGCAGGCCAGCGGCGATATTCTCGGTACCGCTCAGTACACCGCGCCAGAGTATTTTCTGGGGGAAGGTGGCACTCCCCTGGCGGATCAATATTCCCTGGCGGTGATTACCTATCAGATGCTAACCGGCACGCTGCCTTACGGCACCGAGGTGGCCAAAACCCGCACCCGGGCCGCCCAGCACAAACTGGCCTATCAATCGGCGCTAAGCGAAAACCGCGAACTGCCCGCCTGGGTGGATGGGGTGCTCAAAAAAGCGCTCCACCCCAATCCTCATAAACGCTTTCCTGCGCTTTCGGAGTTTGTCGTTGAGCTGCGCTCGCCAAGCGCTCAGATGATTAAGCGCGCGCAGTTACCGCTGCTGGAACGCGACCCGGCGCTTTTTTGGAAGGGCGTCTCGCTGGTGTTGGCGCTGGTGGTTATCGCTTTGCTAGTACGTTGAAGCACCACCGTTGACCAGGCAACCAAGCATGCAATGGGGTTGAAGTAGGGCAATCACTGCCCCATGTTAGTTAAAACGCTATCAATAGAAAAGGATGTTAATGATGCACAATGTGATGCCTAACCCCGGTTTTGGTACCTTTCGCCTGGAGGGCGATACGCTCAAACAGAGCATCCATGCGGCGCTCGAAGCCGGCTATCGGCACATTGATACGGCGCAGTTTTACGGTAATGAAGCGGAGGTTGGTGAGGCGATCCGCGATAGCGACGTACACCGCAGCGATATTTTCCTCACCACCAAGGTGTGGTTTGACAAGCTTGAGCCCACAACGCTGAAGACCAGCGTAGATGAAAGTCTCCAGAAGTTGGGTACAGGTTACGTTGACCTGCTGTTGATCCACTGGCCATCGCCTAACGATGAAGTGCCCATGGCGGATTATTTGACGGCTCTGAAGGAAGTCAAAGCGGAAGGTAAAGCGCACCATATTGGTATTTCTAATTTTACCTGCGCGCAGGTTGATGAGGCGATTAGTATCCTGGGTAAAGGTGAAATTCTGACCAACCAGATCGAGGTCCACCCCTTCCTGCAGAACCGTAAGCTCGTTGAGCACTGCGAGCATCAAGGTATTCAAGTCACCGCCTTTATGCCGCTGGCGGTGGGCAAGGTCATGGAAGACCCGACCTTGAAGGAGATTGCCGACGCGCATAACGCCACGCCTGCGCAAATCGCCCTTGCTTGGATAAAACAGCGCAATATGATTACGATTCCTTCATCCACGAAAACGCGTAATATTCGAAGCAACATCGCCGCCTTTGATTTGGTGTTAAGCGATAGTGAAATGGCTGATATTGCCATGTTGGATCGCCAAGAGCGCATTGCCAATCCTGATATTGCGCCTGTCTGGGACGAGTAAGGCGCCTAAATATGCTGGTTGAAGAAGCTAAATGCCAAAGCTCAACTTGGAACGCTAAGAAATAATTCGCGTCATACAAACGCCTGAGTCACATTCAACGTAGCCCAGGCGTTTGAAGATGCCAATCTACTCCTGCAGCACGACAGACAGCTATTGAGCCACTTGCTCAATGTGGGTGGTTTGGCAGGTCTCCATTCGATAACCTGACTGATAAACGCTGCGCAGACGCAGGCCATGACGACCATCCAGTTCCAACTTACGGCGCAGACGGCTTACGTGGGTATCCACGGTACGCGTCGAAACATCCCCTTTAATGCCCCACACCAGTTCAAGTAGATGCGCGCGGGTTATTAGCTCGCCAATTTTTGAGAAGAATAGCGCGGCTAACCGATACTCACGTTCGGTTAGATCAACGGCGTTGCCCGCGACGCTGATGTAATGTGCGTCGTTATGCAGGGTAAAGGTGTCGGGGTAGGCTGTGGCTGGGCGTGGTGCTGCGTAACTTGATCGCCTGCACAGTGCGGTTACCCTGGCAATCAGTTCTTTAGGACGAAGGGGTTTAGCGAGAAAATCGTCCGCGCCTTGCTCGAGGGCTTTAACGACGTCGTCTTCGCCCTGGCTGGCGGTAATAAACAAAATGGGCCCACGCCAGCTATCGTGCTGGCGTAGATGGGCGACAACATCCATGCCGCAACTGTCCGGGAGTCGCCAGTCAATAATAAGAAAATCAAACGTTTGCTGCTGAGTCGCGCGACGCAGCTCGCTGGCGCGAGTAAATAAAGACACCTGATGGCCTGCGGTCATTAGGCATTGCTCAATAAAGGCCTGCTGGTCGAGGTCATCTTCAAGAACGCCAATATGCATGATGATTTCCCTTGTTGTGGTCTTATAAACGTCACACGCGTAGACGTAGAAAACTCATGCGTAAAGTTTAGTTGATAAGTGTGCGTTGACACAAAGGTTCACAGTTAAGCCGCAGGCGGCCGATATATACTGCTTACCTCTCTAATCATTCGCCTTGAGGTGCAGCATAATGCGTTGTTCTGTGGTTTTTAAACTCAGGGCTCTAGTTGCAGTGGGCGTTGCGCTGATATCGACTTATGCTAGCGCCCTCGATGCACCTAGCGGTCCGGTGATGCTAGTAGTGAGCGGCAATGTAGGGCAGCCAAACGTGGGTGACGAAGCCCATTTTGATAAAGCGATGCTGGAGGCATTACGCCAGCACACCACGGTTACTCGCACCCCCTGGTACGATGGTGTGGTGCGCTTCTCCGGCCCCTTAGGCCGAGCCGTATTAGAGGCCGCCGGTGCCGAGGGTGAAAATATGCGCGTAGTAGCGTTGAATGAGTACGCGTCGACGGTGCCGGTGAGCGATTTCTACAATTACAATGCGATTCTTGCCATGCAGGCAAACGGCCAAGCACTGCGTGTTCGTAATCAGGGGCCGCTGTTTGTTATTTATCCCTTTGACCAGCATCCTGAACTTTTGAATGAAGAGATATTTTCGCGCTCTGTGTGGCAAGTGGCGCGTATCGACGTTGAATAATATAACTGAGTGGTTGCCATGCTGGCTGTATTGAAGTTCTACTTTTCCCGCAGTGCCAGGATTGCTACGTTCTCGGCGATCCTTTTTTTTATCTCAGCGTTAACCACCGGCGGGGTTATTTATAACCGTCAGCATGCACTGGAAAATCGACTGCTAGAAAACCTGATATGGGCCGGGTATCAGTATGATCGAGAAGCGCGTGAATTTCGTTCAACGCTACTCGAAACAAAATCCGATAATGCCTCGGTTGACGATGTATTACTGCGCTATGAGATTCTCTTTAGTCGGCAATCCCTTTTCTTTCAGGGTGATATTGGGAAGGTGGTAAATGAGCTTGAGGGTGTTAAAGCGCTTATTCAGCAAACGGAAGCGTTGATTTTAGAAATGGAAACCCAGCTTGATCCGCTATGGGATAAGCAAACCGAGCTAAGTAGCGCTTTAACAGCGATTCTTCTTGAGAAGGTAACGCGTCTTCAACAACTCACCGGCACCATCTTGATCGATACCAATGCCCACGTTTCACGCATGCGTAGCGAAGAGCGCCGGGTGTTAACAAATCTCTACGGGCTGGTACTAGCGCTTATTATCCTCCTTATGTTTTCAGGCGGTATGTTAGTCCGCGCACTGGTTATGGAAGGACGCTCTAGCCATAGTAAGGCCCAGGCATTAGAAGCGAAGAGCCGCGAGTTAAATGAGGCTGCCCAGCGTGCTGAGAAGGCCAGCCTAGCCAAATCAGAATTTATGGCCGTGATGAGCCATGAAATTCGCACGCCGCTGAATGGCGTCGTTGGCATGACAGACTTGTTGCGCGAAGAGGTTAAAACAGCCAAAGCAAAGGCCTACTTAGCCTCGCTAAAGCGTAGTGCGGAGAGCCTGCGTGCGGTGATCAACGATATTCTCGATTACAGCAAAATAGAGTCCGGGCGCCTCGACCTGGATGTTCAGCCGTTTGACCTCCACCAGTGCATCGATGAGCTATGCGAAAGCTATATACTTCAAGAGCCTAGAGCAAAGGTGACATTTAGTTGCGCTATTGACCCGGCGCTGCCGCGTTATGTGATGGGCGACGTCGCACGGTTACGCCAAGTGATGATGAATTTAATTAATAATGCGCTGAAGTTCACCGAAGAGGGGTTTGTAAAGTGTCACGTCAAACCACTGGCGGGAGATAATATTCTTTTTGAGGTTCACGACACTGGCTGCGGTATCAGTGGCGCCGATCAGGAGCGGCTATTTTCGGCGTTCACTCAAGTGGATGCTTCTATGGCCCGTCGTCACGAAGGTACGGGGCTGGGGCTGGTGATTTGTAAGCGATTGGTCGAGGCAATGCAGGGAATGATAGGGGTCAACAGCCAGCTAGGATTGGGGAGCCGCTTTTGGTTTAGCGTTAACATGCCTGAAACCCAACCGTTGAGCCTTTACCAGGGCGGTGACAGTTCGCAAGCCGTTGCGGCTCATCAACATATTTTAGTGGTAGAAGATAATCCGCTAAACCAAACGGTGGCACAAGTGATGCTGGAGCACCTTGGCCAACAGGTGACCATTGCAGAAAATGGGCAAGAGGCGCTTAAGCAACTTGAAGCCAACCATAGTGAATTTGATTTAGTGCTAATGGATATGCAAATGCCTATCCTCGATGGTACAGAAACCACTCGGAAATGGCGCCAATTTGAGCAAACACATAGTTTGACGAGACTGCCTATTGTGGCGATGACCGCTAATGTGATGCCTGAACATCGTGAACGCTGCATGCAAAGCGGTATGGACGATATGATACATAAGCCTTTTACCCGCGATGAGCTATACCAAGTGATTTGCCGCTATCTATCGTCTGAAGGAGCCTCTGAAGAGCTATCGAGCAATGAGGCCGCTGAACGCGCTACTGCCTTGGTTTATCAACAAGTGGCTGACATTCGCCAGCGATCGGCGCAGAGTGAAGCGGCCTTTCAACTACTGGACGAACGTATCTGTGCAGAGCTGAAAGACACCTTTGATCCAAGCGCATTGGATGCTTTGATAAGTACGTTTTTAACCCGGCTTAGTGAACGTAGTACTCGACTGTATGCCTGTTGGCAGTTAGAAGATCGCAGCGCCTTAGGCCAAGAGGCGCATTCTCTTAAGGGAGCGGCGTCCTCTTTAGGTTGCATTGCTATTGCCGAGCAAGCCAGCCAGCTGGAACAGCGGGCGCTTGAAGCGCCATTAAGCGAGTTGGCTACCTATCTAGAACGCATAACGACTCTTCAGGTCGCTACTCAGCAAGCCTTGCAGCGAGCGGGCGTCCTTTGCCTCTAGCTGATCCTGTTCTTTTGAAACGGTCTGCAAGTGCTTATCAAACCAAGTGTTAAAGGCGCTGGCGGTTAACGGGCGAGCAATAAAATAGCCTTGCCCAACCGCACAGCCCATTTCAACCAGCCGGGCGTACTGTGACGCCGTTTCGATACCTTCGGCGACCACGGTAAGTCCCAGACGTTTGCCTAGTTCGATACTGGATAGGGTTATCGCCAGGGCATTTTTATCCTGTTCTATGCGTGAGACAAAACTACCATCGATTTTAAGTTCGCTGAAAGGTAGCCGGTAGAGTTGGGTTAACGACGAGTATCCGGTACCAAAATCATCCAAGGCCAGGTTGCAGCCACGATTTTGCAAGGCTTCAAGCACATGGCAAGCGTAGCCCAAACATTCGATGCCCACCGATTCGGTGAGTTCCAGAGTGATATGGTTGAGCGAGACGTTGCTGTGGTGAGTGAGCTGATCAAACGCGTCTAGCATGCCTTCTGCTTGAATAAAGGCTGCCGGTATATTGATCGCCACGTTTAAGTCCCACCCTTGCGCCTGCCACTGGGCTTGCTGCGCAAACGCAAGCTCAAGAATGCGCCAAGTGAGCGGAACCATCAGTCCGCTTTGCTCTGCCAAACGAACGAAGCTAGCAGGGGAAAGCACACCGCGTCGGGGATCTTGCCAGCGCACCAGCGCTTCCACGCCGATCACTTGGCCCCGCTGTAGGTCTACTTGAGGCTGAAACTCTAAAAACAGTTGATTATCATCAATAGCGTTTGCCAATTCGCCGCTTGAAGGGGCGTTGGGCGCCTTTCTTAATGGTTTCAAGAAAGCTGTAAGGCCAGTGAGCAGGGTTGTTTTAGGAAGAAAACCTAACATGCGTAACCCTTTGGCCTTGCCTACTTGAATAGCATGCGTTGCGGTGGCCTTGGAACAACTACTGACTAAAAGTATTGGGGTATTGAGGCGTAAATCATATAGATAGTCGAGAATATCAAGACCAGTAAACTCGCCAAGTCGAAAATCCAGTAAGATTAAATCGGCATTGAGCAGGCCCGGCTGGCGGGCCAATTCACCGAAGCTGCCCACTGCGACCACGTCATAGCCGTGCTGGCTTAGGAGCATTTTGCCTAGCAGTTGAACATCAAGATCATCATCAACAATTAACGCATTAGACGGCATATATCATCCTTGATGATCAGTGACTCGCTTTGTTCTATAAGCAGCTTTATCAATAGTCAGTTAAGCTTCCTTGGGCTCAGAGAGACGCCCAAGGAAGTAAGACGAGGTTAGAACGACTCCCACTCGGGCTGCTGGGCACTCGCCAAGTGCCGCGGTGCCTTTGGCGATGGCTTTTGAGTTGCGGGAAGAGAAGCTGTGCTCGATACAAGCTGCTCGTTTTGTGAATGACTGAGCTTGAAGGCGCCCACCAGTACACCAAGTCGGTCAGCTTGCTCTCTTAGCTCCGCCGCGGCGGCGCTGGATTCTTCCACCATAGAGGCATTGTGTTGCGTCATGCTATCCAGCTCGTTAACGGCGTCGTTTACCTGACCGATACCCACACTTTGCTCTTTAGCACCGGCGCTAATTTCCGCGATCACGTCAGCCACTCGCTCAATGCTTTTCACCATTTCTTGCATGGTGGTGCCCGTTTTCTTCACTTGATCAACACCCGATTTAGTGCGGCTTAACGAGGTGTTGATCAGCGTGGCTATACCCTTTGAGGCATCGCTGGAACGGCTGGCCAATATACGCACTTCTTGCGCCACTACCGCAAAACCACGGCCATGCTCACCTGCACGGGCAGCCTCAACGGACGCGTTTAATGCTAATATGTTGGTTTGAAAAGCGATACTCTCAATTAGGCTAACGATGTTGCTAATCTCGGATGACGAGTCGTTGATGGTGTCCATGGTTTGCTCAACGCTGTGCATGGACTGTAAACCTTGCTGAGCGAGCTCGCGGGTTGAAAGCGCCAGTTGGTCAGCCTGTTGGGCAGAGTCGGAGGCGTTGCTGACTACTGCCGCGATCTCCTCCATAGAGGCTGAGGTTTGCTGTAGATTGGCGGCGGCTTGTTCAGTACGTGCGGCTAACTCTTGGCTGCCTTTCGCAATTTCACTTGAGGCATGCTGAAGGCTAACGGTGCTGCTGCTAACTGACTGAAGCGTATCATCAATGCGTTTAATAAAGGCATCAAACTGTTGGGCGAGTTCACCGATTTCATCACGACGTTGGCTCTCAATCCGCGCCGTTAAATCGCCATCGCCTTCGGTGATTTCTTTAATACGCCCACTGATTTGGCGAATGGCCCGGGACATCATTAACGGCCCCAATAGCGCAATAAGCGTTGCCGCAATAAAGATAATCAATGCAACAATAATCGTGGTTGTTTGTTGTACTTGGATTCTTTCAATAACCGCTGCTTCTTCTTGATAGGTAGCTGTTTCTATATTTTCTCCCGAAACATCATAGACATCGCGTAGTGTATTAAAGCGCTCTAACGAGGAGCCTTCTAATAGGCTTAAAGCATCGGCGGTCTCGCCGCGCTGGTGCAGCTCAAAAACTCGCTCAGCCTCGGCTTTCCAATCGCTGTATAGCGTTTCAAAGCTAGCTAAATGAGCAGTTAACTCTGGGTAGTTCTGCATCAGCTCGGCATAGCGCCCCATGCGATCATAAGCCTGCTGGGCATTTTCTTCAAAGTCCGCGATGAGCGCGGCGGCTCGGTCGCTGTTGGGGCTAGTTAAAAGATATTCGATCTCTGCTACCCGTGCTTGGTAAAGATCGCGATCGCCATTCAATGTGGCTGAAGCGGCGGGAATATAGTGGGTGAGAAATGTGTCTAAACGACTTTTTACGTTGTTAACGAGCATCGCATCGGCGACGACAATAACAAGCAGTGCTAATGCAACACTAATAAAAGCCAGCGCGTACTTAACTTTTATCTGATGGAAACGATTCATATGTGCCATTCCTGTGGTCAAGAAGAGTAGGGAATAATGAGAGCACATTACCTTTAAAGTATTAGTACGGTCGATGGTTTTATTAGAGCTGTCACTTTTGTTTACAATTTTTGGTTTAAGTGATTTTACGGTAGCTAGTTTAAGTGACTATTAGTTAGATTAATAGTTGTTGTAATGAGAGTGATTAATATTAAAGAATTATTGGTATCCTGCCGCTTGAAGCTGAAATAGCTTGGCGTAGCGGCCTTCCGCTGCGAGCAGTTCCTCGTGGGTACCCCGTTCGATGATGTAGCCCTGATCAATGACTAGAATGATATCCGCACTGCGTACCGTCGAGAAACGGTGTGAGATTAGGATCGCCATTTTATCGCGGCTGTGTTCACGGAAGCGGTAGAACACTTCCGCTTCTGCGGCGGCATCCATGGCGGCAGTAGGTTCGTCGAGTACGATAATGTCGGCATTCTCGCGCATGTAAGCGCGAGAAAGAGCAATTTTTTGCCATTGGCCGCCAGAAAGCTCTTGGCCGTTTTTGAACCACCGGCCTAGTTGGGTTTGGTAGCCACTGGCCATCTGGGTAATAAAGTCATCCGCCATGCCGTGGCGTGCGGCCTGCTGCCAGCGTTGCTGGTCGTTAAAGGCGTGTGTATCGCCAACGCCCAGGTTTTCACCCACCTGTAGCTGATAGCGGACAAAATCCTGAAAAATAACTCCGGTTCGCTCACGTAGTGCCTGGGTGCTCCAGTCGCGCAGGTCGCTACCGTCTAAAAGAATTCGCCCTTGGGTAGGGTGGTACAGTCGCGTTAAAAGCTTAATTAGGGTGGTTTTTCCCGAGCCATTTTCGCCCACTAACGCCAGGCTCTGCCCAGGAGCTAGATGTAGCGAAATATCGTGGAGGACATGCTCGCCACCCGGGTAGGAGAAGCTAACCTGCTCAAAACGCAGCCCATCGCCGGGCAATGCCCCTTGGGTTAGCGTGCCGTGTTCTGCCTCTACCGGCTGCTCCAGGTACTCATAAAGATTGGAAAGATAAAGATTATCTTCGTACATGCCGCTAATCGCGGTGAGACTAGCGGAAAGCGCAGCCTGGCCCTGTTTGAACACCATCAGGTACATGGTCATTTGGCCCAGGGTCAAGGCGCCGATGATCGTTTCGACCACTACCCAACCGTAAGCAGCGTAAAACGTTAGCGTACCCAGCAAGCCGAGCAGAAAGCCCCAGGTTTCGCGGCGTAGCGTTAAACGCCGGTCCTCGGCGAAAAGGCGGGAAAAAATATCCCGATAGCGCTCAAGGAACAGGTTTTCCAGGCCAAACAGCTTGACCTCTTTAATGCTGTCTTCTCGAGCCAGCACCGTTTCTAAATACATCTGCATGCGCGTTTGCGGTGACCGCCAGCGAAATAGCTTAAACGCCTCGCCTGAAAACTTTGCTTCAGAGATAAACACCGGCAGCGCGCCAGCGACCAATATCAGCAGCGCCCAGGGAGAAAACTGCACCAGCAGTAACCCAAAGCTGCCAAGCGAAATAGCGTTTTGCAGCAACCCAAAAGTTTTATTGACCAAGGCTAGCGGCCGGGTAGAGGCTTCACGCCGGGCACGTGTGAGTTTGTCGTAAAGCTCTGAATCTTCAAACTGACCAAGCGAGAGCTGGCCGGCTTTTTCTAATATCATAACGTTAACTTTTTGCCCCAGCAGCGCTCGCAGCAATGATTGCTGAGCGGCCAAGCCGCGCTGAGCCAGGGCGATTAGTGCGATAATTAAGGCTTCAACAGCAACCAACTGAAGGACCGGTGTGATCGTAGCGAGCAGGTTAGGGTTGCTGGCCTCTTGGTGGGTTTCCATGGCGCTGACGACGCCATCGACGATCAGCTGACCCACCCAAGCCGCCACTGCTGGCAGCACCCCCGCCACTAAGGTACATAGCGCCAGGCCCAGCATCATCCATCGTGAGGTTTCCCACACCAAGCCAAGCGCGCGGCGGCTGTAGCGGAAAACGCCCAAAAAACTGCTAAGCGTAGAAGAAGGCGGGGCATACGAAGGCGGTGGCGACATAAAAAGGGGAGCGATGACCTAGCGAAAAGGAAGGCTATGATGCGACGGTTAAGCGTGGATAGCCAGCCCCACCGCCGGTTGCCTTCAACGGCAACGCGGTGGTGGGGTGGGACAAGTAGCGAATAGTGGGTTTATCAAGACATCGGTTGACCCAGGTAGCTGTCTACCAGGGCAGCACGGCCCCATCGGTGCGCGGCTCGGTGCCGCCTTGCATTACGCCCGTTTCAGGGTCGCGTAAAATGATTTGGCCACGCCCGAAGCTGATGGAGTCTGCGACTTTAACGATGTCGTGACCGCGGCGGGCCAGCGCGAGTGCTAAGTGGTTGGGAAAGTCGGCCTCGACTTCGATGGTTTTGCCTTGGGTCCACTTCCAGCGCGGCATATCCAGCGTCGCCTGCGGGTTTAGTTGATCATCAAGCATCGCCGTCACTACCTGTACATGGCCTTGGGGCTGCATATAGCCGCCCATCACGCCGAATGGTCCTACGGCCTGGTTATCTTTAGTGATAAAGCCGGGGATAATGGTGTGGTAGGTGCGTTTGCCGGGTGCTAACGCGTTGGGATGTTGTGGGTCGAGGGAGAATGACCAGCCTCGGTTTTGCAGGCTGATACCGGTGCCAGGAACGACCATGCCCGAGCCAAAGCCTTTGAAATTGCTTTGAATCAGCGACACCATATTGCCTTCGTTATCTGCCGTCGCTAGGTAAACAGTACCGCCCTTGATTGGGTTGCCTTGTACCGGGTCAACGGCCTGCTCGCCAATCAGTTCAGCACGAGATTTCAAGTAATCGTCGTCAAGCATTTGAGCAACGCTTGGGCGCATGGCGATGGGGTCAGTGATATGCGCAAAGCCGTCGACGTATGCCAATTTAGTGGCTTCAATACGGCGGTGCAGCGTTTCCACCGGGTCATGATGGTCCTTTTTGCTCAAGCGCTCCAGCATGCCTAGTGCTTGCAGCGCAATCATGCCGCTGCCGTTAGGGGGTATTTCCCAAATATCATGACCTTTGTAGCGCACACTAATCGGGTCCACCCACTCCGGCTGGTAAGTCGCTAGGTCTTGTTTACGCAGCAGGCCGCCGTGTTGTTGGGAAAAGGCGTCGATAGCCTCGGCTAATTCGCCTTGGTAAAACGCCTTGGCGTGGGTGTCTGCAATTGCTTGCAAGCTTTTAGCGTGGCCTTCTGAGCGCCACAGTTCACCGGGCTTAGGGGCTCGTCTTTCGGGAGCGAACGTATCAAACCAAGGTTGGAAGGAAGCCTCGCTGTAAGCTGAATAGGTGTTAAAGGCCTCTTCCCACATCTGATGAATAATTGGAGAAACTGGAAAACCTTCTTCCGCCAATGCGATAGCAGGCGCCAACAACTCGGCAAACGGCAGCTTGCCGAAGCGCTCAGAAAGCGCCGCCCAGGCAGCGGGTGCACCGGGCACTGTGACAGGTAGCATGCCGTGATTGGGGATCGCGTCGTGACCAAGTGCTTTCAGCGCTTCAATGGTCGCCGCCTGCGGGGCAGGTCCGCTGGCATTAAGGCCATGCAACTTGCCATTCACCCACACAATGGCGAAGGCATCGCTGCCTATCCCATTAGAGGTTGGTTCGACCACCGTCAGCGCCGCCGCCGTCGCAATGGCTGCATCAATGGCATTACCCCCTTGTTGTAAAATACGAATGCCTACCTGAGCGGCTAATGGCTGTGAGGTAGCGACCATGCCACGTTTGCCGAAGGTTGCCATTCGGCGCGAGGCGCTGGGGTAATGGAGTGCATCATGTTGCATGTGAATCCTTGCATTTTGATTAGCGTTTTAAGTCTCGGCCTATACTCATGCTCAACTGATGAAAAGTGCGCCATAAACGAGAGCGCCCATCACTACAAACGCAGGATGGGTTTTGAAGCGAATCAGTGCGACGGCAGCCACTATCCCGATGATCAGTGTGTGAATAGCGCCGCTGCTGTTAAGGCTCTCGAGTAGAAAGCCCAAGGTCAGCCATGCCATCATCATGGCGATGACAGGGCGAACCCACTGGCTCATGCGTTTAACGCGGGGGGATTCGCGGTGACGATAGAGCAAACCCAGCGCGCCCAGCATTAATAGCAAAGTGGGAATCACGGTGGCGGTAACCGCTACAAAAGCTCCACCGACGCCAGCGACCTCGTAGCCAACATAGCCGGCCATCTTGGTCGCGATAGGGCTAGGCAGGGCGTTGCCCAGGGCTAATGTTTCAGCGAAGGTTTGCGCGGTCATCCAGCCATAACGGCCAACAACTTCGGTTTCAATCAGCGGAATAATCGCTGGACCACCGCCATAGCCGATAATGTTAGGGATAAAAAACGCTAAAAAGAGATCCCAATAAATCACGCGTCACCCTCCGCTCTTTTAGCACTCGAGGGTTTGGTGCCTGAAGGGCCTAGCAGGGCGGCAACGAGAATGGCACCCACTACCCAGCCAGGGTGGATGCCAAGCCAGTAAATGAGGCCCGCTGCGATAACGGCCATTACCGCGCTTACAAGCCAGCCAAGCGAGGCTTGTGACTTATCAAAAAAGTCCCAGGTGAGCTGTGCCATCATGACCATGACGACGGGCACCACGGCTTGGCCCATGCCGCGAATCCACGCCACATCGCGGTAGCGGCTGAAAATGCCTAACATGGCAATCATGGCCACAACCATCGGGACAATGATGGCTGTAACGGCGGCAATACAGCCGGGAATGCCGCCCACACGATAGCCAATATAGCCGGGCATTTTGGTCGCAATGGGGCCGGGTAAGGTATTGCCAATCGCCAGCACGTCGGCGAATTCTTCATCGGTGAGCCAGTGATGGCGGGTAACGACTTCGGCGCGCACTAAGGGGATCATCGCAGGGCCACCGCCAAAGCCAAAAATGCCCACGCGGAAAAAGGCCCAAAACAATTGCCAGGCGGTTGAGCGTGTTTTCATGGTCGCGGAGCCTGCAACGTTGATGAGGAAATAAAAAGCATACCCTGGCCTTGTTTATCGGTTGTAGGTTAAAAAATCGATTATTTTATCTAGTATAGAATATAGGTAGTGGCTGATCCGACGTCAACAGCGAAAAAAACAACGCACAGCTTGCGCCGAGATAAACAAAGGACACCGTTATGAAGACATCTTTGCCTAATAACTCTTTATCTAAGTCGACAAGGCCAGCAGGGCCAGCCGGTACGGCATCAAGCCGCGTGTTTGATCATTTACGCAAAGATTTGGTAGGCGGACGTTTTGTTGCTGGCGAAAAGCTCGCTATTAACTCGCTTAAAGAGCGCTACCAAGTCGGCTTGAGTCCGCTGCGCGAAGCGCTGACTAAATTGGCGGCCTATGGGTTACTGGTGCAGGAAAACCAGCGTGGCTTTCGGGTACCCAAACTATCGCAGGATGAGCTGGATGATATTGCCCAGATGCGCTTGGAAATGGAAGGGATGGCGCTAGAGAGGGCAATTGCTAATGGCGACTCGCTTTGGGAAGCTGATCTGTTAGCCGCCGCGCATCGTCTAAAACGGGCTGATATCAGCCTGGACAAAGGCGAAGAGTGGGAGCACCTGCATACCCAGTTCCACCGCACGCTGGTGGCGCCGTGTGGGTCCGTATGGCTATTGCGATTTATCGAACAACTTCACGATCAGTTTGATCGTTACCGCCGCCTGGGGCCGAAAATGCCTACAATTCGTCAAGAGTTGGATGAGCAGCATCACCAACTCGTGGAGCTGGCGCTGCAGCGTGATACTAAGTCGGCGCGTGAATTAATGGATGATCATATTCATAAATCTTACGAAGTCGCTCTGAAGCGCTATCAGGCGCATGTTTAATGGCGATTCATCAGTTTGCCGCGTGAGAGTGACGACACAACGCCTATGCCCTGTGTAAACTGCGCACCCATAACGTCAGCGATCACCGAGCCACTGCTCAAGAGGATGCCCATGCACACGGATAACGACATTGTCGCGCAAACGCTAAAGTGGGTGCGCACCTTCATTGTGGCGCAGGATATTTGCCCGTTCGCTCAGCGGGAGCTAGCGCGTGACACCATCCGCGTTGAGGTGGTGCGCTCCAAAAAAATCGAAGTGGCACTGGAGGAACTGATGGTCGAAGTGCAGTGGCTGGATGAGCATCCAGAAACAGAAACGACGCTGTTGGTATTCCCAACGCTGTTTAAAAGCTTTGATCACTACCTGGATTTTGTTGAGCTGGCAGAAAGCATTCTTGTCGACCAGGGGTATGAAGGGGTCTATCAGCTCGCCACTTTTCATCCCGATTACTGCTTCGACGGTGCTGAGCCCGATGACGCCTCTAACTATACCAATCGCTCTCCCTACGCCATGGTGCATCTGTTGCGCGAAGAGAGCGTCGAAAAGGCGATTGAGTTTTACGGCGATACCGACGCGATTCCCGAACGCAATATTGCTAAGTTAACGGCGATGGGCAGCGCCGCCGCTGAGCAGCAGTTACAGCACTGTTTTGATGTGAATAGCTAAGGCTTGTGGATCACGAGCTGATGCTTGCCTCTGCTTTTAGCCGCATACAGAGCGCTATCTGCCAGTTGTAACACCGTTTCAATGTGCAGGCCGTGGTGTGGCCACCAGGCAGCGCCCAAGCTACAGCCCACGTGGGCGCGTTTATTTTCAGGTAATAAAATCGGTTGGGCGATAGCCGTAAGTAAACGCCTACTTACTTCGTGGGTAAGCATTTGCAGGTACTCCTGCTCGGTTTTAAGCACCATTACGAATTCATCACCACCCTGTCGCGCCACCACATCGCCACTGCGCAGTGAGTTTTTCAAGCGCTGGGTGATCTCAATAAGTAGCAGATCACCCGCATGGTGGCCCAGTTCATCGTTGACCTGCTTGAAACCATCCAGATCAATATACATGACCACCATACTTTGCTGGTTTCTTTCCGCTTCCGGGATGGCCAGCTGCAGGTATTGATTGAGAAAGGCGCGATTAGGGAGCCCCGTAAGCGGGTCGGTATTGGCTAGATCCTCTAAACGGTTGATCGTTTGACGTTGATCCAGTAGTCGGCTGACCATGTTACGCATAGAGGTCGATAGGCGTTTCATTTCTGGGGAGCCGCTTTCCAGAGGAATGCAGTCTGCTTGCTCGCCATCCTGTATTTGGTCGGCGGCGCTGGCTAAGCGAGTGAGGGGCGTCACCATTCGAGAGGCAATCATCCAACCAATCATTGCAAATAGCAGGGCCAGTAGAATACCGATGCCCATAATGGCTGTCTGTAGCTGCTCCACGGGGGCAAAGGCAGACGCGATGGGGTTACGGGTAATCGCTATCCACCCCAATCCAGGAAAATCCTCAAAGCCACTGCTACGCGCATAGCCGGTGACAAATTGTTCGCCATTGGGCCAAGTTTCAATGGCCCATTGTGGCGATAGGTTAGTGGGGCTAGGGATGTGCTCAAGGCTGCCTAACGATTGTCCCATCAGCGCCTCTGGCCCGAGCAGCACGGTACCACCGGCGGAAAGGAGTAGTATTTCGTTATCTTGTCGCTGCTTAGCGGGTGAAAACATGGATTGCTGAATATATTCGGCCCACTCCCAACTCAGGTGTACAGCCAGAACGCCCTGGAGTTCCTCGTTGCGGTCATACACCGGGGTGGCAATATCGACAAACTTAAGCTCTTCACCGCTGGGGTTAGGCAGTAGTTGAGCGAGTAGCACAGCCTCATGGACATCACCTATCCAGAGCGACTCGCGTCCTTCAATAAAAACGGGCCTTTGCGCTATTGAAACGCCTTCTAAAATTCCCCCAGTTGCTGCTTGAACAGTACCTTCTGGGTCGGTAAATCCGATCCACGACACCACATTGTGGTTGTCTTGCAAACGTTCAAGCTGTTCCCGTAGGGCGCTAGTGTTCGTGTCATTTGTGAGTGCCTGCATACCTAATAGGAGTTTTACCTCCTTAATGCGTGCGTCCATATTGCGATCCAGCTTATCCACCATTTGGTAAGCTGCTTCTGAGGCGGCATTACCAATATTGGCTTCCATTTGCTGAGCAGACTCTCGCGACGCCACCCAGCCAAGTAGCAGAGTCGTGGCAAACACCAGTGTGGCAATTAAAGCGATAAACCGCGAGCGTAGCGAGAAGCGTGAGAATAACCAGGCATGCACAGACATAATTAGCCATCACCGATAAGGGAGTTGCTTAATAGCGTAATGTGATTAGGTGAGGGAAAGTACCTTATCGTGGAGGCGTTTGCATTTAACTGATTGTGAATTTTTATTAACTTAAGCGGTGCTTCAATGAGAAAAGGACCAGCGTTGCTGGCCCAAATGAAAAACTAAAACTCTTCCCAGTCTGGCGTGGCACTAGGCAACTTTTAGAAAAGCTGTTTGGTAAGTGTCTTGCTGCTAAAGCGTCTTATGCATCACATGCGTATCGACAAAACCCAGGCGCGCATGGCGGTAGGCGTTAGGAACGGTACCCACAATATTAAACCCCAGCTTCTGCCATAACGCGACGGCCACCTCATTGGTGGCCACCACGGCGTTGTACTGCATGGCTAGAAACCCCAGTTCCCGGGCCTGCTGCTGGGAGTGTTCGCACATGGCACGCGCGACACCTTTGCCCCGTGCGGCAGGGGTCACCATGTAACCGCAGTTACATATATGGTCGCCGGGGCCTGCCGCGTTGGTTTTTAGGTAGTAGGTGCCCAGCACTTGGCCAGTTTCATCTTTGGCAACCACACTGGCATTAGGCGTTTTACACCATAGCTGGCGCGCAGCTTCAAAGCTGATGTCGGGGTCAAACGCATAGGTCTCTTGCGCTGCGACAATGGCCTGGAAGGTGGGCCAGAAAGCAGCAAAATCGTCATCCGTTATCGGCGAGAAAGTGAGCGTGGTCATAAGTATCCTATGCAGCTAAGCGCTTATCGAGCGACCTCAGCCACAATCTCGTAGCTGCGCAGCCGGTCTGAATGGTTATAAAAGTCGCTGTTAATCATTAGCTCATCGGCGCCGGTACGCGCCTGGAACTCCTCCAGTTCCGCTTTAACCGTCTCGGGTCCGCCAATAATGGCGGCGCCTAAAAACTGGCTGACTTGGGCCTGCTCAACCGATGACCAGTCCAGCTGCTCAACCGGCGGCTGAGACTGCGTCGGTTTGCCGCGAATAAGGTTAAGAAATTTTTGCTGCGCGCTGGTGGCCAAGTAGTGTGCCATCGCGTCGTTTTCAGCCGCCATCACGGGTAGGCCGACCATGGCATGTGGTTTATCCAGGTGTTCAGAAGGGCGGAAGTTATCACGGTATAAGCGCAGCGCTTCAAATAAATAGCCCGGTGCAAACTGGGCAGCAAACGCAAAGGGTAAGCCCAGTTTGGCCGCCAGTTGCGCACTGTAGCCGCTCGAACCCAGCAGCCAAATGGGCACATGAGTCCCCTGACCAGGCACCGCTTTCACACGTTGTTGAGGGTCGCAATCGTCTAAATAGCTGCGCAGCTCATTGAGCAATTGTGGGAAGTCATCGACCCCGGCGTGGGCGTTACGGCGCATTGCCTGCATGGTGGCGCCGTCAGAGCCGGGGGCGCGGCCCAAACCTAAATCAATCCGACCGGGGTAGAGCGTTTCCAATGTGCCGAACTGCTCGGCAATCACCAGCGGCGGGTGATTAGGCAACATAATACCGCCACTGCCAACGCGGATAGTAGAGGTTTGCCCGGCGATATGCCCAATAAGCACGGAGGTTGCCGCGCTGGCGATGCCGGCAATATTGTGATGCTCGGCGAGCCAGTAACGGGTATAACCTAACCGCTCGGTTAATTGGGCTAAAGCGACGCTGTCGTTAAATGTCTCAGCGGCGCTGCCACCTTGACGAATAGGTGCCAAATCAAGGACAGAAAGCGCCGTGGAAGCGAGTTGGCTCATGGTTCACCTGCAGACTAATTCGTGGGCGCGTAGAGCAAGAAATTACTTAGCGCGCTTGGTATTGTCAGGTTATGCGGTCAGTGCAGATGAATTGCAAGGTGTGGATCATCAAGAAGCCGCTTTGATGACGACTTCTTGATAATTGATACCGTGATTATTTTATGTAGCTGATGGAGGGTTATTCAACTGGTGGGGTGGGGCGAACGAGTATTTCATTGACGTCAACGTGGGCGGGCTGCGAAAGCGCATAAATCACCGCGCTGGCGATATCGCGGTCTTCTAACGCATGCTTTGGTGGCTCATCAAAGAACGGCGTGTCGACCATGCCAGGTTCAATCAACGTTACGCGCATGCCCGTGCCACGCAATTCTTCGCGCAGATTATAGCCAATCCCTGTTACCGCCCATTTGGTTGCGCTGTACATAGAGCCCGGAATGGTCGCTCGGCCAGCGGCTGAACCGGTTAGTAACACGTGGCCTTTGCTGCGCTTTAGGGCGGGCAAGCAGGCCTGAAGGGTGAGGCCAACGCCATACACGTTGGTGAGAATCATCTCTCGCCATGCGTCATGGTCAGCGCCGCTAAACCCGCCGGGTGAGCCGCCACGCCCAGCGTTGGCAAAGACCGCATCTAATCGGCCAAAGGTTTCCAGCGCCTGCTCGACCATGGCCTGCTGCTGCTCCATATTGGTTACATCTAGCTGACAAGTAAGCACATTTTCCGGACCCAGCTCTTGAGCCAGCGCGGTGAGCTTGTCGCTAGAGCGGGCAGCGAGTACCAGTTTGTAGCCTTCTCGCGCTGCTGCGCGCGCTGTAGCAGCACCAATGCCACTTGATGCACCGGTAATTAATAACACGCCGTCACGCATGGATGGGACTCCTTGCTTTGTTAGCCAGATAAGCCTTTAGCATGGCTAAGGTCATGCCATCGTGCAAATATAAGATTAATTAGCGGGCGTGCCCCTCTTCTTTGCGTTTTAGCATGGCGGAGAGATCCAGAATGGCTTGGGCCATGTCCGCCATGCTTTTGCTTTGATCCATCGAGGTTTTGCGTAAAAAACGGTAGGCCTCTTCTTCGCTTATGTCCTGGTGGGCCATGATCAGGCCTTTGGCACGTTCAATGAGTTTGCGCTCACGCAATGCTTTGCGGGTATTTTCCAGCTCGTCGCTAAGTCCTTGCAAACGTCCGGCTTGGGCCTGCGTAAGCTCAATGAGTGAGCGACTTAGCGGCGATGTTAGCGCGTTGGCGGTTAAGTCACCCAACGGTTGCTCTCCACCTAAGGCCAGCAGCTGTTCGCAGGGCGCAGGAGAATGCTTGTAAGGCTGGTCCTTGGTTTTTTCCAAGGTGTGTTCGGCCTGGGCTATTTTGCGCTGGCACAGGACGCTCAGTTGGGCAATCAGCGCGTCTTCGACGATTTTCATCGTATCAATACGCAAGGTGGTGAGTTCGTACCAGGTCTCGCCCAGTGTATCCGGCGTCTCTTTTGCCGAGGAGGCCGATGTGCGTTGGCAGGCGATGTCGCGCAGATGGCAAATGCCCGCCAACGTACGTGGCGATAGTTCTTTTTTCCACGCCTGCTGTGCCTCTGGTGTGGCGAACTCTTCAAAGGTTTCAAAGCAGCGCTGTTGATCGGCCATTAGCTGGTTTAGTAGCGCACGATGGGGTTCATCGAAATGGCCCTGGGTAAAACCAAAGGCGCCACAGGCCCGCTCTTGACCGGCTAATTCTTTACCTTGCATCAGGTGAAAAACGGCCACCAGGGTGCGTGTGATATCGGGGTCTGCTGAGGTGTCGGCTGCCTCAAAGACAATCGCCAGCAGTCCACTGGTTAACTGGTTAAAGGCCTGGGTAGCGGCATCTGGGGTAATCGCAAAAGCGTCAATGGATTGGCGCAGGGCATCAAGCTCATCAAGGGCTTGCCAAACGGCAGCGATACGCCGCAATAAGCGTGCCGCTGCCTGTGGCCGGGCCTCTTGGCTAAGCGTTTCTAGCCGTTGCCGCATTAACGTTTCAGCTTGTTGGCTGTGCTGTCGGTAGGTGTCACGACGGGTCTTGAAACGTTGACCCTTGGAGACAAGATAGATGGTCGAGGCCCCGCGTTCACGCTGGAGCATGTGAATAAAGCGGCTAATATCGCCGACAATGTCGGTGGTGGTGGCAAGGTGAGTCAGATTGTCGATATCGCAACGGATGGCGGTTAATAGCAGTTGCTGCGCTGAAGACATAGCAGTTTCCTCAATGACTCGCCGCCTAACAATATACGCTCCCATACAGTGGCATCGCCGTACGGGAGCGTAGGGTCAAGGGCTTAAACTTAGCGTAATGAAAGTGCGCCTGCCCCAACATCATCGCCAACCGCATCGCGGTAGGCTTTGGCCTCTTCGGCTTCGGTGGCATCGCTAAAGCGTACCAGCAAAACACAGGAGGCCAGCGCAAGCACGGTAAGGCCTAGATAGAATAGCCCTTGCTGATAGCTGAGGCTTTCGCTGCGAAACAAAAAGGCAGCGCCGACCGCGCCTACGTTACCCCCAGCGCCGACAATGCCTGCGACGGCCCCAAGGGCTTTTTTATTGATAAATGGGACAACGCCGTAGGTAGCGCCTTCGGCCATCTGCACAAACAGGCTAAACACTAGCATGATGCCAATCGCAAGGCTCAGCACATGCATCTGCGAGAAGGCGACCAGGGCAATGCCTTCGCAAACCAGGGCAATAAACAGCCAGCGTACACGGCCCTTTAGGCCACCTTGCTTAGCGAAAAGATCCGAGAAAACGCCGCCCAGCGTACGCGCAAAAATATTCATTAACCCGAATAAACCCGCGATGAGACCCGCCGTTGCCAAGGTGAGTTCAAACTTATCAAAGAAGTAGATAGCGGCAATATTGTTGATCGTCAGCTCTACCCCAAAACATAACCCGTACACGACAAATAACGCCCAAACACGAATATCTTTGGCGGCGGCCAGAAAGCTCTGACCTGCGCCGTTCTCGCCCGAGGCTTCTGGTAGCTCACCGCGTGCGCGTAGTTCACTGAAGTTGCCGTTGGGGGCATCCTGAGTGAAAAACCAGTAGCCAATGCCGGTAAAGAACATCACCACGCCGGGCACCATCATGGCTAAGCGCCAGCCAAAGGCTTCATTGACACCCAGCATCAACATGCCCGAGAAAATCAACGGCATTAGAATCTGTGTGGTGCCGCCGCCCAGGTTGCCCCAACCAGCGCTGGTGGCGTTGGCGGTGCCGACCACATTGGGGGCGAACATCATCGAGGTGTGGTACTGGGTGATGACAAAGGAGGCGCCGATGGCACCGATCGCTAAGCGCGCGAGCAGAAAGGTTTCAAAGCTATCCGCTAAGCCAATGCCCATGACGGGAAGAGCGCCCAGCAGTAACAGGCCGGTATAGGTTTTACGTGGACCGATTCGGTCGCACAGCACGCCAATGGCAAGGCGAACAATCACTGTAATTGCCACCGATGCAATGATTGTGTTGCCGATTTGAGTTTGGGTTAACGAAAGGTCTTCGCGAACAATCGCCATCAACGGGGCGATGCCGAACCAGCCAAAGAAGCAGATATGAAATGCGAACCATGAAAAATGGAAAGCGCGCATTTGAGGGGTAGAAAAGTTAAGTAATCGAATACGGTTGGCTTTGTTACGTATGTCCATGGGATGGCCTCACGGGGCTTAGAACGAGTTTATCGTTACGCAACGCCAATGGGATTGGACGCTACGTGAGCAATTTACGAGAACATGCCTTCGCCATTGAAGGTCAGGTTCGACGCACTCGTACCCGGTTGGGCCTGGTCCACGCCTACCACCACACCTTTGGTAATGCAGGTAGTTTGCCAGTTAGACTTTTACTGTTGTAAATCAATAAAATATTTTATATGTGTAAGGTTTTTAATCCACAAGAAGCCGCAACCATGCTGCATGATTGGGCATGCAACAACGGTGTTGTGGCATATTGGTGCTAATAGGGGGCAGGATGCTTATTGCTATTCGTGTAGATAAACGGCTTCGATATCAAGTGTTGAGTGATCGCCGATCGCGTCAAAGTGTTCGCTTAGCCAGCGCTCAGCGGCTGCCTGGCCCTGATCAAACAGATGGCATAGAAACGGCCATTCGGAATTGGCTTTGCTGGAGACCGACAGCTCCTCGAGTGCCTGCTCGCCGCTGATGCGGTGAAACAGTGCTTGTTGGTAGCCGTTTTCAATACCTTGCTCTTCAAACGCATTCTTGAGCAGCGAGATCATACGAATTTCTTTAATCAGCGCCGAGTTAAACGTAATTTCGTTAAGCCGGTTCATAATGGCTGATGCAGAGGTGGGTATTTCATGGCGAACGATGGGGTTAATTTGTACTAGTAGGATGTCTCGCGCAGTGCACTCTTCCATCAGCGGGAACAGCGCCGGGTTGCCCATATAGCCACCGTCCCAATAAGCCTCACCATCAATCTCTACGGCTTGAAACATAAATGGCAAGCAGGCTGAGGCCATGACGGCGTCAATGCTCATCTCTTCGCGTCGGAAGACACGCTGCTTCCCGGTACGCACGTTGGTCGCTGCGACAAACAGTTTGAGCTGTTGGCATTGTCGGACGCGTTCAAAATCAATGTGGCTGGCGATGATATCGCGTAGCGGGTTTAGGTTGAGCGGGTTGAGTTGGTAGGGGGAAGCCACGCGCGTCAACAGGTCCATGGCAATAAAACCAGGGGAGTTGTCCAGGCTCCAATTGCCGGTTAGAACATCCATGGGTGAACGGCGAATGGGGCTTGCCATGCCAGCTCGGCTGACCGCTTGCCAGAAGTCGTGCAGTGCTTTGCGAGCCGTCTTTTTATCGCCACGTGTTAGTGCATCAGCCATCACCACGCCGTTCATCGCGCCAGCGCTGGTGCCACTGATGCCCTCTATTTCAATGCGGTCATCCACTAATAGTCGATCAATCACACCCCAGGTATACGCCCCATGCGCGCCGCCACCTTGCAACGCTAGATCCAGCTTTTTGACCTCTGCCATATGCTTTTCTCCATTGCGACGGGTGGTGAAAAATGTGGTTGCACTGAAACCAGCATGCCACAGGCCGCTAGGGAAAACGAAACGCTATTCATCACAGCGACCTTTGGGCCGCCTTCACTGGGTGGAAGACCCAATAGCTACCATTCTCGTTGTTAAGGGGAGTCCGCTAACGGTGAGTGGCGGCTGGCAGGGTAGGGCGCTTCATACATGGCGTATTCCATGAGGCTATCCAGTTTTTGGGCGAGTTGCTGGCTGGCTTCTTCCATCCTGCCTAGCGCAGCCAGTTGGCCTTTGCGGTTCCCTTCATTGGCGAGCTTTAGCGCTTCAGCGCCGCTCGCATGCACTTGACGATGAGGCGCCGTCAATGCCCTGAAGGCGGCGCTGAATGCGAAGCGTTGGTGGCCTTCCCCGTATTGTTGCCATTGCCCCAGCCGACATTGATGGTCATCTTCTAGCGGTGTGTCCGTGTCGGCGGACAGCAGCTGCTTATAAAGCCGACATTTCCACACTGCATGATCCAGCTTGGCGGAGTGCAAAAAAGCCGCGGTAGCGTTTTGATGGATGACTTTGTGCATATGCTTTGCTTGGTCAGCAAGCTGACATAAGTCGTGCTTGGCCGTTTGCGCGGCGTGGGCAATCTCATCGTCGGCTTGGTGTTTTTTAGCCGCCGCTTGAGTGTGTTCGTTCACTTGGCGATTGGCTTGCTCTATCAGTACGCTGAACTGGTGTCTTAGTTGCTGCATGTTAAGCGCCAAGCGGTGAACGTCATCCGCAATGGCGGCCAATCCCGGCGATTGCTGGTCTTGGCTATGGGCCGCTTCCAACGCTGTGCTAACCGCTAACGTCTGGGTGTGGTCGGCATTGCGCACAAGCGCTGCCTTGAGTTGGTCAAGGTCCTGGAGCGTGTTAGCAAGCGCCAACGGCGAGGAGGCCGAGTTAGTATCGTCGCTGCACTGGCAGCGTTGGTGCAACGTGTTGACCGCTTGCTCGGCAGCGGCAATAAACGTCAACGTTCCCGTCAAGGTGGCGCGCTCACCGGCAAGCTGGTCGGCATACGCTTCAACCCCAGTATTGAGCGACGCTAACATATCCGCTCCTTGCGCTTGGAGCATGCCGATTGACTGCTGTGGACTGATTAAGCTTAACAAGCGACCGCTGGGAGAGGGGGCTTCCAGTTGGGCGCGTAAGTCGGCGACCTGCTGTTCTAAACGACGAATTTTTTGGTAAGGATGTATAAAGGTAAACATGGCAGACACCTGCGGTAGATGCAGTTGTTTGTGTTGATTTGTCACAAAGTATTGCAGAAGGCGTCGTCGAGCGCCTGCTTTACCCACCGTAAATGAAGAAATTCAACGCTTGGAGGCCAGAAAGGCTGAGAATGTTGGCGCTTTACACAGCAAGCCGCTAGTTAAAAGCTAGCGTTCAGCAAGCTGTGTGGCGGCGGTCGTGCAGCCCAGGAACGTTGAGCTTGCCAGCCACTTTGCATCGGGGTAATAGGCAAAGACATATTGATCCTCTTTTAGGCTGTCGATCAGCGGATAAGTCACATCTTCGCGCACCGCAGGACAGCCATGACTGCGCCCAAGACGCCCTGTTTGGGTGATGAAAGCATCGCTCACATAGTCGGCGCCGTGAATCACAATGGCGCGTTCAAAAGCGAGATCGTTGACGTTGGGCTCCAGGCCTTCCAAGCGCAGTGAGTAGCCGTTGCGTCCGTAGTAGCTATTCATGGTGCGAAATAAGCCGATACTGGATTGGTGGCTGTCAGGAGTATTTGAGAACGTCTCAGCTCGAGCATCGCCTGAGCCTTGCCCATGAGAAACGAGCTCTTTGAAGAGCAGTTCATGCTGGTGCAAATCGAAGACCCAAAGCCTTCGCTGGGTAGACGGCAGTGAGTAATCGATCACTGCGAGGCGTTCGGCGTTGGGTTCGGCGCAGTTGAGCGCTTGAGCAGCTAAGCGCAGCGCTTCAGGCGTTGCCTGGGGGGCCAGCTGCAGTAACTGATGATGCAAAGGCAGTATGCCGTGGGGTGGTGTTGAATCAACCTGGGCAAAGAAGCTGGCGGCGTGTAGCGGTAATGTAAACAATGTAAAGGGTAGTGATAATAATAACCTGGCAACATGTAAGCGCAGAGCCATATAAGTCGATCCTACAAGCAATATCAGTCATGATGAAGATTAGCCGACGAACATAAAAAGCCGGTCGGCAAAGGTGGAAGGCTATAGTAACGCAAGGAGAGGGCGATGAACGAGATGCAGCCAATAAGACGATGGGCGATGGGCGCTGTTCTGTGTCTAATGCTTAGCCAAGGTGCTTTAGCTGCTGACAGTGTGCAAGCAGATTCGGCGCCGCTAGAACAGGATTTAGCGCAGCAAGTAAAGGCCGTTGAAGCACACAGCCTACCCATTGCCGAGTTTTATCAGCTGCGCAGTGGCAAGCCAGCCTGGCAGGCTGAGGAGGCGGTTGAATCTCTGGTAGCCGCGTTGAACAATTTGCAAGCCGATGGCCTAGCACCCGACGAGTATCACGCCGACACGCTACTTGATGAATTTCAGCGTAGCCTGAGAGCAGGGGCCGCGGCGCAAGCGGCGTTTGATATCCAAGCCACTCAGTCGCTGCTGCTGGCGCTGGATCACCTGGAACGCGGTAAGGTAAACCCCCGCGATGTCGAGCCCGAGTGGGAAACGCCCCGCCCCGAACGTCGCTATTCGCTGCTACGCGTGGTGCATGCGGTTGAGGATCGTGAGCTAAATAACGCCTTCGCTCTGGTACGCCCTGGCTCAAAAGCGTATCAGCAGTTGCGCGAGGCCTTGAAACTTCACTACCAGCTGGCAAACCTCGGCAGTGCGCCATATTTAACGTCGCGGGAGGCGGCGCTGCGTCCAGGCGACAAGGCAGACGAGGTGGTCGTGCTGCGCCAGCGTTTATCGCTGTGGGGTGAGGCGGATTTAATGGTGGCTGATAGCAGCGCTTATCCGCTCATTGGAGTGGAGGTCGCGTCTAGCCGGCGTACTTTTGATGCGCCGCTTGAAAGCGCCGTTAAACGCTTTCAGCGCCGCCATTTGCTGCAAGAAGACGGCGTGGTGGGCGAACAAACTCGCTTGGCGCTGAACACCTCGGTGGAGGCGCGTATTGACCAACTGCGAGTCAATTTAGAACGTGCGCGCTGGATTAGTCCGATGCAGGCTGCCGAGCCTCGGGTGTGGGTCGATATTGCCGGGTACCGGATGCACTATGTGCGCCCTAATGGCCAGCATTGGGATGCCCGGGTGGTGGTGGGATCTTCGCGTCGCGAAACGCCGATTATTCATTCCACCATTAGTCATCTAACTATTAACCCATCCTGGACCATCCCGCCCACGATCATGCGCGAGGACGTGCTGCCCAAGGTGCGTGCCGATAGCGGCTATTTAGCGCGTAAGAACATTCAGGTAATCAGTTCATCGGGTGAGCAGCTTGTCGCTGAAGAGGTCGACTGGCAGCGCCCAGGCAGTCTCATGCTGCGCCAAGTAGCGGGTCCGAGCAATCCGCTGGGTCGGGTGGTTGTTCGGTTTCCCAATGACGACATGATCTATTTGCACGATACCCCGGCACGGGGGCTATTTAATCGCCACCAGCGCGCGCTCAGCTCGGGCTGCGTCCGTGTTGAAGGGGTGGCGGAGCTCGCGCAAATGCTTCTGGAGGACGCCGGTAGCCATTACCAAATGAGCAGCCTGTTGAAAAGGGGGAGCGACCAAAATGTACGTTTGCCCCAGCGTATTCCCATTGCCTTGCACTATTTAACCGCATGGCCAAATGCCCAAGGCGAGGTGGAGTTTAGGCCTGACGTTTACCGCCGCGATGCGAGGCTGCTGGCAGCGTTATAGTGTTATAACGCTGCGGCTAAGTTGCAACTAACTGCTCGCGCGCGATTCAATTGACGATCTAGGCGATTTGCAAAACGGGCGCGTCATCTCTTACACATCTCTTAAACGCACAACACCGCCATCGGGCGGTGTTGTGTTAGAACGTTTGTTAGGAAGCGCTAGTCGTCGCCTTCTTGCTCATAGTTAGCCACGCTTACCGGCCCAGTTTCGCCGCTTTCCAATGTGGCCAGAACCGGTCTCGCTTGGTTGCGGAAGGCAACCAACGTATCGCCGCTCAAGCTGGTGTTTTCGGGGAGTTCAACGTTCATCGCGTTGACGGGAGCGTTGTTGACGATGACTTCATAGTGCAGGTGTGGGCCTGTGCTACGGCCGGTATTGCCCGACAGCGCGATACGCTCACCCATGGTCACGCGATCACCTTGGCTAACCAATGGGCGGGAAAGGTGCAGGTAGCGTGTCCGGTAGCCGTTGTCGTGGCGCACAACGATATATCGTCCCGCAGCGGGGTGATTAGTAACACGCTCAACACGGCCATTGGCAGGCGCCAGCACCGGCGTTCCAATCGGCATGGCAAAGTCGGTGCCGTTATGCGGGCTGATTCGGCCAGTAACCGGGTGTCTGCGCTTTGGGTTAAAGCCCGAGCTTAACCGGTAGCTGCCATCAAACGGACGACGCGCGAACGCAGGGTCAAGGCTGCTACCTTCCGGCGTATAGAAGTTGTCGTCGGTAGCATTGCGTACCACGGTTAAATCCATACGCTCACCGTCGTATTTAACCGCCAATACGCGGGAGTCTAGGGTCTCCCCGTCAATCATGTCCGACTCAACCAAAACCTGGAAGCGGTCGCCGCGACGACTGTCACGCCGGAAATCGAGCTTCTTTTCGAGTAGCTTGGTGAGTTCCGTCACTGAGCCACTGTTTAAACCGGTCGCCTGGGCGGAGCGCGCAAAACTACCGCTAACGCTACCCGCATAGAGGCGCTGAACAGGCTCACCCTGTCGCTCGATGGTGGTGATGGCAAAGTGATCAGCGTCTCGCTCCAATAATACGCCGTCGCGGGTATTTTTCATCATGCGGAGCGACAGCAAACGACCTTGTTCATCCAATTGATAATCAAAACTGTGACCGGCACGCCAGTTCGTTAGCATGCGCTGATCCGGCAAATCCTCAAGCAGGGCCATCACTTCGCTGTAGCCAAGCCCTAATTGATGTTGAGCCAGTACGGCAAAGGTTTCGCCAGATTCAACAATATGGGTTTCCCATTCGGGCACAAACGGCTCTTCCGCCGCTAATTCTAGATCCAGGAACGAGACATCGCCGAATAGATCGGTGCCGTAATCTTCGTATGAAGTCGCATCGGCTATTTCAACCGAAGCGGTGTCGTCGACGTCCAGCATGCCGCTGGTGAGCGTCCCCACTATGATCGCCATGTGCAGCGCACCGCTATCAAACTCGGTGATGCCGAGCGTTGGGGCATTAGGCGTGGCGGGGTTGAGTTTGGCGGTATCAAACACGGCCATACTGTCTGTTAAATCATCAGACCGGGCTGTTAGATCATGCTGGGTTGCCATGTCGGCATCGGCACTGTCGATCACATCGACATCCAGATTGACGATTTCAGTGGCGGTTAATTCACTTAGAGGGATGTTTTCGCGGGTAGCATCAAGGGCGCGAGAGGCACGATTGATGGCGTCTGCCACTGGCGTTCGCTCTTGGTTGAGAGATGGAACACCCGGTGCAGAATCACTAGGAAGCGGTACAAGCACGCTTTCAAGCGGTGTGTTAGGTTGATTTAAATCATGATATGTCGTCAATAGCTTTTGTGTGCCCAGCACTGTGACCATAGTAGCCACGGGTAACAGTAATAATTTGTGCGTACGGGGCAGCGAATGAAGGATTCGCAACATGGGTAAATGGACCGCCGGATTCGTGATTAAAAATGACAATAAAGTGTATTAACCCGGAAACCATACCCGATGATGGGGGGAGTGCCTAGACTGTATATCTATACATAAAACGAATTTAAATAGCTATGATGCCATAATTTACTCAGACTAAACTTTAGTGAACAGTGTTTGTTAACAATGGTAAATAATAAAGCGTGCTAATTAAATAACCTGAGTTAAGCATATACGAAAACTATCTTTTTGAGTAAGTTTATATAGCAAGTGTCGAGATTTTTCATCCTTTGATGTTTTTTTCCTCCTTGCGTTTGTAAGGGTGCCGACTATTTGCCGCATCAATCACTTATCCATGACAGCTATTAACCACTATTAAATAAACATGGGGCAGCATTAAGCTTCTTTTCCTGGCATTCTAGCCATATTTTCGAATATTAAGCGCGTTGTTTCGCTGTTTTGCGTCGAGGAAATCGAAATGTCCCGGGTAACTCTTTCACAATGGCAAATGTTGGCCGCCGTGGTTGACCATGGTGGCTTTGCACGCGCGGCGGAGGTCGTTCACAAAAGCCCCTCAACCTTGAATCACGCCGTCCATAAGCTAGAAGAGCAACTAGGGGTTCAGGTGCTGGAGCCCGTTGGGCGGCAGGTTCGCTTGACTGAAGCGGGTGAGCTGCTGCTTCGCCGTGCGCGCCAACTGATTGAGAGCGCCGCCTCGCTTGAAGATGTGGCCACTCGATTAGCTGCCGGTCTAGAGGCCGAAGTCGTGGTGGCCATCGATCAGGTGTTTCCTGCCGCCGCGCAAGCCAAAGCGTTAGAGCGCTTCTCTGAAACGTATCCCCAGGTGCGCGTTCAGTTACACGAAAGTGTGCTCAATGGCGGCATTGAGATGCTCTACGATGGCCGTGCAGACTTGGTGGTTTCCGGTATTGAGGCACAGGGCTTTTTAGGCGAACCGCTGGTCACCGTTCGTTTTGTAGCGGTGGCCCATCCCCGGCACGCGCTGCATCAGCTAGGCCGCTCTTTAGATCTACGCGATTTAGCTCAGTATCGACAGCTGGTGGTGCGCGATTCCGCATTGCGGGAATCAACCAACGCGGGCTGGTTGAAAGCCGAACAGCGTTGGACGGTCAGTCATCTCAACACCTCGCTTGATATGCTAAGGCGGGGCTTGGGCTTTGCCTGGATGCCCGAAACACGAATTTTGGATGAGCTGAAAAGTGGCCAATTAAAGCCGCTGCCACTCCCAGCGGGCGGTATTCGCGAAGTGCCGATTCAGATGATTTTTCGCGATCGAGACCGGGCAGGGCCTGCAGCTCACGCGATGGCTGCTGCACTGAAACAAGCCGTGGTAAGCGAATGCTTGTTGAATGATTCGACTGACTCGAATGAAAGTCCGTAAAACATCCGCTTGAGCATCCTCAAAGCGGGCGTATGCTGAAAACAGTGATCAAAACTCTGACAACCTTTTCAGGAGACGCTCCATGGGACTGCTCGTTGATGGTAAATGGCAAGACCAGTGGTATGACACCAAAAAGCACGGCGGTGAGTTTGTCCGTGAGTCTGCTCAGCTGCGCGACTGGGTGGGCGATCAGCCCGAGACCGACGGCACCTGTTATCCGGCCGAAAAAAACCGCTACCACCTGTATGTGTCGCTTGCTTGCCCATGGGCGCATCGCACTTTAATCATGCGCAAGTTGAAGGGGCTGGAGCCACTGATTGGCACCTCCCATGTTAGCCCGCTGATGCTTGACCAGGGCTGGACCTATCGCCAGGATGAAGGCGCCAGCGGCGATCCGGTTAACGGCGTCGACTTTCATCACCAGCTGTATACGATGACCGACCCGCACTACACCGGTCGTGTCACTGTCCCCGTTCTATGGGACAAACAGCGCAATGCTATTGTTAATAATGAGTCGGCAGATTTGCTGCGTATTTTTAACCAAGCGTTTGACGAGCTCACCGGTAATGATTTGGATTTTTACCCAGAAGCGCTACGTAGCGTCATCGATTCAGTCAACGCCGATGTGTACGACCATATTAACAACGGGGTCTACAAGTCCGGCTTTGCCACCGATCAGGGTGTGTATGAGAAACACGTAAAAGCCTTATTTGACGCCCTGGAGCGCATGGAGACACGCTTGGCTGAGCAGCGCTATCTGGCAGGGGAGTGGCTCACTGAGGCTGATATTCGTCTCTTTACCACGCTGATCCGGTTTGACGCGGTTTACTACGGCCATTTCAAATGCAACGTCAAGCGCATTGAGGATTACCCCAACCTTTCCAACTACGTTAGAGAAATCTACCAGTGGCCTGGAGTGGCTGAGACCGTCAATATGGATCATATCAAACGCCACTATTATTATAGTCACGATACGATAAACCCAACGCGTATTGTTCCCGCAGGCCCGTTGCTTGATTTTAAGCGGCCTCATGACCGGGAGCGCTTACCGGGTAAAGGCGTGCAGCGTAAATAATCTGCCCAGCTTGAAGTGGTTTCCAACTAAAAGGGCCGCCCATTTGGGCGGCCCTTTTACTGTCGTTGCGTTACTGTATGACGGAGCAAGCGTTAACTGTCGTTATCGGTGTCGATTGCTTCGCGAGTGCGCTGCCAAGCACTTTCAGCGCCTTCCTGGGTTGTTTGCCAGGCTTCACGGGCGTTGGCTTTAGTCTGTTCCCACCAATCGTTGTCATAGGCGGGGAAAGCTTCGACTTCTTCTTGGCTGGCTTGGACCATTATGCGGTGTTCGGTGTCACCATCGTCTTCAGTTTCTGTTTCAAGCGTGAAGTAGTCAGTGTCTACGACGATTTCACGACCGCCTAAACCAAGCACTGAACCGCTTTCAACGACCAGCGCGCTGATGCGCATCTCTTCATCAAAAAGGATGTCATCAACCTCGCCAATTTCTTCCCCAGAGCCACCGGCAAAATAGACGTCTGCATCGAGAATATCATCGGCTGAGTACATGCCCTGGGGCTCGTCTTGGGCATGGGCGCCCATCGCAAGGCTGCCTAGTAAGATCGTTCCAATAGCGGTCGTCAAGTGTGTTTTACGCATAGCATCTCTCCATGTGGCTACGATAAATAATTGGCTATTACTTACTGCTTGTCAGCCCAGTCATCGGCCTGACGCTCAGCTTCTTCGCGCTCAAGACCGTATTTCTGCTGCAGTTTACCAACGAGCTGGTCTTTCTTGCCGCCGATCTGGTCGAGCTCATCATCGGTAAGTTCGCCCCAGCTAGCGCGGGCTTTGCCTTTTACTTCTGTCCATTTGCCTTCAATCTGATCCCAGTTCATTGCATCGCTCCTTGAGAATAGTGAACTTGATTGAACAACTTTCAGGTTAGACCATATGTGTATGAGTGCAAGCCCTTGGTTCACTATGGTGCAGTTTAAAAAACTAGTCATAAGCAGAATGGGGTGGTAGGATGCGCATTCCTCGCATGTGTTGACCCCTCCATCACGACGATAAGCGTTTGCTTACGTAGTTGCTTTATACGTAATAGCGCTTGCTGGAACATCTCGCCAATTGCTAGATGTTCATTGCTGTGAAGATGGCGCGCCTCCAGTATTTCACCGCACGGGTGAAATCGGCGCAGAAGGTCGCCACAGCGGTTGGCCCGCACAACGCGGTGTTGCTCCAACCGGATGCTAGGTGCGACCGGCGTCTCCGACTCCATTGATGGCTATGACCGCTAAGGCGGTGCCTGTTGTTGATAACGACCCTATTTTTGTCGTTGCGCAATGACAGAGTCAGAGACGCTTATGATGTTTTTTGCCGGTACTTGCCGGCCTACCAAGGTGTGATTAATGACCTCGACTTCTGTCGCCTCGCCGAGCTTCGGCGATCTGGCTCTATTGCCTGCCGTTTTGTCTGCTGTTGAATCGCAGGGCTACCTAGTCCCTTCGCCGATTCAGGCGCAAACCATTCCCGCGCTGCTTGAAGGCCGCGATATGCTGGGCCAGGCCCAGACGGGTACCGGTAAAACCGCTGCTTTTGCGTTACCCCTGTTATCGCGTCTGGAACTCCAGCGTCGCGAACCCCAAGTATTAGTGATGGCGCCGACTCGCGAACTTGCTCAGCAAGTGGCTGCCTCGTTTAGTAAGTATGGCCAAAACCTCAAAGGTCTCGAAGTGGCGACCCTGTGTGGTGGCCAAGAGTACCGTGAACAGTTGGGCGCCCTTAAGCGCGGCGCACATGTCGTTGTCGGCACGCCAGGCCGTATTATTGACCACCTGGATCGCGGTAGTCTTAAGCTTGACGGTCTGTCCGCCCTGGTGCTGGACGAAGCCGACGAAATGCTGCGCATGGGCTTTATCGACGACGTAAAACGCGTGGTTGCCGATACCCCTAAAGATGCTCAGCGCGTGTTCTTCTCGGCCACATTGCCGGCTGAAATCGAACGTATTGTTAACCGTTATTTGGTTGACCCGGTGAAGGTGGCGATTGAGAAGGGTACCACAACCGGCGAAAACATCGAACAACGCATTGTACGTATTGATGGCGGCGCTAAGCTGGAAGCCCTTTCGCGTATTCTCGAAGTCGAGCCGGTCGATGGTGCCATTGTGTTCGTACGTACGCGTGCGGCCTGCACCACGCTGGTCGAGCAACTGACCGCCCGTGGTGTCAACGCCGCAGGCCTGTCGGGCGATCTCGATCAAAGCCTGCGTGAGCGTACCATTACGCGTTTGAAACGTGGCAAAGTTGATGTATTGATCGCCACCGACGTGGCCGCTCGTGGTCTTGATGTGTCGCGCATCACCCACGTTATCAACTACGATCTGCCCCAGGATGCGGAAGCTTACACGCACCGTATTGGCCGTACCGGTCGTGCCGGTCGTAGCGGTATCGCTATTACCTTTGCTGGCTTCCGTGAAGGTCGCAAAGTGGGCTGGATGGAGCAGGCGACCGGTCAGAAAATGATCGAAATGCCATTGCCTGACGAAGCCGCAATTCGTGCCCACCGCGATGATGTCTTCCATCACCGCGTTATTGCCTCGTTGACCAAAGGCGCCGAAGAGCAGCGTGCGTTGATTGAGCGTCTGATTGAAGAAGGTCATGACCCCATCGAGCTGACCTGCGCCTTTGCCGCCATGGCGCGTGCTGATGAGGCGCCAATTGGGCGCCTGCAAGCACCGCGCAAAGAGAAGCCTTCGCGTGATAGCGCACCTGCCGGTAAGCCGGGTGCTCGTCGTGAACGTACTAGCGGCCCGACCGAAGGCATGACGCGCTACCGCGTGTCGGTTGGCCATAAAGATGGCGTTAAGCCGGGTCAGCTAGTCGGTGCTCTTGCTAATGAAGGCGGCATTGAAGGCGCGCGTATCGGCCGTATCGATATTCGCAACGCTTTCTCTGTGGTGGAACTGCCGAGTGGCTTGCCCTCGACGATTCTTGACAAGATGTCGCGCGCACGGGTCTCTGGTCGTCCGTTAGAAATCAGCGAAGACAGCGCACCGGCTGAGCGTGCCCCGCGTCGTCGTCGTGATGAAGGCGATGCGCCGGTTCGTCGTCGTGAACGCGCCTAAGTCTTTATAAGCGCAACGATTAATCAGCTGCCGATAAGCGGCGACTGAGGACATCTCAACGCCCCCGCCCCTTAACTGGTGCGGGGGCGTTTTTTTGCTACTTTATTGGCCACCACCGAGTCGATCATTGTCAGGGAGAAGGATATGCCTGCAGCGTTACATGAATGGAATCTTTCAGCTCAAGAGGCGCGGGCGCTGCAAACACAATTGGCGAAGCAACTGGTGCATACCGACCGTATTGATCCGGTCGGGTATATCGCTGGAGTGGATATTGGGTTTGAAGAGAATGGCGAAATTACTCGTGCTGCGGTGGTGGTATTGAAATGGGATACTGCGACCGCGCCGAATTTAAGCGTTGTAGAGCAGAGGGTGCACCGCGAGCCTACCCGTATGCCGTATATTCCCGGTTTGCTTTCGTTTCGTGAAATTCCGGCGGCGTTGGGTGCCTTTGAAAAACTTAGCGTGAGGCCCGATTTAGTCATGGTTGATGGCCAGGGTATTGCCCATCCACGCCGATTAGGCGTGGCCGCTCACTTGGGCCTATGGTTGGATCTACCCACCATTGGAATCGCCAAGTCTCGTCTATACGGCAAGCACGCTGAGGTAGGCGAACAGCGCGGCGACTGGGTGCCGCTTTACGCTGGTAACGAAACGATCGGCGCTGTTTTACGTTCACGCTCCAACGTTAAACCGGTGTTTGTGTCGCCTGGGCATCGCATCACCCTTGAGACCTCGCTTGCTTGGGTAAGGCGCTGCCTAGGTGGTACCAAATTGCCAGAGCCGACGCGGTTGGCTGATCGCTTAGCCTCGCGGCGTGATCAGCGTAAGTAGCTGGCGATTACCAATAGCAAGGGTTAAGGCTTAGGGCTATACAAACGCCAAAAAGCGCTGTAGCAGGCTGGAGGCTTCTGGGGAGTCGCTAATCTCTGCCAGTAGCGTATCGGGATCCTCGCCCTGGTTGCGCAATGCGGCACGCTGGCGCTCAATGTAGGCACGCATAACAGGCGCGGTGAACTCGGGGTGAAACTGCACGCTCCACTGGCGCGGGCCGTAGCGCAGCGCTTGATGAGCGTCGTGGCTATTGTGAGCCAAAATGGTGCTGCCCTGAGGCGCCTGCATGACCGATTGCGCATGGGTCAAGTGGGCGGTAAAGCTTTCGGGCAGTTGGCTAAACAGCGGGTCTTGCTGGCCCGCTTGAGTCAACCGTACGCTGCGGGTACCTGACTCGCGGCCCGCCGGATGGTAGTCGCTTACCCCGCCCAAGGCAGCTGCCATTAACTGATGGCCATAGCAAACGCCTAGCATGGGTATGTCGTTTGCCAGTGCCGCCTGGAGCCACGGCTTAAGCGCTTCGCTCCAGGGTTCAGCATCGCTTACCATGCTGTGCGAGCCGGTGATTACAATGCCCGCCAGCGCGTCGATAGCGGGCGGGCTAGGCTGTCGCTGGGCATCCCAGGTTTGCAGCGTTATTTGCGCGGGTAGTGCGCTGTTTAGCTGCTTTTCAAATAGCGTTTCAAAATCACCGTGTTGGTCGACAACTTCTGGAAAAGCGTCACCAGTTTTTACAATTAATACAACGGCCATATCACTCCCTCAGTGAGACGAAACGCAAACATTGCATAAAGGCCTTTCGATAAGCACACAATGACGTGAAGATAGCCTACCATGGCGCCTTAAATGGTAGGAATGCCTCAATTGATAACGTCATAAGGAGACGATAATGCAACAGATTACCCGCGCAGGCGAACCAATGGATGTGGCTGGCGCGCTGCCTGCAAAAGGGCAGGTAGCCCCGGCGATGACGCTGACCAATACTGATATGCAGGATGTCACCTTAGAGACCTATGCTGGCAAGCGTAAGGTGCTCAATATCATTCCCAGCGTGGATACGCCGACTTGCGCGATGTCCACCCGCCACTTTAACGAGTTGGCCTCTAACCTTTCCGACACAGTGGTGCTGGTCGTCTCTGCGGATTTACCTTTTGCGGCTAAGCGCTTTTGTGGTGCTGAAGGATTGGACAACGTCGAAACGCTGTCTACCTTCCGTTATCCTGAGTTCCGCGAAGCCTGGGGCGTTGCGCTGTGTAATAATCCTATGGAAGGGTTGTGTGCCCGTGCGGTGGTGGTCCTGGATGCTGATAACTGCGTGCTGCATAGCGAATTGGTGAGCGAGTTGAAAAACGAGCCTGATTACCAGGCCGCCTTGGCGGTATTGAAATAGTTATGTCATGTGGCGCCGCTATGGTTTAGTGGTTTCCGCAAGACGGTTAGCATGCCGGTTTGACGCCTTCACCAGTGCACGAATTAAGCGCTGCTGGGGGCGATTAAAAATCAGCCACTCTGGGTGCCACTGCACGCCGATCAAGAAATCGTGATCGCGAGACTCAATGCCCTGCACCAGGCCATCTCTATCACGGGCGACGATCTCGATACCCTTGCCCGCTAGGTGTACGGCTTGATGGTGCAGGCTGTTGACGCGGCACCAAGTGACGCCAAGCAAGCGGTGCAGTTTACTTGCCCCGACAATATCGACCGTTTTACGCGGTAGCACCGTCCGGCGTCGTTTTAAGCCTTCGTGGGTAGTGTAGATATCGGGATCAAGGGTGCCGCCAAGGTGCACATTAATTAATTGCGCGCCCCGACAAATGCCCAGAACCGGCGTATGCAGCGGAATAAAGCGTTCAAGCAGAGCCAGCTCCAGCTCATCCCGCGCCGGGTCGAGGCGCACGTCTAGCTGCACTTCGCTATCGTATAGGTGGGCTTGAATATCGTCGCCGCCGCCGATGATCAAACCATCAAGGCTTTCCGGTAGCGGGCGTGAAGGCGATAAACGTAGCGGTTTACCGCCATGCCGCCAGACGGCGAACCAGTCAAACCACCACGCTAGGTGGCTTTTTTGGTCAGAGGTAGTGATTCCGATAAGCGGCCGTGACATGCGGATGGTTACTCACTCTTTTAGAAATAACGGAATTGAAAGCCTTCGTCTGTATCGTCGCCTCAGGGTTTACGCCGTATCCGGCGGCCCAGTTTCGCAATGGAGCAGGTTAGTTTCTCTTTCAAGCGGACCAGCATGGGGCGGTTATGATCGGCAATATACTCAGCGCAACGGGCAAGCAACGCTTCAGAGTTGGCCGCCAGTTTTTCAACTTCCACCCAACGGTTCCATTCGGTCACCGATCCCCAGCCGGGCTGGGAAAGCTGGGCATTAGGTAGCCGGTAATGAAAGGTCGGGCGCGGCTGGGTGAGCTGGGTATGCAGCAACTCATGGTCGTGATTGGGGCGCAAGTAGGCAAATAGCGGCAGCATATCCAGTTCGCGGTTACGCGTTGGGTTGTAGCGCAGGTAATCGTTGATCAGTGTGTCGAGGTCAGGCGCGTAGCGGCTATTCAGCACTTTCAGGGCATACTCTTTGGGAAAGGGGTTAGCGTGGGGCAACACCTCGCGGGTAATATCGACGTTAATGTCCTCGCGAAGCCAGCCAGCCAGCAGCAAATAGGCGCGTAGCATGGCAAGTAGGTAGTCGACGTCAAAACGTTCGACTTCCGGGTTAAGGTGCAGCCCAAACCCATACAGAAGGCTGGCATCTGTGCCCTTGGCGCCATGTTCGCGCAGGGCTTCAAACAGTGCGTCTAAATCGTCGAGCTCATCCCAGGGAACCGGCGGACAAACGATCTCAGTAGGCACCAGGCCGGTGACCATATCACCGATTAATTCGCGGGTTTTTTGATGAAACTCGACCCGCCGCTGATGCTGATGGCGCGCCCACTCGCTGTCTTCAATATGCGGGTCTTCGAGCAGTGTTTTGTCGGGGTGCGCGTATTGCGTGTCGAGTTCGATACCAAATTCACCCCAGCGGGTACCTTCGACAAGTAGCCGATGGGGGCTTACCACGTTAAGCTCTCCGCCAAACAGCTCGCACACAATGAGCGCCGTGTCGCGGGGAGGCAGGCCAGCAAATTCAATTTCGACGCCGACATGACGGGTATCCCCGTGACTATTTAAGCGCTGAGGTGGAGCTTGTAGCGTCATCTCGTCATCCTTGAGGTGAACGTTTAGGTCCCAAGCCTATCACATTCAAACGGCTAGGCTGAGCGTATTGCTAAGGTTTGTACACCTTAGGTAGGTCAAAAGGGGTAGGTCGTTCATCAAGTGGCCAACGGTTCTAGACCACCATCTAGGCTAATTTTCAGGAGTAAGGCGTGCGACAGCACTGGTTAATCAATGCGGCAACAGGCGTGGTCTTGTTTGTATTAGTACTGGCATGCATGCCCATAACGCAGGCTCAAGCGCAAAGCATTTCGCTACCCAGCCTGGGTAGCGGCGCTGAAGAAGAAAAAGCGCAAGTCAGTGGGGAAGAGTTCCAGAGCTCGCTGAACGATGTAATCGGCATGCTAGAAAACGAAGAGCAACGCACCCAGCTGCTCGAATCGCTGCGTGAGTTACAGGCCGCGGCAGACGCTGCCAACCAGGAAGAGGGCGTTGTGCACCAAGGCTTGCTGGGCGCACTTGCCGATACATTAAGCGACATTGGTGACCAAGCCAAATCCGGTAACTCACCCGCCGATGAGTGGTCGCGCCAGCTGGTACGAGGCGTTGAAGATTTACGCGCATTGAATGACGATGCCGACCAGGGCGAGGCCATTCGGGCGGTTGCCGAAGGTGCCGTACTGGCTGTCATTTGGACGGGGCTGTTGGTGGCAATGATTGGCTTTGGGCGCATGCTGGCAAATCGGCGCGAGTGGCCGCTGGATTTACCCCGGGACCCCAGAGGCTGGCTGCTCGCTGTGCACTTTTTCCGGCGCATGCTGCCCTGGGCGCTGTCTTTCGCCATCACGCTAGGGATCGGTCAAGTACTCCCCGATAGCCCAGGGCGGACGCTGGTGTTGGTGGTCGCCTATATCTGCTTATGTGGCCGAGCGCTTTCGGTGGTGTTTGAGACGGTCATCGCGTTTTTTAGCCGTGGCCACCGCTTTACCGCAGTGCAACTGCTTCAACAGCGTGCTCTGCGCGGGCTGTTTGTCATTGGGGCGCTGATTGCGTTGGGCGATGCGGTTAACTCATCGCGCCTGGTAGAAATGCTAGGCAGCGAGTTGTCGAGCTTGGTGTCTGTGCTTTCCAACATGCTAGCGGCGATTTTAGCGGCCCGCTTTATTCTCAAATTTAAACGTCCGGTACGCCATCTGATTTGCAACCGGCCGTTCAAGCAGCGCCGCGATGCTAGTGCCGCCGTTGAGATGATTCGTTCGCTGGGCGGCCTGTGGCATATACCGGCATTGCTGCTGGTCAGTGGCTCGCTGCTAGCGATCTTTATCACCGTCGGCGATGTGGGCACCGCGCTAGCGCGTTCGATTATTTCTGCCAGCCTGCTGGTGCTCACATTGGTGGTGACCGGGTTATTGCGCCGCCAAGCGGAGCAGCTGGGCAATCGTCGCCACCGTCATCGCTACAGTCAATACCGTAAACGTCTGGAACGTTTTGGCTTTGTGTTGGCGCATATTTGCTCTTGGATGGTGTTCGCCGAGCTTTCAATGCAAGTTTGGGGCAGTTCGTTCTTTGGCCTGGGCCAGCAAGCCATGGCAAGTGCGCGGATCGGTCAAGCGTTGATCAGCCTGGGTGCTACCGTGTTGTTGGCGTGGCTGGTGTGGATTTTTGCCGATACCGCCATTCAGCGGGCACTAACGTCTTCCGCGCGCTCGCGTGGGCGGCGGGTTAATCAGGCGCGGGCGCAAACCATCACGCCGATGATTCGTAACGTCATCTTCGTGACCATTTTGATTATCGCGGTCATTTCTGGGTTGGCGAACTTAGGCGTCAATGTAACGCCGCTGCTTGCCGGTGCCGGTGTGATCGGTCTGGCGATCGGTTTTGGTGCGCAGACTTTGGTGCAGGATTTAATCACCGGCATTTTTATTTTGATTGAGGATTCGCTAGCGGTCGATGATTTCGTGCAGATCAATAACCATATGGGCACGGTTGAAGGGCTAACCCTGCGCACGGTACGGCTTCGCGACTTGGACGGCATCGTGCATATCATCACCTTTAGCCGCATTGAGTCGATTCACAACATGTCGCGCCAGTTTGGTATCGCGCTGATGCGTATCCGCATTCCCTACGATATGAAAATCGACGATGCGATTACGCTGATGCAGGAGACCGCCCAAGAGCTGCGTAAAGACCCGATGATGCGCCACTATATTTGGTCACCGCTGGAAATGCAGGGCGTGCAGGGCTTTGAGGACGGCTGCCCCATATTGCGGATGCGCTTTCGCACAGCGCCCGAAATGCAGTGGGATATATCCCGCGCGTTCAATCTGCTGCTCAAGCAGCGCATGGAAGCGCAAGAAATTGACCTGGGTGTGCCGCGTCTGAGTGTCAGTATGGAAGCACGTTCTGGCGAACGCATGGAAGATGCCGCGGGCTCTTCTTTTTCATTAGAAAAGGACTCGCAAGAGAAAGACTCTCAAGAGAAGAACTCGCAAGAAAAGCGCGCTCCAGAGAGCGCGCAGCGCGATGCTGACGCTGAGCAAACAACCGATCCCAACGCAGAAAATCATAAACGGCCCACCCCACCCAAGCCCGCGCCGCGCCCGACCCCGTCAGAAACACGTCGCGATGAGCAGGTGCGCAAACACGATGAGACGCCTAATCGAGCTGGGTCACATCGGCAAAAGCCCCAGGCACAGGGTAAGCCCGATGGCGAGGCCTATGCCAACCCCGGCCAAGAGCATGGTGATGAGTAGCCACGGCGCGCGCAAGCGTCGCCAGCGGTTGTACAGTGAAACCGCGTGACTCACGCGGTCAACCAGCTCATCGTGGCGCGAGATCGCATGGTCGGGGGGCAGCGAAAAGTCGTTGGCTACATCGCCTTGCCAGTGGGAGCCATGGCTAAGCCCCAAACGTGCTCGCAGTCGGCCGATGTCGCTCACGGTGTCGTGCAGCGTATCGTAAACGTCGCGCCGCTCGGCAACTGCGAATACCGACTCGGCATCCTGGCGTAGCGCGCTGTGCTGGCAATTAGCCACGGCCCGCTTAATTTCTTGGTCGTTGGCCTCGGGGGAAACCGCGAGGCGCTGGTACAAATCACGCATAGGGTTAACTGTTTCTCGTGGGGCCTTCGCTTCTTGTGAGCATAATGCGAAACAACTAGGGTTACATGACCTAAGTACGTTTGCATCAGTACGTTTGCATCAGTACGTTTGTATCAATACGTTTGCATTAAATAATCATAGGCGTTTTTAATGCGTTGAAAACGTGCCGAGGCCAAGGCAACTTGGTGTTCGCTTTCCGAGTAAAAACGGTCGGGGTGGTGTAGCTGTGCCATGCGCCGATAGGCGTGACGAACTTCAATACGGGTAGCGCCTGGGGTAAGCCCCAGCACCGAGAGTGCCCGAGTCGTGCGATCCGGCGGTGGTGAGGCGCGCTGCTGGCGGCTGTTATGCTCTTTCTGGCCATGCTCTTGCTGACGAGAATCTTGTTGGCGTGAGCGCTGCTTTTCACGTTCGGCCTGTTCACGTTGCTGCTTCTCTTGGTGCTGTTTTTGCCGTTGTTGGTCTTGCTGGCGCGCGTGTTCCCGCTGGCGCTGCTGTTCGCGTTCGCGTTCTTGCTTGGCTTGTTCCTGACGCTGCTGTTTGGCCTGCTGCTTTTCTTGCTGTTTTTGTTGTTTATATTGCTGACGCTCGTTCTTCTGGCGCTGCCGTTGTTCTGCCTGAGCCTGGGCTTGCTGGCGCTGTTGCTCAGCCGCCTCTGCCTCGCGGGTTTTACGCGTGTGGTAGTCTGGGTCATGAATTTGCCAGTAGGCATCGCGGCTGGGGTCGTCAGGAGAGCCTAACGGCGTGCCCGTTAGTTCATAAAAGAGCGTGTTTAACGTAGCCGGTGAAATATTTAACAAATCGGCCAGAAATCGCAAGATATAGTGGTTGGCCAACGACAGTGCACCGTCATCGGTGGCGACTGTAATCGCTTGATGAATAACGCTCAGGTTACGCTCTTTGGCACACTCTTTACGCAGTACTTCGGCGGCTAATTGAATCGCTTGCAGGTCCTGGCTATGCGCAATACTCATCACCGGACCCAATTCGTGGCCATGGCGAAACTGCGCAGTGACTTGGGCTAGGCGACGCCGTCTCTGACCCTCTGAAACGTGTTGGCGGTGCACCAGCACCCAGCCCAACAGCAGCAATGTTGCCGTATCCACTTGGCTACGACTTTTTAATAGCAGCAGCTCAAAGGGTGAAAAACGGGCAATGGACATTTCCTAGCTCCGCAGATGAAGAGGTAAACGGTGTACATGGTTAGTGTTGTTAGCAAAGGCTATGCGCAGAAAAATGGATGCAGCACCATGCTCTTTTCAGCCATGGTATATCATCACGTTAGTTAAGGGAGTAGGAGATTGGTGAGTTGATCAACGTTGAGCGTAAAAACAGTTTTCAACTACGCCTTAGCCGGCGACTCAAGGAAGAGACATCGCATACCCTCGACGTCTATTTCTTTGTGCCTGGTGAGCTGGGTTTAAGTACCCAACTTATTTCTGAAGAAGCCTTTTATCATGCGGCCATTAACGTCTCGCGCACCTACTACAGCAACGAATACCATTTACCGTTAGTGCACAGTCGGCTAGCCAGCCGCAATCGGCTGGGTAGCGACTCGTATCGGCTGAGTTTGAGCCTATACGCCTACCAATACGTGGAGGCAATGGAGCGCACCACCCGCGACATGCTGGCGCGTGCCAACAAATTGCGCCACGCGCGTAAAGAAGAGCGGGAAGAAGACCCTGAAGCGCAACAAAATACGCTCGCTTTACGCGACCAGCTGCATGAAATGAGCGACCTGAGTGACGGTATTTTGAAGCGGCTACGGCGTCATCAGCCTGACGATCAAAGCTTGTATAAATACTTCGCCAATATTGATAACTATCTTTCCTGGTTTACCGAGCAGCAATTGCTGGCGCTCGTCGCCCACATGCCCCGCGGCGGTGAATTTACCGATATCCGCCACCGCTTTGTTGAAGTATGCCGGCGTGAGGAGGAGCACCGCCGTGCACAGGAGTACAACGCTGAACGCGTGATGGCCGACCCCACGCGGATGTCGAACAAAATGCGTTTGCTGCGTCGGCTGATCGAGCACCCGATTACCTTGAAACAGCAGGAACTCGAGTTGGGCAGTGGGGAACAGAAAGCGGTTAAAGCGCTAGCCACGGCAGTCGTAATGGCCTTTGTATCCTTGAGCATGCTGCATTTGCGCACCGTATTAGGCGATATTACCGCACTGCTCGTATTAGCGATGGCGTTGCTTTACGCCATGCGCGAAGTGTTTAAAGACGATTTGCGCAATACCCTTTGGCGTTGGTTGCGCAAAGGGCGCCCCAAGTGGCGTCGCGAGTACCTTGATCCCACGCGTAATGCCAAGGTGGGCCATCAATTGGAGTGGTTCGATTACAAGCGTTTTGCAACACTGGATAATGACATTCAACAGTTACGTCGTCGCAAAGTGACTCAGCGCGAAGAGGTGGTGATGCATTATCGCTCAAGCTCCCGCATGTCGCCCACACGATTTTTAAGCGGCTATGAACATACCCGGGAAACGCTGAACCTGGATATTTCCATGCTCACCCGCCTGATGAGCAAGGGAAAGCACTACATCTACCGCTTGAAAGATGGTCAAGCGGTGCGTGAAAGCGTTGAACGCCGCCACCTGTTCAATCTAGTGATTCGTGAAACGGGCAGCGAAGATGCCTCCTACCTTGCCCGCTGGAAAGTGGTGGTCAGCCGTTCAGGTATTGTTGACGTCGAGAAAATCAAAGAGCGCAGCATAGAGGAAAATGGGTCATAAGTTGCCCCAGGTCAACGCCGTTGCAATGCGTCCTTGGCATGGCATAGGCAAATTGCCAGGAGCGCACTAGGCTAACAGAAGTAGCAGTGCAAACGGCATCTGCGAGTTAGTCGTAAGGAGGTTCCATGCAAGCTATCGATATTATGACACCCAAAGTGGTGAGCGTCGGCACTGATACGGAAGTTCGTGAAATCGCGCAACGGCTGCTTGAAAATCGTATTAGCGCGGTTCCGGTTGTCGATAATGACAATAAGGTCGTTGGGATTGTTAGTGAAGGCGATTTAATGCGCCGGGTGAAAGACGACAAGGAACACAGCCACTCTTGGTGGTTGACACTGTTTGCTGGCGGCAAAGACCCAGAAAAGTATGTTAAGACCCACGGGCGAAAAGCCCATGAAGTGATGACGGCGAACCCGCTGTGCGTGGCGGAAAACACGCCGCTACACACCATTGCGCGGATGCTGGAAAAACATCATATCAAGCGGGTGCCCGTGTTGCGTGAAGGCGAATTGGTGGGCATCGTCAGCCGCGCGAATTTATTGCAGGGGATTGCTAATGCCGCGGTAGCGCCGACCCAATCCCCCACGGATGACCGTAAAATTCGAGAGGCTATTTTAAACGAGGTTGACCAGAATACCGGTGTGCGGACCGAAAATCTCAGCCTGATAGTGGATGGCGGCAGCGTGGAAATATGGGGGCTGGTCGAGTCAGTTGAACAAAAACAGGCGGTGACAGTGGCGGCGGAAAACGTGCCCGGCGTTACCCGCGTGGAAAATCACCTGGGTATGATGCCGCCCGGCGTGGGCTATATGTAGGTTAACCTTCCATAGAACAAACAAGCCCGCTATTGAGTAGCGAGCTTGTTTATTGACGGCACTGGGTTGTCAGCAGGTTAGCCTGATTTAACGCGGCGGCAGTTGCTCAGGCCCAAAGCCGTCGGGCAGCAGTGTTTCCATGGTGTAGGTTTTCATGAGTTCACCGCTGCCGGAAAGCACCTTGATCTGCGTCTCTGGGGTGGCGAACTCGCGAATCCGCTGACGGCAGTCGCCGCAGGGCGTGCACAGGTGATCAGCTGGGCCCATGACGTAGACGGTCGCTAGCTGGCGTTGGCCTGCGGTTACCATCGCGGAAATGGCTGAGGCTTCGGCGCACAGGCCTTTGTAGTGCGCTACTTCGACGTTAGTACCTACAAACGCCTGTCCATCCGGCGTTACCATCACCGATGCCACCGGATGCGCGGAGTAGGGCACATAGGCGTTAGCCCGCGCGCTGAATAACTTCTGAACGATCTCTTCTGATACCTTATCCATCATTCTTCCTCTCTGGCCACATCAACGCATCAAGCGCGAGATGCGTCGTCGCGTAGCACGGTGTCTAAAGCAATCAGCATCATATCGTCGAAAGTGGATTGACGGTCGGCGCTGGAGAGCGAGTCGCCTTTCAGGATGTGATCCGACACGGTGCAGATGGTCATGGCGCGGGCGCCAAACTCGGCGGCGACGCCGTAAAGGCCAGCGGCTTCCATCTCGACGCCGACGATGCCGTAGCGCTTAAGCATTTCAGCCATTTCAGTTTGCGGGTTGTAGAACAAGTCCGCTGAGAAGATGTTGCCCACTTTGACCGGCACGCCCTTGGCCTTGGCGGCGGCGACCGCGTGCTGGGTCAGTTCAAAATCCGCAATCGCAGCGAAGTCGTGGTCGTTAAAGCGCATGCGATTGACTTTTGAGTCGGTGCTGGCGCCCATGCCGATGACCACATCGCGGACGTTGACATCGTCGCGCACCGCGCCGCAGGAGCCCACGCGAATCAGCGATTTAACGCCGTAGTCGGTGATTAGCTCTTTGGCGTAGATGGAGACCGACGGAATGCCCATGCCGTGGCCCATCACGGAAATCTCGCGGCCTTTGTAGGTGCCGGTATAGCCGAACATATTGCGTACGTCGTTGACCTGGCGAACGTTCTCCAGGTAGGTGTCAGCGATATATTTGGCACGCAGTGGGTCGCCGGGCATCAGAACAGTATCGGCGAAATCACCGGGAGCAGCGTTAATATGTGGGGTTGCCATCAAAGATCTCCTTTAAGCGGCGCTTGCCTTTAAGCGGCATCGGGTAGAAAGCTTGTGCCATCGGCCATGGCCGGAAGCAGGAAAAAGTCGGCCAGGGTTTGGCCAATGTCAGCAAAGGTACCGCGCTCGCCTAGCGGGCCGGGGGTAAAGCCGGGGCCGTGAACCAGAATAGGAATGTACTCGCGAGTGTGCTCGGTGCCGTGCCAGCTGGGGTCGCAGCCGTGATCGGCGGTGAGAATCAGCAGGTCGTCTTCGCTTAGCGCAGCCATTAGCGCTGGTAGCTTGGCGTCAAAGTCTTCCAGTGCGGCGGCGTAGCCCGGCACATCCCGGCGGTGGCCATAGACGGAGTCAAAATCGACAAAGTTGGCCATGATCATGGCGCGCTCGCCTTCGTCGCGTTGGCTGGTGCGCTCGATCTCTCTGAGGGTGGCGTCCATGAGTGCGTCGTGGCCGCTGGCTTTTACCTTGTGGGTAATGCCGCAGTGGGCGTAGATATCGGCGATTTTACCAATCGAGACCACTTCGCCATCGGCATCGGCGAGTTTTTGCAGCACAGTGGGCGAGGGCGGCTCAACGCTGTAGTCGCGGCGGTTGCCGGTGCGGGCGAAGGTGGTGCTGTCTTCGCCGATAAACGGACGCGCAATCACTCGGCCAATGTTATAAGGCTCCAGCAGCTCGCGAACGGTTTCACACAGCTTATAAAGCCGCTCCAGGCCGAAATGCTCTTCGTGGGCGGCAATTTGAAACACCGAATCCGCCGAGGTGTAAACAATCGGCTTGCCGGTGGCTACATGCTCTTCACCCAGGCGGGCGATAATCTCGGTACCCGAGGCGTGACAGTTGCCAATCACCCCATTGAGGTCGGCTTCCTGAACAATGGCGTCGAGCAACTCAAGGGGGAAGCTGTCGGCTTTATCCAGAAAGTAGCCCCATTCAAAGCGTACCGGGACACCGGCAATTTCCCAGTGGCCGGAGGGGGTATCTTTGCCGCTGGAAATTTCTCTGGCGTGGGCGTAAGCGCCTTCCAGACTTTCCGGCAGCGTGACGCCTTCGGCAACGCTACCCGTGGCATCACGGTGAGCGTGAAATAAACCCAGCTTGGCCATATTGGGCAGCTTGAGTGGCCCGGAGCGGTTGGCGTTATCGGCCTCATTACGGGCGCAGGCGGCGGCGATATGACCCAAGGTGTCGGCGCCTTCATCGCCGAAGGCGGCGGCATCCGGGGCGGCGCCAATTCCAAACGAATCGAGGACTATGACAATTGCGCGGCTCATAAGGCTTCTCCACGGAAAGTGTCTTGTAGCAGGGTGTCGGCGCTGGCCGTACCTTCGCCAATCGTAAACGCTGTGCGTAGTTGCTCAGCGGCGCGCTCGGCGGCGGCTTCACTGCGGGCGTGTACCGTCGCAATGGGGCGCTGGCTATCCACGCTCTCGCCGATTTCGACGATATCCGTAAAGCCGACGCTGTGATCAACGCTGGCATCGTTACGCAGGCGACCACCGCCCAGTTCCACCACGCTCATGCCCACCGCGCGGGTATCGATACGCTGGACGACACCCGATTGCTCGGCATACACGGGTTTAATCACGTCGGCTTTGGCCAGATAGTGTTCGGAGCGTTCCATAAAGTCGCTAGGCCCACCCAGCTCGCGCACCATGCGGGCGAATACTTCAGCAGCTGCGCCAGAGGTTAGCGCCTTCTCAAGCTGAGTAAGCGCTTCTTCACGTGAGCCTGCGAGCTTACCGGCAATCAGCATCTCGACTGCCAATTCGCGGGTGACTTGCATCACGCGGCTGTTGGGGCGCTCGCCCCGCAGCAGCGTCAGCGTCTCAACGATTTCAACGGCGTTACCGGCGCAGGGTGCCAGCGGCTGGCTCATGTCGGTGAGCAGGGCCGTCGTGGGCGTACCTGCCTGGGTGGCTACATTGGCGATGCTTTTTGCCAGCTCACGCGATTTTTCCGGCGTGGGCATAAAGGCGCCGCTGCCGACTTTAACGTCCATCACCAGCGCATCCAGTCCGGAGGCCAGCTTCTTGCCTAGAATAGAGGCGGTAATCAGCGGAATCGATTCTACCGTGGCGGTTACGTCACGCACGCCGTAGATACGCTTGTCGGCGGGGGCGAGGTCACCCGTTTGGCCAATAATCGCTACGCCGGTGGATTTCACCACCTCGCGGAAGCGCTCCGGGGCTGGGTAGGGGTCGTAGCCGGGGATCGATTCGAGCTTGTCCAGCGTGCCGCCGGTATGTCCCAGGCCGCGACCGGAGATCATCGGTACAAAGGCGCCGCAGGCGGCGACCCAGGGGCCGAGCACCAGTGAGACCAAATCACCCACGCCGCCGGTGGAGTGTTTATCAACAATCGGCCCGGGCAGGTTCAGGTCGCTCCACTGCATGACGTGGCCGGAGTCGCGGGTAGCGGTGGTCAGCGCCACCACTTCTTCGCGGCTCATGCCGTTGAGAAATACCGCCATGGTGAAGGCGCCAATTTGGGCGTCGCTGATACGGTCGTCGGCAATGCCTTGCACAAACCCTTTGATTTCTTCAGCAGGTAGCGGCTGGTTATCACGCTTAAGGCGAATAAGCTCCTGCGGTAGTAGCGCGTGTTTCATTGCATCGGTAGCCATTAGTAACCTCCGTCAAAGGAAGCCGCGTTAGTGTTGCCGGTTAAGGCTTCCAGCAGATTGCCGAGCAGGCTAGAGGCGCCGAAGCGAAAGTGCGCGGGCGTTGCCCAGCCTGGCCCCATAATGTGGTTGGCAAGGGCCAAGTATTCCGCCGCGTCTTCGGCGGTTTTAACGCCACCTGCCGCTTTAAACCCAACGTCTTGGCCACTGGCTTTTATCGCCTTGAGCATAATCTCGGCGGCTTCCAGCGTAGCGTTAACGGCCACTTTGCCGGTCGAGGTTTTAATAAAGTCCGCGCCGCCTTCAATAGCCAGTTCGCTGGCGCGTTTGATCAGCGCAGGCTCTTTGAGTTCGCCGGACTCAATGATTACTTTGAGCAGCGCTTGACCGGCACAGGCGGCTTTACACATCTCGACTAGCTCAAGGCCGGTTTCCTCGTCGCCCGCCATTAGCGCGCGGTAGGGGAACACCACATCGACTTCATGGGCGCCAGACGCGACTGCATCGCGGGTCTCCCGCGCGGCACCCATAATGTCGTCACCACCATTAGGGAAGTTGGTGACCGTGGCAATCTTAACTTGAGCGTTGAGATTGTGAGCGGTAAGCGCGCGTTGCGCCGTGACGATAAACTGCGGGTAGACGCAAACAGCGGCAGGGGTACCAAAGGGCGTTTTCACCTGCTGACAGAGCGATTCAATAGTGGCATCGGTGTCAGTGTCATTCAGACTCGTCAAATCCATAAGGGTGAGCGCTTGGCGGGCGGCTTGAACAACGTGTGAAGGGGCAGTCGCGGTCATGGCGTTCTCGCAAATCAGTAAAAGAAAAAAAACGGGCACTGCGTAAAAATAGCAGCGCCCGCCGTATTGTGTCGTACGTGTTGCGTTAGGCGGTCGCATTACTCAACGCAATAAAGAAGCCAGCGATAGAGGCCGACATCAGGTTAGAAAGCGTACCGGCCAACACCGCTTTAACGCCAAAGCGGGCAATCTCTTTACGCCGGGTCGGCGCAATGCTGCCCAGGCCACCTAGCAGAATTGCAATGGAGGAAAGGTTAGCAAAGCCACACAGGGCAAAAGAGAGGATTGCCATGGTGTGCGGTGTCATCAGCTGACCCGTCGCAGCCACCACCTGTTCCCCATCAATATAGGGCGCTAGGTTGATGTAGGCGACAAATTCGTTGACCACTAATTTTTGGCCAATGAACGAGCCTGCCAGGGTCGCCTCTTCCCAGGGTACACCCAATAAGAAAGCCAGCGGGGCGAACAGCCAGCCCAGGATCAGTTCCAGACTCAGCGATTCAAAGCCCACCCAGCCGCCAACGCCACCTAAAATGCCGTTGACCAACGCAATCAAGGCGATAAATGCCAGCAGCATGGCGCCGACGTTAGCTGCGAGCATTAAGCCTGATGTCGCACCCGATGCTGCCGCATCCAGCACGTTGGTAGGCTTATCCTCCTGGGCCTCAATCTCTTCCTCGACCTTGGAGACGCTATCGCCGTCGGTGGTATCTTGGGTTTCCGGCATGATCAGTTTGGCAAACAGTAAGCCGCCGGGTGCCGCCATAAAGGAGGCCGCTACCAGGTACTCCATGGGAATGCCCAGCGCGGCGTAGCCCGCCAATACTGAACCCGCTACCGATGCCAGACCACCACACATGACCGCAAACAATTGTGAAGGCGTCATGCGGGCGATAAACGGACGCACCACTAACGGCGCTTCGGTTTGGCCAACGAAAATATTCGCCGTTGCGGAGAGCGATTCGGTCCGCGAGGTGCCCAGCGCTTTCTGCAGAGCGCCACCCAAAATGCGGATCACCCACTGCATGATGCCGATATAGTAAAGCACGGCAATCAGTGACGAGAAGAAGATAATGACCGGCAGTACTTTAATCGCAAACACAAAGCCGACATTATCCACATCGGCTAAGCCGCCGAACAGAAAGCCAATACCGTCGTTGGCATACACCAAAATTTGGCTAACGCCTGAAGAAATGGCCTGTAGCACCGCTTGGCCAAAGGGCACATAAAGTACAAAGGCACCGATGCCCGCTTGAATAGCAAAGGCGCCCAGCACGGTACGTAGCCGAATGGATTTACGGTCGTAAGAGAATATCAAGGCAATGATCACTAGAGTGATCATACCCACCAAGCTCATAAGGAGTGTCATGTGGAGATCCTTCGAGTCCGGGAACCTCTGATTAACTATTACGCTTGCCTATACGGCGTTAAAAATCGCCTCAAAATGCTCATTTACTGCTCGTAAACTCCGCTTTTTCGTTGATTTTTGCCTTGTCTAGCCTGCGCTCATTACGTTAATCAGAGGCTCCTAAAGCGTTTAGAGTAAGTTGAGCTTGACGGAGTAGATCATCGCATTCTGATACTCGTTGGGAGTACCCAACTTATTCTCAGAGTAACGGTACTGAATGCCGGTGGTGATCAAATCGCTTGGATGCCACCACAGGCTCAGCGCACCGTTGGTGCCCACACTGCCTGCTGTGTCATTCACGTAATTCTTATCCAGATACTCGTCATCGCGGCCAAAGGTCTGCTCGTGCCAGTTAGTGACGCTGAAGTTCTGGTCGAAAGCGGTGAAATCATAACCCGCTACCCACCCAGCCATAAAGCCGTTCATGCCCGTGTAGGCGTTACTTTGCACACGCGCGGCACCAATAAAAGGTTTGAACCACAGGCCGTTATCAAACGTTGTGCGGTAGCCCAGGCCCAGAATCTGGTCTTGCTCGCGGCTATCATAACCGTAGTCGCGGAAGTCATAAAGGTGAGCGTAGATCGACAGCGGGCTATCACCCAGGTAAATGTGTGAGGTTACTTTCCCCGCTGTACGAAAGTTGTCTTTACCTCCGCTGGACTCATCAAACTGGTCGTTGGTGGGGTTCTCGAAATCAAAGAAGCCGTAAAACTCGCCCCAGCTGAAGCCTGCACCGCCTTCGATTTCGAGAAACATAAAGTCACCTTTTGGAGCGTTATAGCCAGTCCGCGTCTCGGTGCCGTTTGACCAATCCAGGTAGTTAACTGAAACGTTAGCGAATGACCAGAGTCGATCAAGCGGGTGGGGCTGAGCGCCATCTGCCATCAGCGGCGTGGCAAATGTTGCCCCTAATACGCCAGCGCCAAGCGCGACAAGGGATGCAGTCTGAAGGTGGGTGCGCAAGTGTGTACGAACAGTCATGTGAGCCTCAACAAGGTTGTAGCGGAGCCATTTTGGGTTTGGCTATCCGGGGTTGTCATTATGCAGGCTGGCGTTAATGTTAAAATTATAACATTTAGTGTTATTTTTCTAACGTTGATTTGCAAGTGTTGTCACATCAACGCTGTTTAAATGTACTAGCGCTTCCGTACCTCCCGTTATGTGCGTTAATAGCGGCCGTGAGAGTGGCGTTCTTGTCGCCGTTTGGCCAGTATGGAAACGTCAGTCGTACAATCGCGATCACCGCAATTAGAGGGATTTAACAGGAGATGTCTACCATAAACGGCCGTGGTGCGCTGCGCCTTGCCAAGCTTGAGGAAACGCTTGCCAGTGGCGGGACGCTTCACCTGCGCGATGCGGCGGAGCTTTGCGGTGTTTCAGAGATGACCATCCGCCGCGATCTCTCCACCCAAACCACGGCGATTAGCCTGCTGGGTGGACGTTTAGTGATGGCGAACTATCCTGGCGTCACGCCGATTTACGATTTGACCGAGCAGCAGGCCAGCCACTACCAGGCAAAGTACCGCCTTTGTCAGCGCGCCCTCGCCTTTATTGAAGAGGGCGATACGCTGTTTATTGACTGTGGCTCCACGCTGATTCCCTTGTTGAGCCAGTTGAGCCATTTTCATGAACTGACGGTCGTAACTTACGCGCTTAACGTCGCTAATGCTGTGGCGGCACTGCCCAACGTACGCTTGGTGCTACTTGGCGGGCTGTTTTACGCCGCCTCGCAGTCGTTTAGCAGTGACAGCATGGCTTCCGCTATCGAGCGGTTAGGCATTAATAAAGCGTTGATCTCTGCGGCGGGGGTAGACTTGGAGCGCGGTATTAGCTGTTTTCACTTCCACGAAGTGGCCCCCAAGCAGGCGGCTATTGCCACCGCCATGCAGCGCCTACTTGTTGTTGATGCCAGTAAGTTTGGCGTGGTTCGGCCTGCTTATTTCGCCGCCCTGGACGATTTTGATGTGGTGGTCACCGACGAAGAGGGGGCTCCGCAATTGCTCGTTGGTGATGGTCGCGATCTCCCCGCCGTCACCGTGACGTAACGAATTCTCGACTGCCAATCGTCGTCAATACCTTGGGTGCGGCAATGCGCCACTTCTTTCATGATCTAGATCAATAGAAAATACTTTAGTCTTATCTGGTTTAAAGGCTAAGGCCCGCCGCCGATCCCCATTTGGCAGCGCATATTTTTCCCGGAGCAATAACGCCTAGCGTTATCTGTGCACTGCTAATTTTCGTTTTTAAGTAGGTTATTAGAAGCGTTTATTTCAGAGCATGTTTTGGGAAAAGTATGAGGTGGTAGTTAGCCTGCTATATAGCTTGCTATGTAGCAGGCTGGTTTTTATTGAACATTTCATGAGATCACACCATGCAACGACGCTCACTTTGGCGCAGGCGAGGCACTTTGGTGCTCCTTGTGCTGTGTCTATTTCTAGCAGGCTGTAGTTCCGCGCTGTTAGACCCTAAAGGCCAAATTGGCGCTGAGCAGCGTACGCTGATTCTCACCGCCTTTGGCCTGATGTTGATTGTGGTTATTCCTGTCATTGCCATGACGCTGTTGTTTGGCTGGCGCTATCGGCGCAGCAATAGCAGCGTGGCTAAATATACCCCTGACTGGGCGCACTCAAACGTGATTGAAGCGGTGGTGTGGATTGTGCCCTGCGCGATTATCGCGGTGCTTGCTCTATTGACCTGGAAAACGTCCCACAGCCTTGACCCCCACAAACCGCTGGAAAGCGACGTGGCGGCGATGGAAATCCAAGCGGTGGCACTCGATTGGAAATGGCTGTTTATCTACCCCGAGCAGGGCATCGCCAGCGTTAACGAAGTGGCCTTTCCGGTGGATACGCCCGTGCGCTTTCGGGTGAGTTCCGGCTCAGTGATGAACGCCTTCTTTATCCCTCATCTTGGCAGCCAGATCTACGCCATGGCGGGCATGGATAACGACGTCCATCTGATTGCCGATGAAATTGGCAGTTACCCTGGTCGCTCCACCAACTACAGCGGTGCGGGCTTCTCCGGCATGACCTTTGAAGCCAAGGTGACGACGCCCGATGATTTTGACGCTTGGGTCGAAACGGTGCGCGGCGCCCCACAAACGCTGACCTACCCTGAAGGTTATGAGGCGTTGGCTGAGCCCAGCGAATCGAACCCGGTGGAGTACTTCTCGGCGATTTCGCCCTCGCTGTATGAAAGCATCTTGAAAAGCTTCCATACCGGTGGCGAGCACAATATGAGCGGCGATCACCCGATGAGCAGCGACCATGCTGACTCACACGACGGTGAAAGCGCCCGCGCAGGCGAGCACACGGCCGCATCCGGTCGTGACACCAATCACCAAGCCAGTCAGGATCATGCCGTGCGCAGCCATCCGACTAGCGTTGAAGCGGGAGGTTAAGCCGTGTTTGGAAAACTCACGTTAGAGTCAATTCCCTACCATGAGCCGATTATCATGGTCGTTGCGGCCTTTATGGCCATTGGTGGGATCGCGCTGTTTGGGTTAATCACCTATTACCGTAAGTGGGGCTGGCTGTGGAACGAGTGGTTTACCTCCGTTGACCATAAAAAGCTCGGCATCATGTATTTCATCGTCGCTCTGGTGATGCTGCTACGCGGCTTCTCGGATGCGATTATGATGCGTACCCAGCTGGCCATGGCCGCGGGTGACGCAGCGGGCTATTTACCGCCTGAACACTACGACCAGATCTTTACCGCCCACGGCGTAATTATGATCTTCTTTGTCGCCATGCCCATGGTCATCGGTCTGATGAACCTGGTGGTGCCGTTGCAAATTGGCGCTCGCGACGTTGCTTTCCCTTTCCTCAATAACTTAAGTTTCTGGCTGTTTGCCGTGGCGGCGATATTGGTCAATATCTCGCTGGTGGTGGGCGAGTTCGCTAAAACCGGCTGGCTGGCCTACGCGCCTTTATCGGGGATCGAGTTCAGTCCCGGGGTGGGTGTCGATTACTGGATATGGGCGTTACAGATATCCGGGATAGGGACGACGCTCACCGGTATCAACTTCTTCGTGACCATCATTAAAATGCGCACCAAAGGCATGACCATGTTCCGCATGCCGATCTTCACCTGGACATCGCTGTGCGCCAACGTGTTGATCATCGCCTCGTTCCCGATTTTGACCGCCACGATCGCGTTGCTGACGCTGGACCGTTATTTTGGTATGCACTTCTTTACCAATGATTTTGGCGGCAACATGATGATGTACGTCAATCTCATCTGGGCCTGGGGCCACCCGGAAGTGTATATCCTGATCCTGCCCGCCTTTGGTGTGTTCTCCGAAGTTATCTCAACCTTTGCCCGTAAACGGTTGTTTGGGTACATGACCATGGTATGGGCGACCATCGCGATCACCCTGCTATCGTTTGTCGTTTGGCTGCACCACTTCTTCACCATGGGGGCGGGCGCCAACGTCAATGCCTTCTTCGGCATTATGACCATGATCATCGCCATTCCCACCGGGGTGAAGGTCTTCAACTGGCTGTTCACCATGTTCCGCGGCAGCCTGGAACTGACGTCGCCGGTGCTGTGGACCCTGGGCTTTATTATCACCTTTACCCTGGGCGGTATGACCGGCGTCATGCTGGCGGTGCCCGCGGCCAACTTTGTGCTGCATAACAGCCTGTTCGTGATTGCCCACTTCCACAACGTGATTATCGGCGGTGTGGTGTTTGGCATGATGGCCGGCCTGACGTTCTGGTTCCCCAAAGCGTTCGGCTTCACGCTGAGTGAAAAGTGGGGCAAGCGTTCGTTCTGGTGCTGGTTTATCGGCTTCTACGTTGCCTTTATGCCGCTTTACGTGCTGGCCTTCTTTGGTGCCGTTCGCCGCATGCAGTCCTACGCCAACCCTGAGTGGCAGCCGTGGATGATTCTGGCCTGGGTAGGGGCGGTGATCATTATGCTGGGTATTGCCTGCACCGTTATTCAGTTCTGGGTCAGCATTCGTGACCGCAAACAGAATGAAGACGTGACCGGCGACCCCTGGGACGGCCGTACCCTGGAGTGGTCAACCTCTTCACCTGCGCCGTTCTATAACTTTGCGCGCCTGCCCGAAGTGGGTGATATCGACAGTTTCTGGACGCAAAAACAGCGTAGCGAGGAGCAGTTGGAGCAAGCCCCTTATACCGATATTCATATGCCGCGTAACACCGTGGCCGGGCCAGTTATCAGTTTCTTTGCGCTGGTCATCGGCTTTGCGCTGGTATGGCATATCTGGTGGTTAGCCGGCGTCGGTGCCGTGGGTGTGTTTGTCAGCTTTATGGCACGGGTGTTTAACGACGATATCGATTACTACGTTCCCGCCGCCGAAGTTGAGCGCATCGAACGTGAGCATCAACTCAAATGTGAACAAAAACTAGGCGTGGAGGCGCAAGCGTAATGGCAACGGATACGTTACATCACGGCGCATCAAACGAGCTCCATGAGCATCATGATGCCACGGGCACGAAACTGTTTGGTTTTTGGGTTTACTTAATGAGCGATTTGGTGATCTTCGGGTCACTCTTCGCCACCTACGCCGTGCTGATGAAAGGCACGGCGGCAGGCCCAACCGCAGCCGAGATTTTTGAGCTACCGTTCGTATTGGTCGAAACCTTCCTGCTGCTGTTCAGTAGCTTTACCTTCGGCATGGGCGTGTTGGCGATGAACGCCGAACGCCTTGGTCAGGTAAAAGCGTGGCTCGCCGTAACTTTCCTGCTGGGCGCGGCGTTCGTCGGTATGGAGATCTACGAATTCCAGCACCTGATTCATGAGGGCTATGGGCCGGATAAAAGCGCCTTTCTGTCGTCTTTCTTCACTCTGGTGGGTACCCACGGCCTACACGTGACCTTTGGTTTGATCTGGATTCTGGTGATGCTGGTACAGCTATACACCAAAGGGTTGAATGATATGACCCGGCCGAGGATTTTGTGCCTAAGCCTGTTCTGGCATTTCCTCGATATTGTCTGGATCTGTGTCTTCTCATTCGTCTATCTGATGGGAGTGCTTTGAGATGAGTCATTCTTCGTCTAGTTCACCCAATGCCCATGGCAGCGTTAAGTCGTATGTGACAGGACTGGTATTGTCGCTGATACTGACCATCATCCCCTTTGCGGTAGTGATGAGTGGTGCGCTAAGCACACTGGTTACCGTGATGGTGGTGGTAGTGACTGCCGTGCTGCAGATACTGGTGCAGTTAGGTATGTTTATGCATATGAGTACAAAAGCAGACGAAGGCTGGAACATGATGTCCTTCGTCTTCACACTGACGATACTCGTCTTAGTGGTAGGAGGCTCGCTGTGGATCATGCAGCATCTGCATCTCAACATGATGATCGGCTGATTTCAGCACCTAGCCGCTGGCGGGATCTGCTTGAGCTGACCAAACCCGGCATTATCGGGGGTAACCTGATTGCTACTCTAGGCGGCTATTTTCTGGCCGCTCAGGGGCAGTTCGAGTGGCTCAGCTTTGTCTCAGTCATGGTGGGGATCGCGTTAATCATCGCGTCGGGCTGTGCGTGTAACAACGTCATTGACCGCGATATTGATGCATTGATGGCGCGTACGCGCCATCGCCCCCTGGTAAGAGGCAGCATTTCCATCACCCAAGCGCTGGGCGTTTCGGCGCTGCTGGGCGTGTCGGGGGTGGTGTGTCTAGCGCTGGGCACTAATGGGTTAACCGTTGCCTTGGCAGTCATTGGCTGGGGCGTGTATGTGGGGCTTTATAGCCTCTATATGAAGCGCCGCTCAGAGTACGGCACCTTGGTAGGTAGCCTTTCCGGCGCCATGCCGCCGGTGGTGGGCTACTGCGCAGTCACGGGGCAGTTCGACAGCGGTGCCATTATGCTGCTGGTGATTTTCTGCCTGTGGCAGATGCCGCACTCCTATGCCATCGCGATCTTCCGCTACGCGGATTATCAAAGGGCATCGATCCCGGTGCTGCCGGTGGTGCGTGGGGTCAAAATGGCGAAACACCATATCCTTGGCTACATCGTGGCGTTTATTCCCGCCTCGCTGGCGCTAGGGCTAGCCAGCCAGGCGGGCGCGGGGTATCTGTGTGTGGCGCTGGTAATGGGCGGCTACTGGCTCTACTTGGCGCTGCGCGGCTACCGCTTAGACGACGATGTGCGCTGGGCCAAAAAGGTGTTTGGCGTCTCTATTCTTACCATCACCGCGATGAGTTTAGTCATGGTGTTGGAAGCCATGGTGCCGATGCTGGTTTAACCCTCACATATCGGTAAGCCGTTAATAAAACGCCCCAAGCAGTTATCTGCTTGGGGCGTTTTTATTGGCTAGGGTAAGTGTCTGTAACTCAGCTTTCCCGCTGGCTGGCCTGAATCGCGGTTAGCGCAATGGTGTAAACGATATCGTCGACCAGTGCGCCGCGGGAAAGGTCGTTCACTGGCTTGTTCAACCCTTGCAGCATGGGGCCAACGCTTACCACGCGGGCGCTACGCTGCACCGCTTTGTAGGTGGTATTGCCGGTGTTGAGGTCGGGGAACACAAACACGGTGGCTTTACCTGCCACCGGCGAGTCGGGGGCTTTCTGTTTGCCTACGCTCTCGATAGCGGCAGCGTCGTACTGCAACGGGCCGTCGATGGCCAGGTGCGGCGCGCGTTCTTTCGCAATGCGGGTAGCTTCACGGACTTTATCTACATCCGCGCCGGTGCCAGAGTCGCCGGTGGAGTAGCTGATCATGGCTACTCTGGGCTCGATACCGAAGGCTTCAGCGGAGCGGGCGCTTTGCAGGGCGATCTCGGCCAGGGTTTCGGCATCCGGGTCGGGATTCACCGCGCAGTCGCCGTAGACCACCACCTGCTCGGGCAGCAGCATAAAGAAGATCGACGAGACTTGGTTATACTCCGGCGCGGTTTTAATCAACTGAAAGGCGGGCCGCACGGTGTTAGCCGTGGTATGTATGGCGCCGGAGACCAGTCCATCGACTTCATCCAGCTGGAGCATCATGGTGCCGAGTACCACGTTATCTCGTAGCTGTTCTTCGGCGGTGAGTTCGTTGAGCTTGCCGCGGCGCCGCTCGACCATCGGGCCAATATAGTTCGCACGGGTGCTTTCAGGGTCAATAATCGTCAGTGAATCGGGCAGCGTCAGACCACGGTTGCGCGCCACGTTTTTGATCTCGTCGCGTTTGCCTAGCAGCACGCAGTCCGCAATGCCACGGCGTTGGCAGATAATCGCGGCTTCGACGGTGCGCGGCTCATCTCCTTCCGGTAGTACCACGCGTTTTTTAGCCTGCTGGGCGAGTTTGACCAGCTGGTGGCGAAACGCCGAAGGCGAAAGGCGACGAGTGTAGCCACTGCTTAGGTGGGCTTTTAGCCACTCAAGATCGATATGGGCTGCAACGTAGCGTGCAACCTGTTCGGCGCGCTCGAAGTCGTCCATGGGGATTTCGCTGCTTAACTGGCTGAGGTGCTGCGCTGTGGTCAGGCTGTCGGTCTCTACTGCCAATACCGGTAGGCCCGTTTTGAGCGCGGGGCGGCACATTTCAATCATGCTGTCGTTAGGCATAAAGCCGTTGGTCAGTAGTACGCCCGCTAGCTGAATACCGTTCATGGTCGCCAGCGCCGAGGCCAGCACCACATCGTCGCGGTCGCCAGAAGCGACGATTAAACTTCCGGGTTTAAAAATATGCAGCGCGTTGGCAGCGCTACGGGCGCAGAGACTGGTGGAGAGCACCCGGCGGCTGATTGCCTCACCTTCGTTCAATAATTTGGCGTTAAGCGCTCGGGCCACATCTAAGGTGCGCGGCGCGCTAAGGGTTTTGCTATAAGGCACCACGCCGATCAGGTGGAACTTGTCCGTGGCAAGCGACGGCGAGTATTGCCGTAGCTCGGCGAGCAGCGACTCTTCAAGCTGGGGTTTGATGGTGCCCGGCGCGGCAGAAAGGTCATCTTCCTGGCCGTAGGATAGATGTTTCATGCGCATCAAAATGCCGCCCAGGGTGCGCTTGGAGCTAACACCGCCAAAGCTGCGGGCGTGCATATCAAGCTGTTCGGCCAGCGCCTGGGGTTCGTTTAGGTCACCGGTACCGACAAGAATAATCCGCGCATTTAGCGCGTTGGCCAGCTGGGCGTTGGTTTGGGTGGCGTAGTTGGTGTGTTGGGTGGGCACCACGCCCTCTACCACGACCAGGTCTAAGGTGCTGCCATCGCGATGAGCCTGCTGGACGACCTGTTCATAGAGCTCGACGGCATTTTCCATTAGCTCATCGGTTTGGTTCTCGCGTAGCAAGCGCTCAAGACGTGCCTGGGAAATCGGCGACGGCGGGCGCTGATTTAGTGCTCGGGAAACCAACGCGGTGGATCGATCCAGGCCTGGGCCGTTGAGCTCGTTCTGCATAAACGGCTTCAAAAAACCGGCTTTTAGACCGATGGTGTCCAGTGCTTGAATTAACCCCAGACAGGCGGAGGTAAGCCCCACACCCTGGCTGGTGGGCACTAATAGAATCGCTTGCGGCTGATCGGTATGAGTCATACACGTGCCTCTAGGCAGTGGCGGGTTTCCATGGCAATGCGGCCCTCTTCATCGGTAGGAATCACCCACACCTGGGGGCCTTGATGAGCGGCGCTATCCAGCTTCCCCTCTTTGCCGCGGATAGTCGCTTCGTTAGCGGCGTTATCCAGCGCAAAGCCGAAGTGGGGCAATAGGGCGAGCACACGGCGACGCACAATCGGCGAGTTTTCGCCGATGCCGCCTGTGAAAATAATCCCATCAAGCTGCGGCAGTGCGCAGGAGAGCCCCGCCAGCGATTTAGCGATCCGGTAGCAGAAGACCTCTACCGCCAGCTGTGCGGTGGTGCGGCCTTGTTCAGCGGCCTCCTCAATTTCGCGCATGTCGTTGGTTAAGCCGGAAAGCCCCAGTAGGCCGCTCTCTTTATTGAGCACGTCGTCGATTTTGTCTAACGACCAGCCCAGTTGGCGGTGCAAGTGGGCGTGCAGGCCGGGGTCAACGTCGCCACTGCGGGTGCCCATCACCAAGCCTTCCAGTGGGGTCAGGCCCATGCTGGTATCCTGGCTTTGATTGTTCCACACCGCGCTGGCGGAGCAGCCATTGCCCAAGTGGGCGGTTAACCAGCCGCCTGTGCCACGGTTACTCAGTTCGCCCGCCCGCTGGCTAACGTAAGCGTGGCTGGTGCCGTGAAAGCCATAGCGGCGAATGCCATGCTCAGCGTAAAGGCTTTCAGGCAGGGCGTAACGGTAAGCACGCGGCGGCATGGTTTGGTGGAAAGCGGTATCAAACACCGCTACTTGCGGTAGCTCAGGAAAGACGTTTTGGGTCGCCGCAATGCCGGCCAAATTCGCTGGGTTATGCAGGGGGGCAAGCGCGGCGGTGGTTTGGATAGCCGCAATGACGCTAGCGTCGATGAGTGCAGCTTGGGTGAAGTGCTCGCCGCCATGCACGATGCGATGGCCCACCGCCGCTGGTAATCGGCCCTCCATGCGCTCAAGTATGGCATTCAATGCTTGGGTATGGTCAGCACCGGAAAGTGGCTGAGTAAAACGGTCACCGGCGCTGTTTTTGCCCTTAAGGCGTGCGTCCTCACTACCCAAGCGTTCCGCTATGCCCTCAAGGCGTGGTGTCTGGGGGTCGGAATCAATCAACGCGTATTTAATAGAGGAGGAACCGCAGTTAATGACCAGCACCGGTGCGTTCATAAAAACCTTTTCGCTAGGAGGTTATTGAGCAAAGGGTTAGTCTTTAGTTTAACATGTTGCAGTGCGCAAAAGCAGCGCCTGGATTTCGTTAGCCTTCTACGTAAAAGCTAGGCATTCTAGGCGATTGATCGAAAAATGCCCGCAGCACCTTACCCTGTTTACTCCCTTAATGAGCCGTTTTGTTCTTATGTCAGCGTCCCCTTTGCCAAAACTTTTACCGCGCCATTTAGCCATTCTATTAATGATGTGCGTGGCGACGATGTTTGCTGCCAACCATGTTTCTGCGCGGCTGGCGTTTGATAACGGCACCGGGCTGTTGCTGGCGGTATTAACCCGTTCAGGCGTTGCTTGCCTGATTTTGCTGACGCTGGTCATTGTTCAGAAGAAACGCTTATGGCTGCCAGGGGGTACCTGGCCGTGGCAACTCGCCGTGGGGCTGCTGATCACAATCCAGAGCATCAGCCTCTATTCGGCCGTGGCGAGATTACCGGTGGTGATTGCGCTGCTATTGGTCAATACCTTTCCTATTCAGCTGGCGCTGCTCAGTTGGGCGCTGGGTGGTCCGCGCCCAACGCTGCGTAGCTGCCTGATTATGGGCACTATTTTAATTGGTTTATTGGTGGTGCTGGATATTCCTGCGTGGATTGCCAGCGCCGATGACATGGGGCCAGGGTGGATCGCCGGGATTGGCTTTGGGCTAACCGCTGCGTTTGCGTTCGCCTGTGCGCTGTGGGTCACCGAGCACCGTTTAGCTGGCGTGGGTAGCACCCTGCGCAGCCTGCTCACCATGCAAACGGTGTTTATCATGATGATTATCGGCGGCATCGCTGGTGTGGTGCCAGGCGGCATGAGCCTGCCCGATAACAGCTCTGGCTGGTTGGGGCTGGCGATGCTCGGGCTGTTGTATGGCTCGGCGTTTTCGACGCTGTTTATTTTTGTGCCGCGACTCGATATGGCGCGCAACGCCCCGGTGATGAATATCGAGCCGGTGGCTTCCCTGGTGCTGGGTTACTTTGTGTTGGGCCAAATGCTCAGTCCCGTACAGCTGGTAGGAGGGGCCGTGGTTGTCGGTGGAATAATGGTGCTCAGCTTATCGAAGGGGCGGTAAATCGTTACATCAGATTTATACGTCATAAAGCCCCGTAGCCAATAGGTTACGGGGCTTTTTAGTGTCGACCGTTTTGATATCAACATTGTTAGCAAGCTAATTAGTTGTTAGACTAACGTCTCTTATGCCATCCCCGACACGATGCGCACCCGTTGAGAGGTGCTTGCCAGGTTTTCTAACTGGTGGCTAACAAGTGAGCCCTGCATGACCCCTGATCAAACATTTGCCCGCTGGGTGAAGGTGGCGATGGCTGCCTTTGTATTGCTGTTTATTTACTTCTTACTTGCCGACAGTTTTATGCCCATGACGCCTGAGGCTAGGGTAATTCGGCCGGTAACGCGGATTGCGCCGGAACTGAGCGGCCCGGTAAGCGACGTCTTAGCAAGCGATCACCAGCGCGTCGCAAAAGGTGATGTGCTGTTTCAGATCGACCCCACGCCGTTTCAGTTAGCCGTTGAGCGGGCGGAGCTTAATCGCGAACAGGCCGAGCGTGAGAATGCCCAGTTGGAAGCAGAGCTAACCTCTGCGCAAGCGGAGTTGGCGTCTGCTGAAGCGACGGCTGCGGAGCGTGGGGGAGAACTGCAGCGCGCGGAAACCCTTGTTGCGCAGCAGAGCGTATCGCGCCAGCAGTACGAACAGCAGGTGGCTGCTGCGCACACCGCCCAGGCCAGCGTGGCGGCGGCCAGGGCAAAGATTGTTAGCCTGAAAGTACAGTTAGGTGACGCTGGTAAAGCTAATCTGCGTTTACGCCAAGCGAGCAATGCGCTCTCCCAGACCCAGTTGGATCTTGCTCACACCCAAGTGCGCGCCGCGCAAGCCGGGCGTGTAACCAACCTGCAACTAGACATTGGTGACTACGTTCAAGCGGGTCAGCCAGCCGTCGCGGTGGTGGCTGAAGAGATAGATATCATTGCCGATTTTCGTGAAAAGAGCCTCCGCCATGCGACACCGGGCGACCCGGCACACGTGATATTCGATGCATGGCCAGGCCGGGTATTTGACGCTGAACTGGTCGCCATGGATGCCGGTGTGCGGGAAGGGCAACTGAGCGCCGACGGGCAGCTGGCCGATATTGCGACGACCGACCGCTGGGTGCGCGATGCTCAGCGCATGCGAGTGCACATCGCGCTAACCGAGCCAATCGCTAGTTCTTTGCCTAGCGGGGCACGCGCCACGGTGCAGCTCCAGCCAAGTAGTTTTATGCTAGCGAAGCCCTTTGTATGGTTGCAGTCGCATCTGATCAGCTGGCTGCATTATGTTTATTAAAAGTGGCTGGGGTAAACGCGAGATGTCTGGAGCGCGGAGTGCCTCACGCCCAGGGTTAACCCAAAACGGCCTGCGGCAATGCCTGCGCGTGGCGGGCGGCGGCATGCTGGGCTTTGTGGTCAGCCAGCTTATGGATTGGAATTACGGGGTATTCTTTACCGTTTTTCCCATGTTCCTGCTGGGCATGGTGCCCATCTTGAATGGCAGCATTATTCGCCAGTTTTTAACCAATGTTTCGTTTAACGTGCTTGAAGTGACCCTGGTAGTGGGGTTGCTCAAACATATGCCGGTGGTCATGACGCTGGTAGTGCTGGGTATGTTTTTGTTTCGATTTAACCTGATGGCGAAAGGGACACTGTTTCTGTTTGGTGCCAACGGCGTGCTGACGCTCAGTATTTTGCTTCACTTTGCCAGCTACCCCAGTGTGGACTTGAGCGATCTATTAGCCTGTAATCTCGTCGCCAGCTTACTGGCGGTGTTTATTGCTATGCTGATGCATACACTGTTTCCCGACGTGGAAGCGCGTAAGCCGCCGCCCCGCGCCGCAAAGCCTGCCGCGCAAATTCGCCATGAAACGCTAATCGGCGGATTAACCGCCACGCTATCCTTCGTCGTTTTTCAGGTGTTTGATTTGCAGGGCTCGCTTTCAGCGCAAATGGCATCCGTCTTAGTGCTGTTTGCCTTGGGGTATCCTGGCGCGCAGGCATCTGCCGCTAAGCGGGCGGTGGGAACGCTGCTAGGGTGTAACTTAGCGCTACTGATGCAGTTACTGCTTTACACGCAAAGCCATCACTTCCTGCTGGTAATTTTGCTCTACTGGCTGGGGTTGATGCTCTTCGCCCGGGAGCATATTCACGAAGGTGTTGGCTCAGGAATCGGTTTTGGCGGGTTAACCACCTTAGGAATTCTGTTTGGCCAATCACTAGGCCCCCAGCAAGATTTAGTTTATAGCGCGCTGTATCGGTTCTCCTCGATGAGTGTGGCGCTGGTGCTCACGCTACTCGTCATGGCTTGCCTACATTCTGTCTTAAACCGCTGGGCGCCAACCCGCCTGCTAAATATAAAATTAAGCTAAAAGGGCGAATGGTAAAAATATTTCAATAATGGCCCAGCAGCTTCCACCACAAGCCGCCGACCACTACCCAGATAACCAGATTCACGACACTCATGATGAAGCCCGCTTTCCACCACTCGCCCAGCGTTAAGTAGCCCGAGCCAAAAATAACGGGCGATGTGCCCGTCGCGTAGTGAGTTAAGGTCATCATGATGGAGGAAGTGGCGGCCATGATCAGTACAAACGGCATGGGCGGTGCGCCGAGCGTTAACCCAACAGTAAGAAAAGCCGCCATCATGGCAGTGATATGCGCGGTGGTGCTGGCAAAGAAGTAGTGGGTGTAGAGAAAGGTTAGTACGAGCAGGGCGGACGCACCCATCCAGCCGATCCCCATCATGGTTATCCAGTCCTGCATGTTAGAGGAGAACCAGTCGATCAAGCCGGTCTGGTTGAGCTGGGTTGCCATCATGATTAGGGCGCCGAACCAGAGTAGGGTATCCCAGGCGTTCTTTTCCGCCAGCACATCGTCCCAGGTTAATACGCCGGTTAGCAGGAGTATCGATAGCCCGATAAACGCAGAGGTGGTGGTGTTGAGGGTGACGGCATCGCCCAGAAATAGCGCTGGGATATCCGCCCACAGCAGCAATAGCACCAAGAAAACACACAGCATAATGCCTTCATGTCGGCTGATCTTACCCATTTCGGCAAGTTTATCGCGTGCCATCTGCGTGGCATGAGGCGTCTCTTTTATTTCCGGTGGGTAAAGCAGGTAAAGAATATAGGGCATAGCCAGGATCGCTACCAAACCAGGTAACAGCATGGCGAGCGCCCAGGTCATCCAGCTCAGTTGGATTTCCGCACCGGTAGCGATTGAAATTAGCTGTACGGTTAATGGGTTAGGAGCAGTAGCCGTGACAAACATCGCCGAGGTGATGGGGTTGCTGTGATAGTTCACCAGCGCCAGGTATTTGCCAATTTTGCTCGACGTGCCGTCTTCCGGGCGTGAGTCAAAGCCTTTAGCAACAGAGCGCATGATGGGGTGCATGATCCCGCCACCCCGAGCGGTATTGCTCGGGGTGACGGGGGCAATAGAGAGCTCGGAAAAGGCCAAACTATAGCCGATCCCCAACGTCTTCTTGCCGAAAAGGGAGATGAAATAGTAGCCGATGCGCGCTCCCAGCCCCGACTTAATCAACCCTCGTGAGATCATAATCGAGATGGCGATTAACCAGATCAGCGAGTTGGAGTAGCTGCTTAGCGCATCGCTAATGGCAGCACCCGGATTATCGCTGGTCACCCCGCTCGCCGCCACGACGGAAATAGCAATGACTGAAATAGCGCCGATGGGCATTGCTTTACCAATAATCGCGGCAATCGTCCCCACGAAAATAGCCAGCATCAGCCAAGCATCAGAAGTGAGGCCTTCCGGCAACGGAATAACCAGCCATATCAGCAGAGTTATGGCCACCGCAATAAGAGTTGGCCAGGGTTTGAAAGGCAGCGTCGGCATCGTGGAACCCCACAGTAAGTAGATGGCTACGGCACGCTCACAGTCAATAAAGCAGTGCTTGAGTTGCTACTTAAGTTTATATTGGGTCGATGCTTGCCGGTTTGTTCCAAGTCAATAGCGGCTCAATTGCGCAGTGCTACCTATCACGCTATAAGCGAAAAACCCGCTAACGGGTAGCGGGTTTTTCGGATTGCAATGGCTATCAGGTATCAGTTCAATTCCAGCGAGAAATTCATCTCAACGCCCGCATCGTCCACTCTGAACCCGTACTCTATGTTCTTGTAGATCTCAGCATACTGCCTGAGCAGTTCAATATCGGACGCGGATACGTCATCGGATGGCACTTGCTCCATGACATCGGCCAGCGACTGATAAAACTCGCCTGTCATGTGGCCATGAAGCAGCAGGTCACGCTCTGATACAGGCGCTTGCAGCTCACCTTGCAGTGCCTCTGAATCGCTGATGCCAGCGCCTAGTACAATGGCGGTATCAGACATGGCGGCGTAAAGCGCCGGTGCATCGGGTGGCAGCATCATGCTTTCAATTTGCTTGGCTTCCCCACCGGGTTCAAGTCCTAACGCGGCTAACTCAGGCGCGAAGGCGCTCACGGTAGACAGCAGGCCCAGTGGGTTTTGTGAGGCAATCGTCAGGATGCCGGTACCGGAAGGTTCACCGTCGGTCATTGTCAGACTGTCGATGCGGGCTCTCAAGCCGGATAGCGCTGACCCGATCATCATCGTAGCAGGGTTGTTCATCGCCACGTTGATCTCGGTCCAGGCGCTATTTAGATCCTGTAGCTCACCACAACTGAAGGGGGTTTGACGCACTTCCTGCGCATATTTCTGCACCGTCTGAAGCAGCATCGGTAAATTCAGGCCCATCCCCAAGCTTGACATGCCCTCTGTGTTACCTAGGCCCGGCACCTGAGTGGTCAGAGCGCGCAGGTCGGTGACAATACCTTCATCGGTTTCCAGAATGACATTCAGCTCCATGCGGTCTTGGTTGTACTCGCGCATGCCCAGCACAAGGCCGGGGAAGCGGCCGGTAATACGGTCAATATCGGCCTGACAGGCAGATAGATCCAGCTGCTCTGCCTCAACGGCGTCCATCAATGCTTGAGTGCCTAAATGCGTGGGCGTACTCAGCTCATTCAGAAAGCGCGAAGAGTCGATTTGCCCGGCCCCGTAAGGGGTAAAGTCATGGCGCTGCTCAAGCTCGGCCAGTGCGCCGGTGTCGCTAATGTTGCTATCAGGCGGGGTGTTACCCAAGACCTGCGCTAGCAGCTCGTCGCTGGCATCCTGCGGCACGACAGACAACAGTAGTTGTTGGTCAATAATGGCTAGGATCGCATTGACCGGCCCCTCAGGCGTCAGCACCCAGTAATCGGTGCCGTTAGTGGTGGCTGTGTTCGGGTTGATGTCTGCCTTGGTTAGAATGCGCTGAAGCGTTTCGCGAAAGGCCTCTTCATCGTGCAGCTGCATGCGCAATACAGGCAAGATGCCTAGCCCATACACGGCGGCCTGGGGGTTTACCTTCAGGCCCAGCGCATGGACATCGTCTATTGATTCAACCCCCTCCAGCTCTTCACCCATGGCGATTAACAGCGTCATCAACGCATGCTGTACTTCATCGTCTTCTAGTTGGGGCAGCGTGTCGCGCAGTTCATCCAGGTCAGATTCGAGGCTCGCCGTGGGCTGCATGCGCTGATAAAGAGCAAAAGCCTCTTGTTCAGGCAATGCTTCACGCGTGGCCATGAAGTAGGGGGAATCTGCCGGGATATATTGCAGCATCGGCGCTTCCAGTTGTGATGCTGCTGGTTCGTTATCATCGCTGCAGCCGCTGAGCAGGCCAGCGCTGACCAGAGCAAGAGATACCGCTAGGGAAAGTTTGGTTTTCATCTGGAGTCGGTTCTTTGATAGGTGTTGGTTTTAAATTAATCGTTATAAACAGATTGCTCTATAAATGATAATCATACACGAGCAATGTATAATCAATCGCTACTTAAGTGAAATTAATTTCAATACGTTTAGGGCAGATTCTGTGGCCAAGCTATAATTTTGATAAATAATAAGGTTAAAAAGCCTGAGTGACTGAACCAGAAGTGAATGGATATAAAATTGGCCCTTGAGTTTTACTAATACCCAAGGGCCATATTCAGTAGTAAAGCTGTTCAGTTGCTGCCTATTTTAAACTTCCTGATACAGCTCGCTGCCTTTGTTGCGAAACTTCTCCGCTTGCTCTTCCATGCCTTTCATCACCGCTTCCTGATCGCCGTTTAGCCCGTGTTCGTTCGCATAGTCACGTACTTCCTGGCTGATCTTCATAGAACAGAACTTCGGCCCGCACATGGAACAGAAGTGCGCCACCTTGGCGGAGTCCTTGGGCAGGGTTTCATCGTGGTATTCCCGGGCAGTATCCGGGTCTAGCCCCAGGTTGAACTGGTCTTCCCAGCGGAACTCGAAACGCGCCTTGGAGAGGGCGTTGTCGCGGCGCTGCGCCGCCGGGTGGCCCTTGGCCAAATCCGCCGCGTGGGCAGCAATCTTGTAGGTAATAATGCCGGTTTTGACGTCGTCTTTATTGGGCAGGCCCAGATGCTCCTTGGGCGTGACGTAGCAGAGCATGGCGCAGCCAAACCAGCCGATCATCGCCGCCCCAATGCCCGAGGTAATGTGGTCGTAGCCCGGGGCGATATCCGTCACCAGTGGGCCGAGGGTGTAGAAGGGCGCTTCGTCGCAGTACTCCAGCTGCTTATCCATGTTCTCTTTCACCAAGTGCATGGGCACGTGGCCGGGGCCTTCGATCATCACCTGCACATCGTGCTTCCAGGCGATATGGGTCAACTCGCCCAGGGTTTTAAGCTCCGCCATTTGCGCTTCGTCGTTGGCGTCGGCCACCGAGCCGGGGCGCAGGCCGTCGCCGAGGGAGAACGCCACGTCGTACTGCTTGCAGATCTCGCAGATGTCTTCGAAGTGGGTGTACAGGAAGCTTTCCTGGTGATGGGACAAGCACCACTTGGCCATGATCGAGCCGCCACGGCTGACGATGCCGGTGACCCGCTTGGCGGTGAGCGGCACATAGCGCAGCAGTACGCCCGCGTGAATGGTGAAGTAGTCCACGCCCTGTTCCGCCTGCTCGATCAGCGTATCGCGGAAGACTTCCCAGGTAAGGTCTTCGGCCACGCCTTTGACCTTTTCCAGTGCCTGATAGATAGGCACCGTGCCAATCGGCACCGGCGAGTTGCGCAGAATCCACTCGCGGGTTTCGTGAATGTTCTGGCCGGTGGAGAGATCCATGATGGTATCCGCGCCCCAGCGAATACCCCAGGTCATCTTATCTACTTCTTCCTCAATAGAAGAAGTCACCGCGGAGTTACCCAGATTACCGTTAATTTTGACCAGGAAGTTACGGCCAATAATCATCGGTTCAGATTCTGGGTGGTTGATGTTATTGGGAATAATTGCCCGCCCACGGGCGACTTCATCGCGCACAAACTCTGGCGTGATCTCCTCCGGCAAGCTGGCGCCAAAGCTCTGGCCTGGGTGCTGGTGGCCTAAAATGCGCTCAACTTCAGCGGTACCCAACGCTTGGCGACGCTGGTTTTCCCGCAGGGCAATAAACTCCATTTCCGGGGTAATAATACCCTGGCGAGCGTAGTACAGCTGGGTAACGTTCTTACCCGGTTTTGCCCGCCGTGGCGTACGGGTTAGATCAAAGCGCAGCTGGGCAAGCGTCGGGTCGTTGGCGCGGCGGTTGCCATACTCGCTTGTGGGGCCGGTTAAGAACTCTGTGTCGTCCCGCGCTTCAATCCAAGCGCGGCGCAGCGCCGGCAGGCCACGGCGTAGATCAATCTGGGCGTCGGGGTCGGTGTAGGGGCCGGAAGTATCGTAAACCAGCAGCGGCGGGTTCTCTTCATCAATGCCGGTGGTTTTAGTCGGCGACAGGGTGATCTCCCGAAATGGCACGCGAATATCTGGCTGGGAGCCTTCCACGTACACCTTGCGGGAGCCTGGCAGCGGCGCGATGGCGGCGGCATCCACCTGCGCGGTTTCGGCTAAAAAGTGACTGGTTCTACTTGTTACGGACTTAGTCATAACGGTCTCCATACGATTGTTGTTTTGCAGGATTAGATAGTGAGATCTTGGTCTATCAGGTCTAAGCCCATCTGCCAGAAGTCGATTTCCAGGCGAGTGGCATCGCGAAAGATCTTGCTTAGCTCATTAAAGCGAGCGGGGGTAACGTCGGCTAGGCGGGCATTGAGCCATTCAAGCTCCGCCTGCATGGCGGCCTGAAACTCTTCGCCTTCGTACATGGCGATCCAGGCATCATAGGGGTTTTGGCTACCGCGCAGGCTAGAAGGCTGGGCGTTAAGCCAGTTGGCGATTTCGCCATAGCCCACCAGGCAGGGGGCCAGTGCCACGTGCAAATCGAGTAGATCACCTCGGCTGCCGGTATCCAGCACATAGCGGGTGTAGGCGAGCGTTGCTCTGGCTTCGGGAAGTTCCTCCAGTTCTTGCTCGGAAATCCCCCACTCCTGGCAAAAGCCCACGTGCAGGCCCAGCTCCACATCCACAATGGCTTTCAAGCCCTCATGGGCTTGGCGAAGATCAGCGAGGGTAGGACTTTTATAGGCAGCCAGCGCGTAGGCGCGGGCGAAGTGAATCAAAAATAGGTAGTCCTGCTTTAAATAGTGGCGAAACGACGCTTCAGGCAGCGTGGCGGTGCCCAATTGACGCACAAAATCATGCTCAATATAGGCGCGCCAATCGTCTTGGCAGGCGGTGGTGAGATTAGTAAAGCGGTAGCCCATGATGCCTCCGGTGGTAATGATCCGGAGGGCTGGCGGGAGAGATCGAGGAAATGGCGCGGAAAGGTGGCGTGAAATGAAGCCATGGCCATCGCTTGATCCCTACGCCGGTACCCGCGCCACTCGTTATATAAGCAGCGCATTAGCCGGATCAGGTTCAGCGGGACCAGCGCTTGGCAGCAAAAAATGCTCGCCCTGCGCCATCTCAGCCGGATTTCACCGGCACCCCGTCAAGCTGTTCGTTGGTGGAGTGTAGGAGGCGGGTGGGGGAGATGCAAGAGAACTCCTGTGACCGGGTGACAGCTTTGCTAAGTAAGGCGCTAACCTAATGGGCTTCTAACACCCGCAAAGCCATTACCCAGCACATGGGTGTATATTTGAGTGGTTTCGATGCTCTTGTGTCCCAGTAGCTCTTGAACCGTGCGAATATCGGTGCCTTGGCTTAGCAGCTGAGTTGCGAAACTGTGGCGTAAAGAGTGACATGACCCAGGGCGCGTCAGAGAAGAAGATCGCATGGCATATTTAACGGCTTTTTGTACGGCAGACGTATGAATGTGGTGTAGCACTATCCGGTTGTCGTCATCGAAACAGGGCTTGGATGAAGGAAAAAGCCATTGCCATGCGAGGGAAATGCCCGCATTCGGATATTTTTGATCCAGCGCGTAGGGCAGTGATACCGGAATGGCGTTGGTTTCAATGCGGGCCGCAAGCTGTTGCTCCGCTATCTGAATATGGGCGTTTAACGCTTCCTCACAAGAGGGGGGCAATAGCGTGGTGCGGTCTTTATTGCCTTTGCCCGCACGGACAGTAATGACGTGACGCGCAAAATCGATATCTTTTACGCGTAACCGACAAGCTTCGGAGACTCTTAACCCAGAGCCGTACATCAGCGATGCAATCAGGAGCATGGAGCCGGACAGGTGCTCAAACACACCCATAACCTCCTGGTGGGAAAGCACGACAGGCAAGCGCTGAGGGCGCTTAGCCCGGCTAAAATTACCAATCTCACCCAGCGGTTGATCTAGAACGTGGCGATAAAGAAATACGATGGCGTTGAGTGCCTGGTTTTGTGTTGCCGCAGCAACACGCCTCTCTATCGCGAGATATTCTAAAAATTGCCGCACTTCATTGCCCGCCATGGTGGCAGGATGCCGCATTCTGTGGAAACGAATGAAAAAGCGAATCCAGTAGCAATAGGTTTTCTCAGTGCGAAGGCTATAGCGCTTGACTCTGAGGGCAGCTTTCACCCTCTCCATCAGTTTCATAGATTGCACCCACGTGGCTTTTAACTGATTATATATACAGTATTATTGAAAATAGCAAATCGCGCAAGCACGCGAATTTTGTCTATACCGCCAAATTTTGCTTTGCTCTCAAGGGAATCAATGGGGTAGAGTCAAAATGGTAGGCTGCAAAATCCCAATGAATGCGCCGTCGCGTTCATTGAGGTTTTGTAGCTGGGTGTAGAATCACTGTTAGGACATAAGATGACCGAGCTAGTGAATAACTTACCAATGATTGAAATTCTCACCGGCGCTCTCGTGATTATCACTGGGTTCTATGCTTGGGCAACCTATCAGATCTTAAAGGCCAACAAGCGTGTAGTTGAGGTAATGCAAGAACAGAACGAGGCCATAAGTCGCCCATACGTTACGGTGTCGCCGAAACTGGAAGCTGACAATCCGATTTTCTATCTTACGATCTGTAACTCAGGCCGAACCTCTGCACGTAATTTGAGGCTAACGATAGACAGGTCTTTCTATAAGTTTGGGGAAAATAATCCTGAAAGCGATTTGGCAACATGCTCAGCTTTTACTCAGCCGATTTATGCCTTTGCGCCTGGCTCGGAGATGACATTCTCATTAGCTCAAGGTTTTGTTGTTTTTGCTGAAAATGCTGATGAGTCAGTACTGCCTAAAAAGTTTACTGTTGTTGCTGAATATGAGTATGGGCTAGATCGTTCCGTAAAGGAGTCTCATACTATCGACCTTCGGCCTTACCTCGGGGCTGACGTGCCGCAGGAAGCTCTAATACGGAAAATGAAGGATTTGATAAAGGCAGTAGAAAAAGTTGCCACCAGTGTCAAGAAGTCCTAACAAAGCCAAGCACGGCGACGTCTTTTTCGTTGCGGCTTCGCCTTCACTACAAAGCCGCGCGTGTTGGCGGCGTTATATTTACTTGTGGCCACTCATCAAAATAATCCAACACTGGTTTTTCAGGTCCGTTACAGTATTACTTACCAGCAGTTAACTGAAAGCTAGAGGAAGGAATGACTATGTACAAATGTCCAGAGTGTGGCTCATCGGATACCAGTAAAGAGCGGTTGCAGGGGTGGGATACTGGCGACAGAATCTGCGCCAATTGCAGTTGCACCACTGCGGCTGTGGATTTCCGCAAAGCGGCTGAGTCTGCAGATACTCACCAGTCGAACATTCAGAAATAATCATTCGTATAGATATGCGCCCGCAGGCCACCCCACTCGGGGTGCCGCTGTGCTAAATTAATGTTGAGAGTTATTATGTTGTATAAGGTCGTAAAAACATCGATATGTATTATTTTAATGTCTACTTCTGGGCTCGCGAATGCAGAATTTACGCATAGAGAGGCACAGCTGGTTAGAGACTTAATTGATTATTGCAATTATCATAAATCACTCGTGCCATCAGCAATCAAGCTTAAAGGCAAAGGTTACACACAAGAAGCGGTGATCTCTGGCGCACCCGATGACCAAGTATGGAGAATGGTAGTCAGGTCAGCATATGAGTTAGATGCCACTCAGGGAAGTGAAAAATTGCTCGCAGACAATGTTGAAAATAGGTGTTTTGATCAGGGCCTGACAAGATTGACAAGAGGTGAGATTAAATGAACATCGCATACAAATTTTTTATTCAATAGGGGCTTAATATAACAAAGCCATTAAGTTTGTTCCGGGCCTTTGGCCCTCCACCGGACGCCCTTTTCAGGGCGCCGCTTATGGCTGGCGTTAAATTTCACTACAACGGAGCTTGTATGAATATCGAACAACTGGCAGAAAAGCTTAAGCCATGGATGCAGGTAGATACTTGGCACACCACTCATCCAAGGGACTCTGAACGCTTCCATCTCGCCCTCAACTCCGCATTCTCTGAATTCGGTAATTCGATCGGTTATGACGATTTCAAAGATGCAATGGAGTATCTGTCAGAGGATCTTCCATCAGCAAAGCTTGAGGCAGAGTATTTGGCTCAAACAATTGAGCGGTATGCTTCAAAGGCAGAAACTATTTCTAGTTATCTATCCGACGTAAAAATTTAACAAGGCGCAGCAGTTCGCGGCCGGTGGCCGCCGGACGCCCTTTACGTGGCTCCTTCGTCGCCACTCCAAGGTCGCCGCTGTGCTTCGGCGTTGAACTAGCCGCGCAAGCGCGGGAAGCGCGTCTGAGAGCTTTGTAGATCGTAGATTATTAGGCAGGGTTTTCAAGGATGAAGACAGTACTGCAAGAGGTGATAGCCCGGGGGTACCCGGCCTTGGCGGAGAAAACCGCCTTACCACCGCATGTGCACCGTGCGGCCAGGGCCATGGTAATGTGCCGCACGTCAGCACTGGGTGGCCACATTCAAGGCTGTCCCGAGGGGCATGTGCAGAGAGTCTGGTACAACTCCTGCCGCCACCGCAGTTGCCCGCAATGCAACCGGATACAGCTTGAGCGCTGGTTGGAAGGCCAGAAGTCCCGCCTGATTGATCACCCCCACCGCCATATGATCTTTACCCTGCCTCACGAGTTACATCCTTACTGGCGCCGCAACACGGACCAGATGACTCGTTGGTTGTTCCAGTCCGTCCGGGAAACGCTTCTGTGTTTTTTGAGTGACCCGGCTTATCTGGGTGCCCAGCCAGGCATTCTGAGTGTCTTGCACACCTGGGGCCGGTCTCTCACCCTGCATCCCCATATCCACTGCGCCGTCACCGAGGGCGGTCTGGACGACCGAGGACAATGGCGTTTGCCGGTCAAGAACTGCTTTTTGCCGATCCGTGCGGTGATGTTCAAGTATCGGGGACACTTCCTGGCCCAGTTAAAGAGGGCCGTGGATAGTGGAGAGTTGGCGTTACCGAACGGCGAGACACCGACGAGCAGCCACAACCTGTTTAACCGGCTGGGCCGCAAACCCTGGAACGTGAACCTTCGTGAGCGGTACGACAATGCCGAAGGTGTGGTGGAATACCTGGCTCGTTACGTGCGGGGCGGGCCGATGCGCCCCCGTCAGTTATCAAAATTCCGGGCGGACCAGGACGATGTCCTGTTCCGTTACCATGCCCACCGGGACAATCCCGATGGCGGTCGGAAACGATGCCGGAAGGAACGCCTGAGCACGGGAGAGTTGACCGGGCGGTTACTGCAGCATGTGCCTCGCAAGGGGCTGAACATTGTTCGCAGTTATGGGTTGTATGCGGTGGCCTGTCGGGAAAAGCTGGATCAGGCCCGGGCGGAAGTGGGGCAAGCACCGGTCCGGTCACCGAAGCCAATTCAGTGGCAAGGGTATCTTGGCCGCTTTCCCGGGAGCCCATCACAGACCCACTGTCCGGTCTGCGAGCGTCAATTGATGGCCCTGGCCCCCATCGCACCCTCGAGGGCACCGCCATGAATCCGCAGGGTTCAGGGGTGGCACGGAGTAAGACCATGACAGGGATCGTCGGTGGGGAGCTTGTCTTGCCGGTTGTCTGGAAATGTCGGAAAACCCGTCCCAAACCCCGTCCGCTTTGCCCTGTGAATCGAGCCAAGCTGCTTCAATCTGATCGGGATCAGAAAACCTTTTCCGCTACCCCGTGGCCAGCTCCGGAAATCTGGCCTTTCAAATCCCCATAGGCTAGCCTGAAGCCTTGAGTGCGGACCAGTCCAACAAGCCGATGAACCGATCCACAGGAGCCTGGTCGCGTGCCGGCCTTAATTCAGGCGTGACTGAGGATGCGGGGGCGGTGGACGGTTATCTATATCGTTATATTTCTTAAACCTCAATCAAGGAAGATCATGAGAATATCGACATTTCCCCTAATCATTCTCTGCCTATTCATGGGCTTCACCTTTTGGGTCATGGCCGGTGCAGAGCAGTCGCTTTTGGCCTTTGGTGTACAGCTTATGTCCAGCCCGGATACCGCCCAGGTGGTCATAGATCTCTACATTCTCGCCGCGTTGGCATGTGTCTGGATGTACCAAGACGCCAGAAGCCGTGGCAAAGGGTTGGGGTATCTCATCCCATTTTTCGTTCTGACAGTGGTGTTTGTATCTGCAGGCCCGCTGCTATATTTAGTGCTGCGTGGTAGACGCGAAACCGATGCCGCAACCAGCAAAATATAACCAACCGCATCAGTACGCGGCCGATGGCCGCCGGACGTCCCTGACGGGCCGCCGCTGTGCTCCGCGTTATATGTAAGGAGCAGTATGGAGCAGTCGGAAATAGATTGGCGTCAGTATCAGCAGCATATTGATACCTATAAGTTTTATCTTGAAATCGTGGTCAAAATAATTGGTCTGTACTTCGCTGTTTCGGGAGCAATGCTTTCTTTCTACTTCGCGAACACCGAATCTGAGCACGCCAAGTTAGCCTTATATTTGCCGTGGTTAATCGGGGTAGGCTTGGCCATATTTTTCTCTATCGGTGCCTGGCTTTCGATAGTAACGCGAGACGATATTTTTGAACTGAGAGAAAAGCTTGGATTGCAGGTGGCCCCTGAGACAGGGGTATTGGCTCTGCTCTTGGTTATCTTCTCAATCGTACTCATAGCGTGTGTTGCTGGGATCAGCTATGTACTCTGGTGGGCCGCCATATAACAAAAGCGTTATGCCTTACAGCAGATGCCCTTCTGGCAACATGCGTTTGTGCAGGATACGGATAATTTCTACAACACCGTCGGCGGCTACCCGATAAAAGATGATGTGGCTTCCCTGTGGGTACTGTCGGTAGCCCGGGCTGATATCCTCGCAGGATTGCCCCAGGTTCGGATTTTCACCCAGTAGGTGGAAGCACTGGTCGAACTGAAAAATGTAGTGGTTTCGCTGATCCCGGCCCCATTCACGCTCCGTGTAAAGTGCAATAGATTTGAGGTCAGCTTTGGCCTTCCTGGAAAGCTTGAAATTCGGCATCAGCGCTCTTCGTTGTCCAGTTCGCGAATGAACGAGTCATAGGAGTAGTCGTCAAAACCACTGTCCTCGCCTTCCTTAAGCAGTTTGCGGAGCGTAGTCAGGTGGGTTTCGGACTCTTCAAGCAGGCGTAATCCTGCACGAACTACTTCGCTGGTTGAGCTGTATCGGCCATTTTTGAGCTGTTCTGCAATGAACGCATCAAAATGTTGGCCTAGAGAGATGCTGGTGTTCTTTTGCATGATGCCACCTCGGCAGTACCAATAATTGGTATATTTTGATCCAGGTGGCATAACAATGCAATCCACGCGACAAGCGCGTGATTGCGGGCGTTGAGCCTGTAGAAAAACCCCGCTGACGGCTAAGTTTTGGTAGGATCGAGAAAACAGACGAGGAGTGGTCAGCATGCCGCGCTTCAAGCCTTATAACCACGATCAAAACGCCATGGTGGTGATCAACTACCAAGATCAACTCCAACCCGGCACCTTTGAGCACGCAGTGCACTACCTGATCGAGCATAAACTCGACTTGTCCGTTTTCCACCCCAAGTACCGCAACGATGCGACCGGTCGGCTGGCCTACGATCCGGCCATCCTGCTTAAGATTATCCTGTTTGCTTACTCCAAAGGCATCACCTCCAGCCGTGAGATGCAGTGGTGCTGCGAGACCAATATTATTTTCAAAGCCCTTTCCTGCGATACCGTTCCCCACTTCACCACACTGGCCAGCTTCGTCAGTCGCCATGCTGATGAGATTGAAGCGCTATTCGAACAAGTGCTGCTGGTGTGCCATGAACAAGGCTTGCTGGGTAATGAACTCTTTGCCATTGACGGCTGCAAGATGTCCTCCGATGCCTCTAAGGAATGGTCGGGTACGTTCAAAGAATTGGGCGAGAAGCGGGAGAAGCTGAGAGGCCTGATTCGGCATCATTTATTGGAGCATTACGCGCGTGATGAAGCCGAAACGGAAGCCGACCTGGATCGGGATATTCGCCGAGCCAAGATGATTCTCTCGCTAGATGCGGCCATGAACAAAGTTGATCGCTTCCTAAAGACGCACAGCCCAAGGATGGGCCGAGGGAAGCGGGTCAAGGAAGTGAAGAGCAATCTGACCGATAATGAAAGTGCCAAAATGACGACAAACAAGGGCACGATCCAGGGCTATAACGGCGTAGCCACGGTGGATAAAAAGCACCAGATCGTCATTGACGCTCAGGCCTTCGGCGAAGGCCAGGAACATCACACCTTGCAGCCCGTACTGGAAACGGTCGAAGCCCGTTTTAAGAAACTGGGCATTGCGGAAAACATCTACCAGAAAGGCACCGTCGTCACCGCGGATACAGGCTTTGCCAATGACAAATTTATCGGGAATAAATTTGAACAGCCGCAGGCTGGCCCGAAGGGCGAGTCTCATGGATGAGACGAGTAAACCCAATATGAAGTATCTGCACGAACAGCAGATCAACGGCTACATCCCAGATAACCAGTTCCGCAGCCGAGATCCGAAGTTCGCTAACCAGAAAGACAAATACGGCAAGCGCCATCAGAACCTGCTGGACAAAGGCTGGCGAGAGACGACGCCCGCCAGCGCGTTCCAGTTTGATCCAGTAGCGCTAACGTGTATCTGCCCAACCGGCGAAAAGCTGTCCTATCGCGGGCAACGAGAAACGGACACTGGCAAGATTCGCAACCGCTTACCCAATTACACGGACTGGATGAAGCACCGAGTTGATAGCCCGAAGGGCAAAGAAATTTACAGCCATCGCATGTCAGTCGTAGAGCCCGTCTTCGGCAACATTGGCACAACGAAAAGACTGAACTGCTTCAGCCTTCGGGGTAAGAAAAAGGTGCAAGGTCAGTGGCAGCTCTACTGCTTGGTGCACAATATTGAGAAGTTAGCGAATTATGGCCATTTGGTCGCGTCATGAAGGGCTATGAGCGGGATGCGTCGCTACATAAGAGCCAAATAGCCCTCTTAACTGACATTAGGCGCGCACCTTAGTGGCTGAATGCCGATATTAATACTCCCCAGCCAGATGACTGGCAGGGTGAAGAAAATGAGAGCAACAGGCGGTGGAGATGGCTCTAAATCGGGTTTTTCTACAGCCTCGTTAGCTGTGATTGCCTCACCTGAAAAGTGATACTATAGTGTCACTATTAGTCTAATTCAGGGTGAGCCCATGAAAGTTGAGCTTGTTACGAACCTCAAGCGCCAAGCCACAAAGATTCTGGCAGATCTGCACTTGTCTAAAGAGCCGATACTGATCACGGAGCATGGTCAGCCATCCGCATACCTTGTCGATGTGCAGGATTACGAATTCATGCAGCGTCGGCTTGAGCTGCTTGAGGGGCTCTCACGAGGAGAGCGTGCTGTACTTGAGGGAAGAACGTTCAGTCAAGGTGAGGCCAGGGAGAAAATGAGTAAATGGCTGAGGTGATCTGGACGGAGCCCGCCTTCCAGGAACTGGATGCCATCGCTGAGTACATTGCTCTGGATAATCCTGCTGCCGCAAGCCATCTGGTCGGAGAAGTTTTCGATAAAATCGAGCGTCTGGAAGAATTTCCCCAATCCGGACGGATTCCCCCGGAGTTGCCTAATTCGGTATACAGGGAAGTAGTGGTTCCACCGTGTCGCATTTTTTATCGTGAGGATGGAAAGCGAGTTCTCGTCCTCTATGTCATGCGAGAGGAGCGGCAGCTCCGGGCGTACATGCTTGGTAGCAGCTAACGAGATGCGTCATGACCGGAATCACCGCCACCGAGGCGCGCAGCAATCTCCACCGCTTGATTGATGAAGCAGCCGAGTCTCACCAGCCAATTGTCATTATGGGTAAGCGGGATAAAGCGGTGTTGGTGTACGAGAAAGACTGGTCTGCCATTCAGGAAACTTAAGACCACTGGCACCTCAGCTTTAAGGCACTCAATTCGCTGTTAATGAAAAGAGCTGGGCAACAGCGTTTGCCATCGAAGATGCTGCGACATTACCGCTTAAACTCAATACTCTTCCAGACCAGCCCAACCAGCACAATCGCCAGTACGGCGAGCAGCACAACTGCGCCCGACGAATCCAGAACCTGCAGGGTCAGGCCTGAAACCACCAGCCAGAGCGCGGGTATGATAGCGGCGAGCCAGAGGGCGAACCCCCGCAGCATGATAAGCACCAAGCCCAGCGTAGTAACTGCCGTGGGGTCGGCGTGTATGCCGAACACTTCCGCCTGGTACCAGGAGCCGCCGCTTAGTGGCGCTATCAGCGGCATGATGATCAGGCCGAAGAGGGTGATGGCTATTCCTATAGCAACCGGTAGGTTTGTTGCGCGTGACGCTTTATCCAATCCCCATCCCGTTAGCGCCACCAATGCCAGCAGCACGGCCTGGGCAATGAAAGCGTTGCCAACATAGCCCCCGGCCCAGTTGAGTTCTGCATAGCGCTGAAAGAAAAACGCGACGGCGACAAAGGCCCAGAGCGGGGCGGGTAGCAGGCAGGCGAGTCGCGTGCGATGTTTAAGCGCCAGTAACAGGGCGGCGGCGCCGAGTGCGAGGGTCAGCAGATGCAGCGGCCAGAAGGTTTCGCCTATGCGTTCTAGCAGGCGAAAGTAAACCTCCGCTGTGAAGGGAATAAAGTCCTGCAGCCGGTAGCTTGTCCACTCGTTCATAGCGACTCGATATAGGCGGCCATTCGCTTTCGGGCATCGGGCGAGGGCATGGGGGCGTAGCCGGCGCGCATGTTCTCGCGCATGTGTTCGACCTGGGTGGTGGCGGGTATCGCGCAGGTGATCGCCGGGTGGCTGACGATAAACTTCAGCAGAAAGTCCGCCCAGGTTGTGCAGCCGCATTCCTCTTTTGCCCACTCGGGCAATGGCGCGTCACGGCGTTTGAGGTTTTTGATCAGGCTGCCGCCATCGTAAGGCCGATTGGCGATCACGCCGATGTTTCGCTCTTCGGCCAGCGGCAGTAGCCGGTTTTCAGCCTCTCGGTGGGTGATGTTGTAGGTCAGCTGAACGAAGTCGATATCCTCTGACGTCATGATCTGCTCGATCTCGCTGTGGCGGCGCCCGTGTGAGGTGGTGATGCCCACATGGCGGATGATGCCTTCGGCTTTCATCTCCTGCAGCGCAGCCAAGTGCTCGCGCCAGTCGGTCAGGTTGTGTACCTGCACGAGATCAAAGTGCTCCACCTTCCAGCGGCTTTTAAGCTCCGCTACCTGCTCGCGAGCTGAACCACCGGCGGGGCTCCAGACCTTTTCTGCGGAAAACAGGCTCTCGGGCGTGCCGAGCTGCTGCAGGGCATAGCCCATTACGTCTGGCGCCGAACCATACATGGGCGAAGAGTCGATCAGGCCACCGCCATGCTCGAAGAATGCCTTCACCACCTCGGTTCGCGCATCGAGCAACTGTGGGTCATTGCCGACATTGAACGTGCGCCAGGTGCCCATGCCGATCACGGGCAGCGTTTTGTCCGTGCCCGCAAAAGTCTTCTGACGAATCCCGCCCGTGTTGGCAAGAAGCGGCGCGGTGGGGAGCATCATGGCGGCGAGCGTGGCGCCGATGAGCGTGAGGCTTTGTCGGCGTGTGATCCGATGCTTGATGAGATGGTTCATAGCGGTCGCTCCTTCCGATTTTTGTGAGTCGGCAGTGTTGAGACCAACACCAGCACAAAGCATGTCAGCACAAATACCTTATTCACAAACCAGTTAGTTCGCCAGATCGACCACTCGGGGTCGGCGAGAAAACGCACGAACAGGGTGCCGATGATGAGGATTTCAATCACGGACATGCCCACCGCCAATACACGCGTATAGCGTGGCTGCTTAAGCAGCGCCCAGCCGAGCCAGACGTGGGCTAGTGGCCACAGGTCCCAATAGATATAGCGTGCCCAGGGCGCGCCGTATGCCAGCGCATAGCCAATGGGAAACAGGTATTTGATGAACAACGTCCACGCCGCCAGAATAAACAGCAGGTGGGCGAGAAAGCTAATCCAAGCGTTGGGTTGTGGGGCGGTCAGTGCCATGGAATCGCTCCAGCGCTGGTTCGTTAACGGCTCGTCTTCACACCATCTGCAAGGGCTGCTTGTGCGTTGGCGGCGGATAGGCAGCGTCGATCTGTGCCAGATCCTCTTTGTCGAGTCTGACGTTATCAGCATCAACGTTCTGCTTGAGGTGTTCCAGGTTCACGGCCTTGGGAATAGCCATCACACCGGGATGGCGCAGTGCCCAGGCGAGGGCGACTTGCGCGGTGGTGGCGCTGTGTTTGTCGGCGATGCGTTGCAGGGTGGCGTCATGCAGTAGTGCGCCGCCTTGCCCAATCGGGCAGTAGGCCATGAGCGGCATGTTGTGTTTTGCTTGCCAGGGCAGCAGGTCGTGTTCGATGCCCCGTGCGTCGGGGTTGTAGAGCACCTGATTAGTGGCGCAAGCAGGCGCGTCGAGTTCTGCCAAGTCGTCAATATCGAAGTTAGATACGCCCCAGCGCAGGATTTTGCCCTGCTCGCGCAGTCGCTCAAAAGCCTCAACCGTTTCGCTCAGCGGGTACTGGCCGCGCCAGTGCAGCAGGTACAGATCGATAGTGTCGGTGCCCAACCGGCGCAGGCTACGTTCGCAGGCAGCTTGAACACCCTTGGTGCTGGCGTTGTGCGGGTAGACCTTGCTGACCAGGTACACGTCATCGCGCCGGTCACGGATCGCTTGCCCCACGATCTCTTCAGCGCCGCCTTCGGCATACATCTCGGCGGTATCGATCAGCGTCATGCCCAGATCAATACCTTCACGCAGCGCCCTGACCTCAGCTTGCCGCTGCCCGGCATTCTCGCCCATGTGCCAGGTGCCCTGGCCTATACGGGGTACGCTGACGCCACCTAGTTCGATCATCTGCATATCTCTATCCCCTGCTGTGACGCTGTTATGACTGTCCATCGCAATCGCGGGTTATAGACTTAAACTAGCACATCACGCTGGCCTGCTCTCTACGATATAAGGGCCTGGCCCTGCTGCCTGCAACTTGACTATTGGGCCTGTTCTGTCGGTAGATAATGGAAAGCGACTGATTGAGGAAGAAACCATGGATGAAGCCGTGTATTGGTACGCGATGGCGGCAGTGCTGTTGTTCTTTAAAATGCTCGCCATTGCGGTGTATCAGGGGTATCACCGTATAGGCAAAATGACATTCAAGACCCCGGAAGATGCCGCCTTCGTCGGCAAGCAGGCTGCACAAGAGGAACTGCCGCAGGTTCAGCGTGGGGCTCGGGCCTGGTCAAACGACGTTGAAAACATCCCCATCTTTCTGGGGCTGGGCGTGGCCTACGTATGGGTGGGCGCGGCGCCCGGCCTGGCGGTCTGGCTGTTTATGGGCTTCACGGCCGCCCGCTATATGCACACCGCCTGCTACCTAACTGCGCTCCAGCCCTGGCGAACGGTGGCGTATGCCATTGGCGTGGTGTGCATGCTGTCGATGTGCGTCCTGATTCTGGCTGCGCTTCTGTAGCCTGCTTGCGCTTGCCCACTGGCGCGTTCAGCCCAGAATCTGCGGATTGAGCTGCCAGGTGGTCCAAGTGAGCGCGCAGGCCAGGCTAACCCAGGCTAGGTAAGGCAAAAGCAGTACGCCGGCTAGCGGTTTGAGGCGCCAGAACATGCCCAAGGTGATGGCGATCAGTATCCACAGCACTACCACGCCAATAAAGGAGACCGTCCCCAACTGCCAGACGAAGTAGAGCCAGCTCCACAGGGCGTTGAGCGCCAGTTGCACCACAAACATCACCAGGGCGGGCTTTGCACCGGGCTCGCGCCAGGCAAGCCATGCGGAGATGCCCATCAGGCCGTAAAGCGTCATCCACATCGGTCCGAACAGCCAAGCAGGCGGTGCCCAGGAAGGTTGCTGGAGGCTTTCGTAGAAGGAGGCGGCATTGATGGAGGCGATAGCGCCGATAGCGGCGGCGAGATAGGCCAGTACCAGCCAACCGATGAGGCCTTTGATCTGTTGACTGCGGGAGAGTGAGCGCATGAGAGTCCCTGCTAGGTTTGTGAAAATCGCTTCAAGGGTATGTAGGGTGATGAACTCGGCCATAGCGGGTGAAGTTCGACCGCAGGATGTCGCCTCAATGGTTGCGCATGCCGATTAGCGGCTCAACGCTGCTGGCTAATTATATGGGAATTTTGGCGATGAAGCTTACTGAGCGAGGAAGGTAAAATGACGCATAGAAAACAAGCGGTCGTTCTTATCCACGGTTTGTTTGGATCTTTGAGCGATCCGAAAATATTGCCAGAGTTCGATCAAGTGGAGGTTCATGCACCTGACTTGATTGGCTACGGCGCACTTTCCCAGCAAGAAACAGCGGGCATCGATTTACTCGCTCAAGCGGAATATGTTGCTAAGTAAATTTTAGACGCCGAAATTGAACAGGCTCATAGCGTAGGACACTCGGTAGGAGGCGCAATTGCAGTTTTGCTGGCCGATCGTTTTCCAGAGCTAGTATCGTCTTCAATCAGCGTGGAAGGAAACCTCACTATTAAAGACGCTTTCTGGTCTGCCGAATTGGCCGCTATGCTGATAGAGAAAGTTGAAGAAATAGTGGCTGGTTATAGACACGCGCCATCTGATTGGTTCGCGAGCGCGGGCGTGCCTATTATCGAATGGACGTCGCGTTTAGCTACCTCCTGGCTTTCCAATCAGCCCGCGACGACCATAAAAGCGCAAGCTATAGCTACTTCACACCAGCTCGCGCTTATCGCGTCGTGCAACGCGAATATCTTTGACGGTAGCAATGCCGATGATTGCGAAGATAACGAGCGAGACCAACGGCCAGATCAGTACATATAACGCCATTATAAAAGTTTGCATGTGCTTTCCTGTTGTCTGGCTGGTGCGCGATGGCGCACCAGCGGATGAAGTGACGCTAGCGTGATACCCGGCTTAACCTTGTGTCGCAGGTTTGGCTGGGTCGTAGTTGATGACTCGCTGATCGACTTGCGAGAAGTCGAACTTGCTGGAACTCATCAGGCTGACACCGATGCAGACAATGGTGCTGACGCCATAGGCCATCAAAGAGGCCATCAATACCGTGTAGTCTTGCAGGAAGCCGATAAAGAAGTAGGCCAGTACGATAGCGCTGAGTGCACCAACGATTAAACCGACCCGGCGCCCGCAGAAGCCGAAGGCCATGAGGCCGAGCACCACACCACCGCCGACGGCAGCAAGTAACTCAAACAGCCCGGCGATCGCACCGACCATGGGCAGCAGCTCAAAGCGTGCCACGCAGAACATCAGCAAGCCTGCGATCACCGCTGAAGTGAAGGCCGTATTAGTGACTCGATCCCAGAAGCAGCTGGCGATGACCGGGAACACAATTGCGCCCCAGAGTGCACCAACGAAGACCAGCATGATCAGAATATCCATCGAGAAGCTGGCGAGAATCACCCCAATAATCGTCGCGACGATCATGGTCAGCCGGCCGATAAACAGCATTTTGGTGGGGTCGGGTTTGTTCTTGGCGATGTTCTTGCCGTACACATCGGCCATCACAATCGCGGACATGGCGGAAAGATCCGAGTCAGCGGTTGATGAGAGCGAGCCGATCACCAGAATAAAGAAAAGCCCGATAAACACCGGCGAGAGGTACATTGAAACCATCTGCGGGATCAGGTTGTTCATGTCGCCATCAATGGGCTCCATGCCGGTCATCAGCGCCATCAAACCAATCATGCCCAGGCCGATCACGATCGCACCGTAGCCAATGGTGGCGGTAATAAAGGTCGGTTTTATGTGGTCTTCACGCACGGCAAATAGCCGCTGGGAAATGGTCTGGTTGCCAATCGCGTAGGCCAGCACTGCCACAAAGAAGGGCGCACCTTGATTAAGGATGGCGTCCATTGAGAACAGATTCGCCTGCTCTGGCGTGAGGAGGCTCATGCCGTCCGATAATGTTTGCGGGCCGCCGAGGGCGAACATGACTGCTGGGATGATCAGAATAGCCACGGCCATCATCGCCATCAGCTGGGCAAAGTCAGTCAGCACCGAAGCGCGGAAGCCTGACCACAGCGTGTAGGAGAGCACCCCGACCCCGGCAATAATCACACCGGCCTGGAAGGAGAGGGGTGAGAGTACCGAGACCAGCGCGCCGGAAGCGGTAAAGTTGACCATCAGGCTGATGATGCTGCCCAGGATGTTGGAGGAGGCGAGAATCAGTTGGCTGGAAGAGCCGTGCCGGGCGTGGATAAGTTCACCCAGGGTATGGGCGTTGGGGGCCAGCTTGCGAAAGCGACGGCCAAAGGGGTAGATGAACAGGATCATCAGCGCGCCCCACAGCCCGTAATGCAAGGGGCCGGAAATACCGTAGGTATAACCCGAGGTGGCGGCGCCGTAGAACGAGGCCGCCCAGATCCAGGTAGCAGTCATGCTGGCAGCGCCAAGGCCAAAACCGATCTGGTGATTGGACACCATGAAGGCGTCAGTATTTTCCTTTTTCTTTTTAATCAGCAGTGTCAGTAAATAAGTGCCGCCGTAAAAGGCCGCCAGCAAGGCGAGCACCATCAGGGTCGAGAATTGATAGAAACTTTCATCGTTCATTGAATACCCATAGGCTTTGCAGCCCTAGCATCCTAAGTAACAACCACAGTTCCTTTTACGGAGTGGCCGCGACAGGACGTAAGCAAAAAACAGAACATCTTTCTAGGTATGTCTGTAGCGAGATGAAGCTGCGGTTGGCAGCCTGGTCGTGCAAGTTAAGGCGTTGGAAATGCCTTAATAGAGGGGGTCGGATTGAATGCGCGCAGAAAGCTGCAAAAAAGCACTGAGAGGATAGATCCGGATAGCTACCCTACGCCCTTAACCTCCAACAGTACAGGTAGAGGCGCTGGCAAGCCGGGCTAGGAGGAGTGCACAGTAGTGCGACGACACTCTGAACGATAGATGGTTTGTATTGGGGCGTTAGGCATCGGTGCCAAGCAATGAATGGTTGCTTCCCACCCAATCGGGCAGGAAGCAAAAACGGATAATCTGCAGCCTTTACAACGCTTTGACCATTGACGCAACGTTTGCATCAGAGTGCGTTGCGAAACGGCCTACTTTTCGAAGACCAGCGCATCAGGGTTGGCACCCAGTTCCTCAAGGGCTGTCATGATGCTCTCATTGAACGGGTCGGGGCCACAGACATAGAAGGCCTGGCTTGTATCGCTGATATGCGATTTAAGGAAGGTCTTGTCAATGACACCATCAAGGCAGGTGTGGTCGCCGGAGGGTTTTTCGTCGGTGATGACGTTGACGAACTGGCCACCTAGCATCGTCTTGAACTCATCCTTGAGGATGATATCCCGCTCAGTCTTATTGGAGAAAATCAGTTGGTTATTGCCGATCTCGCCCTTGTGATGCAAGTCGCGCAGAATGGCGATAAACGGCGTTACCCCCGCTCCGCCCGCCAGGAACATGCCTTCGTCTTTGTATTCGATGGTGCCCCAGGGCTCGCCAATAATCAGTGAATCCCCCTCACTAAGCTGCCCGATCTGCTGGGTGACGCCCTCGTGTTCCGGATAGATCTTGATAACGAATTCCAGCCACGGATCTGAAACAAGTGAAGAGAAGGTGAACGGCCGTTTCTCGTCGGTCCACCCTTCGCGGTTGACCGCTACCTCGGTCGCTTGTCCAGGCGTGAACGTGTATCCCTCCGGCTTGGCCAACCGTATCTGCTTAACGTCGTGGGTGAGATTACGGATTTCCTGGATTTCGAGTGTGTGGTCCATACGTCTCCTTATGCCTCTCATCGTTAGGTTGCTTTTTTTATGGTGGCCTCAGCAATGGCGCACTGTAAAGTCAGGCATTAAACGCAAGGAGACTTCGTGGAAAACCCCATGTACTGGAAAGCGTATTGGAAAACGTACTGGAAAGCGTACTGGGAACGGCATTAAACCCCCACTAGCCATTCCCAAAGATGGTGGTAGAGCGGTATACCAATCAGCACATTGAAGGGGAAGGTGAGCCCCAGTGATGCCAGCATGGCAAGGCCAATGTTGGCGTCTGGAATCGCGGCGCGAACGGCGACTGGCGCGGCGATGTAGGAGGCGCTGGCGGTTAAGCTGGCCAGAATCACCGCGGAGCCGGCAGGCAGCCCAAGCCAGAACGCCATCATCAGCCCAAAGCAGGAAAGCACGATAGGCGCCGTTAATGCGAAAATAATCAGGCGGCTATGTGCCCAGCGTAGGCTGCGCAGCGTTTCTGCTGCCACCAGGCCCATCTCCAGCAGGAACAGTGCCAGAATGCCCTGGAAAGCGTTGGTGTAAAGGCCGGTTACCGATGCGCCGGCATTCGGGCCGTATAGCCAGCCGATCAAAACACCGCCGACCAACAAAATAACGCCGCGATTGGTCAGGGTTTCATGCCATAAGTTGGCTGACGAGGTGTTTGCATCGGCGCGGCTAAAACGACGGTAGAGCATCAGCCCGAGCATAATGGCCGGTAGCTCTAGCAGTACCAGATAAAGGGTGACTTGCCCGCCGGTTACTAAGCTATGCGCTTCGGTGTACGCCAGGGCAACGGCAAAGGTGCCAGCGCTCACCGAGCCGTAGTGGGCGGCCAGGCTGGCGCTGTCGGCAAGCGATAGCCGTACCAGGTAGCGCACCACCGGAAACACTATCAGCGGAATGATAATGCCCAATAGCGTGACCCCGGCCAGTTCAATCAGCAGCGAGGTACTTAAGCTGCCGTGCAGCGCCATGCCGCCTTTAAGGCCGATGGTCAGCATCAACAGCAGGCTTAGAATGTCGTAAGCGGCTTTGGGGATGCTGAGGTCGGAGCGCACTACACCGGCGACCACACCCAGTACAAAAAACATGACCACAATATCCGGCACGGCAATTCTCCTTGAAGGGCTGAGTTTGAAAAGATGGGGTTTGAAAGAACGAGGTGGCTACTTTAGCGATCTGTATGAATTGATGAAAACAAATAAACTTTATACAGTCATAGATAACTATCTATGATGGTGTTCGCGATGAAATTACGTCAACTGACCTTTCGCTTGCTGCAAGTTTACGCCGATGTGGTACGCACCGGCTCGATTACCGCTAGCGCCAATCGGCTTCATTTGACCCAGCCAACGGTGTCTCAGCAATTAAAGCGGCTGCGTGAGATTGTTGGTGAACCCATTGTGCGCCAGGAGGAAGGCCGCATTGTGCCCACCGAAGTTGGCCAGGCGCTCTATCAACTGAGCCAGGATTTGCTCAGCCGCGCCGATGTGTTCAGCCAGTACCTGGAGGAATACAACCGCGGCGGGCGCGGCCATTTTAGTATTGGCTTGGTAAACACCGCACAATATGTGTTGCCGCGTTTATTGGGGCCCTTCAGTCAGGCTAACCCGCAGGTAGACGTCACAGTGGAGATCGGTAATCGCCAGCAAATGCTCAATCGTTTTGAGCGTCATGAAGACGACCTTTACGTTTTTAGTCACCCGCCGTCGGATGACGATGTACTGGCCGCGCCATTCCTTAGTAACCCGCTAGTGGTGGTCGGGCCGGAAAAGTGCCGCTGGGCCGACGTAAAAGACCTCACCATGGAGGCCTTGAAAAAAGAGCGATTCTTGCTGCGTGAGCCGGGTTCCGCGACTCGGCATACCTTCGATACCTGGCTTTACAGCGCGGGTATTGAGCTAACATCTACTCAGCAGATCGCCAGCAACGAGGCGATCCGGCTGGCGGTCGCCTCTGGCATGGGCCTGGCGGTGCTTTCCCGCCACGTGTTGGCGGATTCGCCCAAGGGCGTTCAAGAGCTGCCCTTAAAGGGTTTTCCACTGAAAAGCCGCTGGCACTTCGTGGTACGCAGAGAGCGACGCCTACCGCCCGCCGCCTATCGTTTTTTAAGCTTTGTACAAGGCTCGCTGGCTCAGGCATCTGATGCCCCCGAAGGCGAGATGGCAGTGGCTGAACTGCTTAGCGCCTTGGCCTCAAGTGGTAAGCAAGGTTAATACGTGGGCAAGTTGGCGTCCTGCTTCGCGTCGCTTCTCGAATAGCTCGTTATCGTGGGCCATAAGCCGCTCCTAAATACCAAGCTGAGACGGGGCGAGTTCCACCTTGGGTACTGCGCTAGCTAGACAGTGGCATCACCCCAGCGGACCCATCAAAAACCGCCTTTGCTTGTCACGTTTGCGTATAAAATCGAGAGATTAGCGTGAAATTTCACAAAATTTACTATAGTAATAAGAAAGCAGCTTCTCCAAACTCGGTGGGCTTCTCTTTGTTTTTTGTCTTGGGTAACCGCTGCGAAAGGAGGCCATATGCTGTTAAGAGGGTCATGTCATTGTCGAGCAGTGACGTTCAGTGTGAGATCACATCAACCCTATCCCTTTAACCGCTGTTACTGTTCGGTGTGTCGCAAGACGGCGGGGGGCGGTGGCTATGCCATCAACCTTGGCGGCAATAGCAAAACATTGATGGTAAAGGGTGACGAGCACATCACGGTCTATCAGGCCATCATCAATGGCGAGCAAAGCACGGCAGAGCGGCATTTTTGCAAGCATTGTGCTTCGTCGCTGTGGGTTTACGACCCCAATTGGCCTGAGCTGGTACACCCCTTCGCCTCAGCTATTGATAGCGAGTTACCCTCGCCACCCAAGCGCACGCACATGATGTTGGATAGCAAGGCGGAGTGGGTCGAAGTGAATGCGCCGATTCAGGACAAGTGTTTCTGTGCCTATCCGGATGAGAGCCTAGCCGAATGGCACCAACGCTTGGGGCTGGAGCGTTAGATCTTTGGGACAATTATGTTTGCTGAATTATGTTTGCTGGTAAAGCCATTTTACATCGGCACCAAATGACATAACTAACGATAGCAGCGCGCTGATGGCAAGCAGCCCGGTTAACACGTGTGAAGTTAGCGGCGTCAGCGCTAGTAGCAAGGCGGAAACCTGCCAAACACAGACGATTTTGCGTCGCAAACTAAGGGGCAGCGGCGCTTTTAGCCAAGTAAACCAACACCCGGCGATCACAAACAGGTACCGCATACCGCCAATCAACAGCACCCAAGGGCCCATTGATTCAAGCAGCAGGCCGACGCACAGCAGCATAATCAGCAGCGCATCAAGCTCCATATCAAAACGTGCCCCAAAGGCAGAGTGGCTTTGGGTGCGTCTGGCGACCCAGCCGTCTACCCCATCCAGCAATAGCGCTAACACGGCGATCAGCAGCCACTGCCAAATCACAGGCTCAAATGCTCCTGCAGCTAAGCCGCCTGCCACCAAGGCCACCAGCACGGCCCGCACTAACGTAACGCGATTCGCCCACCCGAGTGCCCCTTGTGGCCAGTAAATGACCACTAAGCTAGCGATCACAATGTACAGCCCCAAAGCGACGGTCCAATTAATCGGCTCGGCCATTAGGTTGGGCAAGAGTTGGCCCGCTATCAGCAGCAGCAAACCGCCTAACACCAGCTCCATAGCGGTTTGAAAGCGCTTGGATAATGAATAACACCCTGAGGTGTTCAAAAAGCGGAACATGAGGGCCTCTCACCGTAACGGCGTGACACACGGCTTATAAAATTATGCAAAAAATTTTATATGTACCATTCTTGTAGAAGGAGGTAGGGTTGTCCATACGTTTAAGACAATACATGCGTTAGTGCCTACTGACCAAAATTGTTAATCGAATATTTCATTTTCAAACGCTACGCTTAACAAGGGTGAGCCATTGATAAACGTTCCGTATGTAACAACGCCAAATTACTTAACGTGCAGTTCAATAGCGCAACACCGTATTCAATGGATTGAAAAAGAGCTCACGGCGTTTGAACTCGCAACCAGAGGAAATGGTTATGTCGGCGCCTGAATACGCGAATGCCTTTTGGGTAACACGCCCAGGGCAGGGTGAACTACGCCCTGAACCTTTGCCCACCGTGGCAACGGATGAGGTGCGTGTTCGCACGTTGTACAGCGGGATCAGCCGCGGCACTGAATCGCTAATATTCAACGGCCGTGTGCCCGAAAGCGAATACTCGCGTATGCAGGCTCCTTTTCAAGCCGGGGAGTTTCCTGCCCCGGTTAAGTACGGTTACTGCAGCGTTGGGCGCGTTGAACAAGGCCCTAACGCCTGGTTGGATAAAACCGTTTTCTGCCTGTTTCCCCATCAAGATCACTACGTCGTGCCCGCTTCTGCGGTGCTTGAAGTGCCTGCTAACGTGCCCGCCGCGCGAGCGGTGCTGGCCGCTAATATGGAAACCGCTGTTAACGGTGTGTGGGACGCTGAGCCCATGCTGGGCGAGCGGATATGTGTGATCGGTGCTGGCGTGGTGGGCACGCTGGTGGCGTATCTTTGTGCTCAGATTCCCGGTGTTAATGTGCAGTTGGTTGATATTAACCCCGAGCGCCGCCAGCTCGCCGCGCGACTAGGCGTGGCTTTCTGCACCCCTGAGCAGGTAACTCGTGACCAAGACTGTGTGATCCACGCCAGCGGGCACGCGGCTGGCTTACGCCAAGCGCTGGACGTCGTCGGCAGTGAGGGGCGCATTATCGAAATGAGCTGGTTTGGTGAAGGTGATGTGGCCTTGCCGTTAGGGGGTGCTTTTCACTCCCAGCGGCTGACGATTAAGGCCAGCCAAGTCGGCCAGCTGCCGGCTAAATTGCGCCCTCGCTGGGACTACCGGCGGCGCCTTTGTTTAGCCTTGAACCTGCTGGCAGATGAGCGGCTAGAGGCGCTTATTAGCGCTGAAAGCGACTTTTCCCAGCTGCCTAAATTGGCCCCTACGCTGTTTGACCGCGGCAGCGCCGAGCTATGCCATCGCCTACGGTACCCCTTTTAAGCGCATGTTTTAACGACTGTATTGTTTTTAACAAGTATTTGTTTTTAAAAAATTAATGACTGGGAGTGTGTATGTTTCGTTTATGTGTTCGTGACCACTTTATGATTGCCCACAGCTTTAAGGGAGAGGTGTTTGGGCCGGCTCAGCGTACCCACGGAGCCACCTATGTGGTGGATGTGGTTTTTCAGCGCCCAGAATTGGATGACGATGGTCTTGTTATTGATATTGGTCTGGCCAGTGAGACCCTCAAAGCCGTGCTGGCAGGCTACAACTATCAAAATCTGGATGAGGTGAATGAGCTGCAAGGCAAGAACACCACTACCGAGTTTATGGCCAAGGTGATTTTTGACCAGTTGGCGGCGGCGATTAACGCGGGCGAAATGGGCACGACCGCTCGTGGGCTGACCCATCTGGAGGTCAAGCTGCACGAATCCCATGTGGCCTGGGCAAGCTTTGAAGGCCCCCTATGAGCCAGCGTTTTAGCTTAATCGTAGCGGGTGACCCAGGTCAGCGTACCGGGGGGTACCTCTATGATGCCCACATCGTTTCGGCCTTGCGTGAACAGGGCTTTGATATCGATGTGGTTGGCCTGGATGGCCAATTTCCCGACGCAGATGCCACGGCGGCAGCCGAGCTTGCCATGGCGCTGGAAAGGCTACCCGAGAGCGCCTCGGTAGTGATTGATGGGCTCGCCATGGGCGCGTTGCCTGAGGTAGTTGCGCAGCATGCCCAGCGCTTGGATATCACGGCCTTACTGCACCATCCCTTAGGCGATGAGTTGGGCCTTAATGCCGCCGACCAACAGCGCTTTCATCGCAGTGAATTAGCCGCGTTAGCCGCTGTCGCGCGGATTATTGTGACCAGCCGTTTTACCGCCCGACGCCTGCCGGAACTGGCGGCCCGCTATGACGTACCGCTGAACGCGGTCGTCAGCGTGGTTGAGCCGGGTGTCGCCCAGGCGCCGATTAGCCCCGCCGCAGAGCCCGGTGAGCCGCTACGTTTGCTGTGTGTGGCCACGCTAACGCCGCGCAAGGGTCAGGATATCCTGGTTCAAGCACTAGCGGGCGTTGCGGGTGAGCATTGGCAATGCGACTGCTATGGCGGGGCGCGTGACCCAGCGTTCACCCAGCGCGTTGAGCACTTGATCGAGCAAAATGGTTTGCAAGCCAGCGTGCACCTGCACGGCGAGTGCAATGGCGAAACGTTAGAAGCTGCGTACCGACGCGCTCATGCGCTGGTACTGCCTTCATGGTACGAAGGCTACGGCATGGTCGTCACCGAGGCCTTGGCACACGGCTTGCCGGTTATAACCACCACCGGCGGCGCGCTTCGCGATACTTTGCCGGAAGGCGCCGGGTTGAGCGTCCCTCCGGGTGACAGCGATGCTCTGCAAGACGCCTTGAGCCGCTTTTGCCACGACCCCGAGTTACGCCACCGGCTGCGTCAGGGGGCTATTCAGGCGCGCGACCAGTTAAGCGACTGGCGGGCGGCGGGGGCTGCGTTCGCTGAAGCGTTAAGCGTGAGCAGCTTGCACGCCGGAAGTCAGTTCGCGTCTGATTGGTTAACGCTGCGCGAAGAGGCCGATCTTGCTTCACGCAGTCAGCCGCTTGCAGCGCTCGCCGCTGAATGGTTGGGCGCGCGAACAGCGAGCCCGTTGATAGCCGATCTTGGCTGTGGCCGAGGTAGCAATCTGCGCTTTCTTGCCCCGCACCTACCTGGCCCTCAGCGTTGGAAACTGATCGACCACGATGCTGCGTTGTTAGCGCAAGCGCGTCAACGCGCTGCCGATGTCAACGATATTGATGGGCAGCCACTGGCCGTTGAAACCCACTGCGTCTCTCTTGAACCGATTGACAGCGTTCCACTGCAGGACGCAGATTTGGTAACCGCTTCTGCCTTGCTGGATCTCGTTTCACAAGCGTGGATTGACGCATTGGTGGCCCGTTGTGCTGCGCAGCGCCAAGCGCTATTGATCGCCTTGAGCGTTACCGGGGAGTGGCACTTTATGGATCCCCAGGGCGAGCCGGTGCTGAACGACGAAGATCATTGGCTGCTAGCGATGTTTATAGCCCACCAGCGGCGTGATAAAGGCCTGGGAGCAGCCCTGGGAGGACAGGCACACAGCGCCTTAGTCAGCGCTTTAGAACAGGCAAGCTACCGTATTGAGCAGGCCTCAACGCCTTGGCGCTTGGCCGCCGGCGATAGCACTCAGCAACCGTTGATCAAAGCCCTGCTTGAAGGTTGGGCGGAAGCGGCAACAGAGCAAGCCCCGCAGGCAGCGGAACGGATTGCCCGCTGGTTGCAACAACGCCAGCAAGCAGTGGCAGACGGTGCGCTTGGGGTTTGGGTTGGGCACTGCGATTTACTCGCGATTCCCCCAGAGGAGGGCTAGCCGTATGCGCTTTGCACGCCCGTTATTTGCCTGGATAGACCACCCATGGCTCCGCCGTGGATTAATCAGCGCCGCGTTGTTGGGCGCCGTTGCGCTGTGGGTAGAGCCCCAGGCCATACTGGCTGAGATAAGGCGCTTTTCGGCCGGCTGGGTGTTGCTGGCGCTAGCGATCAGCACGTTGCAAGTTATGCTCTGCGCCTGGCGCTGGCAGCTCACCGCCGGGCTTATTGATGTGCCGTTACGGTTTACCTATGCCCTGCGCGAATACTATTTAGCGCTGTTAGTGAATCAACTGTTGCCGGGCGGTGTGTTGGGTGACGCAGGGCGCGCGCACCGCCATGCTCGCCAGGCAGAATTTCGCGGCGGTGCCTGGCGCGCGGTGATTATTGAGCGCGCCTCCGGGCAGGTTGCGGTGGCGATATTAACGCTAGCGGCGCTGCTACTTTCACCGCTTTGGCATGGCGCATTGGGCTGGCCAGTTTTGAGTACGCTGGCAGCGGCGGTGGGGGGCATCATTGTCACCGGGCTACTGTTCCGAAAGCGCGTTGGCGTTGGTTTAGCCCGCTCCCCCCAATGGTGTCGCGCTTTGGCCAGAGACTTGAAGCGCGGCTTATGTCAGCGCGGGGTTTGGCCGCAGCAATTGATCTCGTCGCTGGTAATCGTGATGAGCTACGGTTTAGTGATGGTGTGCGCCGCGCGGGCGATTGGCGTCGAGCTGCCTGCCTTGCAGTTGCTGGCGCTAACGCCGGTGCTGCTACTCGCGATGCTGATTCCCTTGTCGGTCGCTGGCTGGGGGCTTCGCGAAGGCACTGCCGCGGGCGTCTGGGCGTTAGTGGGCTTGCCGGCTGCCCAGGGCGTGGCAGTGTCGCTGGCCTACGGTGTCATCGTATTACTGGCCAGTCTTCCGGGGATTTGGGTGGCGTTAAGTCGTCGCCGCACGGCACAGCCGTCAGGTGGCGGCGTCGTTCAACCGCATGTCAAACAGCGTGTCGTCCCCGCAGCGGAACGTTCTCGTGGGCGGGCGCAGCGCACTCTCGAGGGTGTCAATAGGCGTCATTTTAAGCCCTGGTCGGCCGGAGCCAATCAGCAGTGGAGCGACCAGCAGGTGCAACCGGTCAACGGCCCTCGCTTCGATAAATTGGGACACGGTAACACCGCCACCTTCGATCAGTACGCGATGCAATCCGTGCTCAGCGAGCAGCGTAATGACGTCGTTGGGGGCAAACTGGCCGCTGCTGTTCAATGGCAGCACGCAGCGCTCTACGTGAGTGTTGACGGAGGTCGTTGCTACGCTGGGCCCAACGATATGCAGCGTCGCGGCGGACTGCGTCGTCAGCAGCGCCAAGTTATCCGGCAGGCGCCCGCGCGGGTCCAGTACCACCCGGGTCGGGTTGGCACCGCTAACATGGCGCACCGTCAGCTGCGGGTTATCCGCGCAGGCGGTGCCAACGCCAACCACCACCGCGTCTACCAAGGCCCGCAGCCGGTGCAGGTGGATCAAGCTCTGATGGCCGTTAATGTAATGCGAGTGGCCACTCTCAGTGGCGATTCGGCCATCCATACTTTGCCCCAGCTGCGCGATGACCCAAGCAGGGCGGCTAGCCAGCGGGGTCAAACAATCCAGCAGTTGGCGCGCTTCAGGCGTCACCGTTCGCGGCGATTGCCATTCACCGTTGGACGCCAGGGTGATGGCAACCGAGCAGGGGCGCTGGTGGTGCAATGCCAGCAGCCATTGCCAGGCATCTGCCAGCGCAATATCGCTTTCTTGATAGATAAACCCCGTGTCGATATGGGAGTCGGGCATGACGCCTCCGCGCTAGAGAATCCGCTTTATCATGCGGCGCATGTCGGTTTAGCGCAAGCGCGTAACGTCCCTCACGCCAGGAAGCCAGGAGGCCTACATGTATCAGATTGAACGAGCTATTTTCGATATACGTCGGGGATTACCAGTGATGGTTAATGCCGGTGGAGAGCGCTTGTTAGTGCAAGCGCTGGAAGGCAGTGAGTCGGTGGAAAACCTCGCTCAAATGGCGGGGGCGCGGCCTTCGTTAGTCCTCACTCGCCACCGTTTGGCAGCGATGGGGAGCTCGCTAAATGCAGAGGCGGGCAGCTTGCCATTAGCCGCCAATATAAGTGTTAGCGAGCTGCAGGGATTAGCCACGGCGGAAACTTGGCCGCAGTCTCCCAGTGGGTTGATGCGTGATTTAAAACCGGCGGGGCTGGCTGAGCGTGGCGCTGTTGCGTTGATGCGCCGGGCGCTGCTAATCCCTGCGGCGCTATGCGCGTTTGTGAGTGAAGCCGCCTCGGCCACTATTGATCAACAGCTGGCCGACGGGCGGCTGCTGGAAGTGGATGCTGGAGAGGCGGAGCAATGCCTGGCCGGTGCGCCTGGTATGCTCAAACGCGTCAGCGAAGCGCACATTCCCCTGGAAGATGCAGCTCATAGCCGCTTTGTGCTTTTCCGGGAGCCGGACGGCTTGCGTGAGCATGTGGCCGTTGTCATCGGTGAGCAGGCGCACTGGCAAGGTGCCGTGCCGTTACGCATGCACTCGGCGTGTTTGACGGGGGATTTGTTTGGCAGCTTGCGCTGCGACTGCGGCGAACAGCTGCGCAATGCCGTGGCGGATATACAAGCCATGGGCGGCGGCGTGCTGCTTTATTTAGCCCAAGAGGGCCGTGGCATTGGTCTGGCCAATAAGCTGCGCGCCTATACCTTGCAGGACGGCGGCCTGGATACCGTGGATGCGGATCAAGTGCTTGGCTTTGGCGACGACGAGCGCCAGTACGCCGTGGCGGTTGATATGTTAAACGCGCTTGAGATCAACCAGGTGCAACTGCTGACCAATAATCCTTTGAAAATGGAGGCGCTGCGCCAAGGCGGTATCGAGGTGGTATCGCGTCAGGCACTTTACGGTAGCGTTACCGACCAAAACCACCGCTATTTAAATGCCAAGGCCACCCGCGGTGGTCACTTGCTGGAAGACGTGTTGAGCGACCAGCGCTAAGCCTTTTTCAGCGGCGGGAGCTGGGCGGTTTCCGCCACTACTGCCGCCAGCTGACTAGCATAGTGCTGCACCAATCGTTCTCCTAGCGCCGCGTTGGCGTGAGTCGCGTCACCCGCCACGCCCTGCGGGCTTAGGTCTTCAGCTAACCAGGCAAACGCGGCGGCACCTTCGGCACTGACCAACGCAGCGTCTGGCGGTGCGGCAGTGGGGGCGGCTGAGTAATCGTCGAGTTGCACTAACGAAGGCGCCAGGTAGCGCATCATGGCGGTTTCAAGCAACCCTCCGTGTAAGCCGTAGCGCAGTTCGTCGGCATCGATTGCCCCTTCCAGTGCGGGTAGGCGTGTGTAAGTCGCTTTGACGACGCGCATGCCATACCGCCGCCGCAGCGTTAGACCCGCTAGGTCCATGACCGCTTTATTCCCCCCGTGGCTGTTAAGCAGTACCAGACGGTGTATACCCGCGCGAGCCAAACTGTCGCCATAGGCTTCTAAGGTGGCAATCGCCAGCGGTGCAGGCAGGCTTAGCGTACCGGGGAAGCTTGCGTGCTCGTCGCTGGCTCCCACGGCGATAGGGGGCAGGCAAATCACGTCAAGAGCGGGATCAAGCATCTCCAGCATGGCGGCCTGCAGTCCTTCGCCGATTGTCAGGTCAGTGGCGAGGGGCAGGTGCGTGCCGTGCTGCTCAATGGCGCCGAGTACCAGCACGGCCACAGGGTCGCGTTGGGCGAAATCAGCGAGCTGTGGAGCGGTCAGCGTTTGCCAGTGATGAATCATAAGGGGAAGGGCCTTGCGTGATTAAACATTGTTTAGCGCTTCATTCAGCACTAACGGATGATCGGAGCGACAGGCGTAAAGATCGCCGGAAGGGAAGTCGTTAGCACCCTCGGCAAGCCACTGGGTTGTCGCTTGGGGGGATTGCCACTCTTCCCATTGGAAGTGGCGCTGCTCACCGACCACCGCGTTATAACGATAATCGCCGAGGGTGCTTAGGTGCTCAATGCAAGCGCGGCTGACGTCCAGCGCACCGGCGACGAACTCCACCGACAGTGCTGCCACGGGGCAGCTAAGCCCCGCTAATACGTCAGCCTCAAAACCTTCGACATCAACTTTTATAAAGCTGGGTTCGCCATAGTCTTTAATCAATGTGTCTAGGGTGGTGACCGGGACACGCAGCCGCTGTTCCCAGCGAACGTGACTAAAGCCGGCGTTGCGTTCGCCGATTTGTTCGCGCCAGTCGGTGGCCAGGGTCGAAAGTGTGGGGTTGCCGGGGCTAATGGCAATCTCGGCAAAGCCTGGGCTTGGCCCGGCGGCCAGTGGCAGTAGCGTCACGTTGGGTTTGTTGACCATACGCTTGAACCACTTGGCAAGATCAGGTTGCGGCTCAAGGGCCACCACTGTGGCACCCAGCATCTGAAAGGCAGCACTGCGGTCGCCTAAGTGGGCGCCAATATCAAAGGCGATGGCGCCGGGCTGAATGAAAGGTTGGTAAAGGCGTTGTAGCCCGCGTTGGCGCCCCGGCCGCCAATAAATAAATAGCGAGCGGACAAGCCCACTCGCACTGCGCAGCCGTTGCAAATACAGGCGAGGCATTAATGCGGCTCCTTGGTCGTTGTCGGCGGCGCTTGTGATGAGGCTGCCAATGCCAAACGATCAAACTGCTTAAATGACTGGCAGAGCATCGCCCCCCGGCGCTCCGGCGGCGGTAGCCGAAGTGGGTAAGCCGTTTGGGTCGATGGGTCGAGAGGATGCGGGTGGCTACTGCCCATTAGTGCTGCAAAATCAGCGAGTACCGACGGCATTAAGCATTCGCTGGGCGTTTTAACAAGCCCGAGTCGGTGGCCCACCACACCGCCCCAGGTGCTACTGCTTGAGTATTTAACCAGCGGTGCTGACGCCACTAGGCCTAGCCAGGCCGGGGTTAACCAGCCAAAGGCTGTCGGCGAAAAGGTGGCCATGATGCCCGCCCAGGCCACCCCGGTTAGTGTCATCCAACACGTGTGTTGCCATGTTTCACGCCATGTTAGTGACCGCTCACCGCGTTCTTGCGTTTGCCATTCGATAGAGCGTCCTAGCAGCACGTTGATAATAAACAGACTATGCCACGCCATCATCAACGGGGCTAACAAGGCAGCAAACAGCATTTCCAGGAAGGTACTGACGGTCAGACGCAGCCGACCACCGAAAGCATGGGGCGTTTGCCAACAGGCCAGCAGCCAACCGAGTAGTTTAGGCGCCAATAGCATCGCTAAGGTAATTGAAAGCAAGCCGAGCGAAAGCGGGTTAAACGTCATTTTACCTGAAAGCAGTTCACCTGGCGCATCACTCAGCGAGTGAACCGTTACCAATGCGCTGGTGCATAGCAACAGTCCTAGCCACACCAATGAGGATAAATAAGCAAACGCGCCGTAGAAGAAATGCAGGCGGCTGAGGGGATGTAATCCCGCGCCGCTTAGCAGGCGTAAATGCTGAAGGTTGCCTTGCAGCCAGCGGCGATCGCGCTTTGCAAAGTCGAGCAGATTACTCGGCATGGCTTCAAAGCTATTGTGGGAGGCGCTGGCGTAGGGGTCATGGCGCGATACCGCAGAGGTGATAGTGGTGTCCAATATGACCTGCCAGCCGCCGCGTTTGAGCAAGGCGGCCTCGACAAAGTCGTGACTCAGTATTTCACCGCCCAACGGTGGCTTGCCGGAGAGCGTGGGTAGGCCTGCGTAATCCATAAAGGCACGTGTGCGGATAATCGCATTGTGCCCCCAATAGTTGGCTGCATCCCCTTGCCAGAAGCTCTGGCCGGCGGCCAGCATGGGGCTATAGAGCGCTGAAGCAAACTGCGTGAAGCGCCCAAACAGAGTTTTTTGGCCGACCGGGATCGGTACCGTTTGAATCAAACCAAGTGAGGGCTGGCGCTGCATGCGCTGGACCATCTGCAGCAGCGTTGCGCCGCTCATTAAACTGTCGGCATCGAGCACGATCATATAGTCGTAGTTGCGCCCCCAGCGGCGACAAAACTCGGCGATGTTGCCCGCCTTACGGCCGTTATTGTTGGCACGCCGTCGATAATGAATGGCCAACTGCCCGTTAAAACGACGCTGTAAGGCCGCCACGTGGGCCTCCTCTACCTGCGCTTGGGCGGCGTCTTGTGTATCGCTAAGAATAAACACCTCAAAATGCTCGCTCATGGGCCGCACAGCGTCATTTTCATCGCTATTAATGGCGTAGCTCAACAGCGAACGACAGGTAGCTTCAAGCCCGGCAAAAGTGGGGATCGGTGGCTCGGCATAAATCGGCATCACGATGGCGGTGCGGCTCACTAGCAGGCGTGCATTGGGCGTTTGCTTATCGAGCTTGCGTAGGCTAAGTGGGTCGCGGCGCAGCGCGCATACCACAAAGCCACAAACGGCGCCCCAAAACGCCAGCGCGATCCAGCTAAACGTCAACGCGAACAGCACTAGCATGGAGACCTGCCAGCCGATAGCGAGGCTTGTTACGATGTGGTTCATGGCGATACAGCCGGCCGCACTGGAAAGCACTACCGCAAGGGTCAGGCAGGCCCGGCGTGTTGTCAGCCAGGGAATCGATGGTTGGATATCGTTGGTGCTAGGCATCGGGATACCACACGTAATTCCAGGTTTCGCTAACCGGTTCGCCGTTGAGAGTCAGCCGGAGACGAATATCGCTGGGTTGATCGCTTTTGGGTAGCCGGAAACTCGCCCGCCAGCCGTTGTTGGGCAGCGCGGTGACCTGGGGTAGCAATACCTCGCCGTCTTGAGTGCCAATGTCCAGCTCGACGGGCTGGTCGGCGCTAATAGCGTCTAACGCCCCGCCTTGAAAATCGACGATAAACTGGCGCTGATCGGCAGCGGGTGAGTCAACTTGCCCCGGTACTTTTGCGTTCCCGTGGCGGGTGCGAATGACGCGACCTAACGTATGCGCTTCTGGCTGAGCGCTAAGCGTGTAGGTGCGGTAATGCAGGCGGCGGGATTCGCCGGCGTCAAACGTGTCGTCTGCCACCCAGTAGGCGACGATGTTATCGTGAGTTTCATCGGGAGTGGGAATTTCAACCAGTTCTACGTGGCCTGCTCCCCATTCAGCTAAAGGTTCGACCCATTGGCTGGGACGGCGGTGATATTGGGCTTCGGTATCCAGGTAGCGATTAAAGTCGCGTTCTCGCTGCATCAAGCCAAAGCCTTGGGGAGAGTCGTCTATAAAGGCGGAGGTGCGCACGTGAGATGGGTTGCTCAGCGGGCGCCAGATCCATTCGCCGCTGCCGGTGTGCATCAGCAGGCCGTCTGAGTCGTGCACCTGGGGGCGAAAATCGTCTGGCCGCTCGCGGCTTGCTTCGCCGTAAGTAAACATGCTGGTGAGCGGGGCAATGCCCAGCTTGGCAATATCTTCGCGAGCAAACAGTTCCGCTTCGACCTCTACCTGGGTACTGACGCCGGGCTGGATGGTAAACCGGTAGGCACCACTGATTGAAGGGCTATCCATTAACGCTAACAGCTCAATTTGCTTGGCGTCATTGGCGGGTTTGTACAACCAGAATTCGCGAAACGCGGGAAACTCCTCGCCCTCGGCAGACGCCGTATCAATCGCAAGACCCCGCGACGATAGCCCGTAAGCTTGGTCGCGTCCTAACAGGCGGAAGTAGCTTGCGCCGAGGAAAACGGCGAATTCATCGGCGTAGTCGTCATTGTTGAGAGGATAATGCAGGCGAAAGCCTGCGTGGCCGCTGCCGCTTAGATCATGTTCTTGCAGCGTTTCGGCAGCGCCATCGTAGTTGTAATCGTCTGCTGAAAAGGGCAGCGCGGTAACGCCGTCTCGATCAATGACATTGAGGGCGACTGGGGTTTGAAACAAAAAGCCGCTGTGAAACAGCTGTAAGCTGAAGGGACTCTCGTTTTGCCAATAGGCATGCTCGGGGTCAAAACGAATTTGCCGATAAGTATCGTAGTCAAGCTCACGCAATACTGTCGGCAGCGTCTCTTCGGGGGCTTGATACGCTTGCTCGGCAAGCTGTTGAGCATGTTCTATGACCTTACTGAAATGTTGATCGTCTTGGGCAAACGCGGAAGAGATGACGGCACTACTGAGTAGAACCATCCACTTAGCCCGCCACCTACCAATAGTGTTACAACACATGGGCGAAATCCTTTCGGTAGAAGGTCTGCCAACGCTTTGCCATTAGCTACGCAAAACGTGAAGTATTTACACAATAATTATACAATTATGCACAACAGTACATGATTATTGCGTTTTTCAGCAGTCCTTATTCCTTGCTTTTTTCATAACCTCTTACTGAGGTCGACACTGACAGATGATACTTCAGCCACCCTAAGCTAACGCAGGCAGAAATGAGAAGGCGATGAGTCGATTATTATTAACGTTACTAGCCCTGAATGTATTACTCATCGTGCCGCTGTGGTGGCGTTTTGGTGATATCAGTTCCCATCTTATTGCTTGGGAGGCGCTGATTATTGCGCCGCTTATGCTCCTGCTTCCTCCTCGCCCACTGCGTCGTTGGCTGGTCGTTGCGTTAGTCAGTTGGATCTTGATAGCGACTGCGGCTAATCTGGGCGATGCTGCGATTAATATGGCATTTGCCCGGCCATTAAACCTTTACCTTGATATTCCTTTACTGCGCTCTATTTACCATCTGCTAGTAGGTAATGTAGGCCAAGTGGTGGCGATTTGCGCGATGTTCGTCGGGGCCGCCGTGCTGATGGGTATCGTTGTGGGCTTATTACGCTTACTGCTTCCGCCCTTTGACTATTCGCTAAAGCAACTGCCTGGAGCAGCCGCGTTAGCGGTGCTTGTGGTGGGTACCAGTGGTGCCGTGCTGGACCTGGCCGGTGTGCGGCTGGTGGACAGCGCTCGTTTGCCAATACTCAACACCACGCGGATTCAGTGGCAGCAAATAACCGATACACACGCCGCGCGCCTTGCCTTTGCCGAGCAGTTAGACACATCGCCCATTGCCGTTCAGCCCATGCCAGGGCTTGAGGGGCGTAACGTGCTGCTGACGTTTATTGAGTCCTATGGTATCTCGGCGCTGAATGACCCGCGTTATGCAGATGTGTTGCTGGCTACTCTTAGCGAGATGCAGCAGCGCTTGAATAAACGCCACCTGCATGTCGTGTCAGGTATGTTAGAGGCACCTATTCAAGGGGGACAGTCGTGGCTTGCTCATGCAACAGCCCTAAGCGGTCGGTGGATTGATAATCAGCTGTGGTATCGGTTAATGCTAAATAGCGATCATTCGACGTTGATCGATGACTTTAGCGCCACCGGTCAGCGCACTCTCAGCGTAATGCCCGCCATCACCATGGCATGGCCAGAAGGGCAGGCTTACGGTTTCGATCAGATCGCGGCTGCCAAGGATATTGACTATGCCGGTCCTGCGCTCAACTGGGTGACCATGCCCGACCAGTTCACCCTCGATTACACCCAGCGCTACTTGCTGGGCGATACGCCGGTATTTGCGCAATTGGCACTGATTTCGAGCCACGCCCCCTGGACGCCGATTCTGCCAGTGATTGAAGATTGGTCGTTAATAGCAGACGGCCAGGTGTTTACGCCTTGGGAGAATGCTGGTGACCCGCCCGAGGTGCTATGGCAGGACATAGAGCGTATTCGTGATCACTATGCCTGGTCGGTCGACTATGCTGTCAAAGTCACCGGGCGCTGGGCCGAACGGGTGGTGGATAACGACACCCTGTTGATTGTCCTTGGCGACCATCAGGCAGCGCCGCTGATTACCGGCGACGCTGCCAGCAAGGCGGTGCCCGTGCACATTATCAGCGGCGACCCGGCGCTGTTGGCGCCCTTTACGGCGCGTGGATTTATACCTGGCACGCTGCCAGCACTTGAGCAGGCAGCTAACGCGCCCAGGATGAGCCAACTGCGTCACTGGTTGCAGGCCGATTTTGCGGCGCCCGGCGCTGACGCTGACACTTTCCCGCCCCTAGGAACGACGACAAGGATGGAACCATGATTCAGCCGGTGATTTTGAGCGGTGGCAGTGGCACACGGCTTTGGCCGCTCTCCCGCGAGCAGATGCCCAAACAGTTTTTGCCTTTAACCACGTCACAAAGCCTGCTCCAGCAAACACTCAGCCGCTTAGCAGGTATTACCACCGCCGTGCCATTGTTAATGGGACATCACAGCCACCGCTTTTTAATGGCGGAACAGCTTCGTGAGGTGGATCAAGCCGCGACGCTGGTGCTCGAGCCCGAGGGGCGCAATACGGCCCCGGCGATTGCTTGCGCGGCGCTATTGGCGCGTCAATCTGGCGATGATCCGCTGCTGCTGGTATTGCCAGCTGACCATGTGATTGGCGATGTTGAGGCGTTTCAGTACAGCGTTTCGCTGGCTGTGCCGTTAGCCGAAGCGGGTTATTTGGTTACTTTCGGCGTGGTGCCTACCCAGCCTGAAACCGGCTACGGTTATATCGCCTGTGGTGACCCTATCGAAGGTGGCCATCGCCTAGCCGCCTTTATCGAAAAGCCTGACGCCAGGCGCGCCACCGAGCTGGTGGAAAACGGTGGGTACCTTTGGAACAGCGGTATGTTTTTGCTTCCTGCATCGCGCTATTTAGCTGAGCTAGAACGGCTACACCCGAGCATGCTTGAGGCCTGTCAGGCGGCCGTTAGCGGTGCGCATCGCGACCTGGATTTTCTGCGCTTGGACGAAGCCGCGTTTCGACGCTGCCCGGCGGACTCGATCGACTACGCGGTGATGGAGCACTGCGACCACGCGGCGGTTGTGCCCTTGGCGGCGCAGTGGAGCGATATCGGTAGTTTCGATGCGCTATGGGCCACGCTGGAATCTGATGTGGCGGGTAATGCTACTAAGGGCGATACCTGGCTAAGCGATACCCAGGATTCGCTGGTGTTTGCCGAGCACCGCCTGGTAGCCACCCTAGGCGTGCAGAACCATATCGTGGTGGAAACATCAGATAGCGTGCTGGTGGCGCACCGTGATCAGGCGCAGCAGGTAAAGCAGTTGGTGGCAGCGCTTTCTCAAGCGGGTCGTAGTGAACCCGTGTCGGCACCTTTGGTACAGCGTCCATGGGGCAGCTTTCAAGCGATGGATCGCGGCGCGCGTTATCAAGTCAAACATATCACCGTTAAGCCCGGTGGGCGGCTGTCGCTGCAGCGCCACCATCACCGCGCTGAGCACTGGATTGTAGTGAAGGGAACGGCGCGGGTGACGCTTGAGGAAAAAAGCTTTTTAGTCACTGAAAATCAGTCGACCTATATCCCCATCGGCGCTCTCCATCGGCTGGAGAACACCGGCAAAATTCCCCTTGAACTGATCGAAGTGCAGTCAGGGAGTTATTTGGGCGAAGACGATATCGAGCGTTTGGATGATGTTTATGCGCGAGATAACAATGAATGACGGGCAGAGGTGACGGGCAGAGGCTTACCAAAGCCAGCTGGCAGGCCTGGCCGGTGGGCGCCCTTTGCGCACGTCTACCCAACCCAGTACACAGCGTACGCCTAGCCACACGGCTAGCAGCGGCCAAAATAGCGTGCCAATCATGACGATGCTGAGCACAAAGGCAATGCAGGCATACAGGGTGCCTATCCAGAAGGTGCGGATCATATAGCGGTAGTGCTGTTGCAGCCAAGGTGCGGCGTCTTTGCGGTAAACATAGGCAATGATCACGCCAATCAGCAGGGTGATATTGGCGGTGACAATGCCTGCTAAATAAAGCGCGTAGATGATTTGCGGCGTGCGGGTTTCATCGGGCGAACCATGGTGTTGCGTCATCAGGAAACTCTTTTAGATTAATAAAGCCGATAGTCGCGGTAGTTGGGCAGCTTTTGCTGTTCTTGCACCACTTTGCGGTAGCGCTTGTACTCCCACTGATATTGAGCAGGTGCTAAGCCAATCGCAGTTTCCACGCTGGCGTTAACACCCGTGGCAGAAAGCACATCGTCGCTACTATAAACCCGCTCATCGGCATCCAGTAAATGAATCTCAAAGCCTTGGCCGGGAATACGCAGCGCTACCCCGGTGACAACGCGCGCCTGGGTGCGGGCCACCAGTTTGGGCAACAGCGTTGCGGTGTAGGCGTCGCGGCCAAAAAACGGTGCGAAGACGCCGCTGCCCCAGTCAGGCTCCTGGTCGGGCAGTATGCCAATCGCTTCGCTGCGTTTAAGCGCTTTAAGCAGTGCCGCGACGCCGCGGGGATTGGTCGGTACCAAGCTCGCCCCCATGCGCTCTCGACCATGGCGAATAACTGGGTCGAGCGCAGTGATTTTGGGTGGCTCGTACATAGCGGTAAAGGGAAAATGGCTCGATAGCCAGAAATTGAGCACCTCCCAGTTACCGAAGTGGGGAGCAAGCACAATCACCCCCCGGCCCTCTGCCCGGGCATCATCAAGTTTGTCGCGCCCGTGCACCGCTAAAATACCTGCGTTGACTGTTTCCGGTGGTGCCATCCAGGCATGGCCCAGTTCTAACATGGTCGCGGTCGAGTGGCGCAGGCTATGCTGTGCCAATGTTTTACGTTCGCGAGGGCTAAGGCGGGGGTAAACAACGTTGATATTAATATCGGTAATATGGCGTTCGCGCTGGTTAAAGCGGTACACCAAGGGCCCCAGCGCTGACGCAAATCGCCACAGGCGTGAGAGGGGCCAGCGAGAAAGGCGCCGCCAAAGCCAGTTGATCGCGCTGGCTTTGGAAAAACGCCCACTCGTTTCAAGTGTTTGTTGAGACATGGTTAAAACAGCCAGGTGTCTACATTAGAGGGTGCACGCTTTTCTTGCAGACCCTTAAAGCCTTTCACGCAGCGAATAATTAGCCAGACTGCCAGGGCCAGCAAAAGCGGAAAGCCGATCAACACGAAGGTTAGCAGCGAAAAGAGGATGCCGTATGCCAAGCTCATCCAGAAAGTACGAATTTGATACCGGTAGTGTTCGTCCAGCCATTCAGGCCCTTTGCCTTTATAAACGTAAGCAATTACCACCCCAATAATCGACGTAAAACCGAGGATGAAACTGGCCAGATAGAGCGCATAGATAACCATCGCCATGGTGGTGTCAGGCGGCGACTGTTGCGTGCCGTCAACGACTTCGCCTTGAGAGGTGGAATCACTTTGGTTATCAAGCATAACGTTTCCTTTCGATAAAACCGTATAAAGACTGAATGGTTAGCACTTAACGGTGAGTGCTGGATTGTTAGCGCTGGACGGTTTAATGCTGACTAGCACATTTCAGCAAGCGCTGGTCAGTGCGCATTATGATACCGTGCGCTATTGGGCTTATCATTAACAAAAATTGGGCCTTAACGGGAAGCAGGGCGGCAAATTTCTAGCAGGTTGCCATCCGGGTCACGCAGGTAAAGCGATTCAATCGGCCCATTGGCGCCTTGGCGGGCGACAGGCCCCAGTTCTACATCGATACCCAGGACTTCTAAATGCTGCTTAAACTCGTCCAGCGGTAGCTGGCAGCGCAGGCATAAATCCAGACTGCCGGGCGTCGGCGTCGCTGAAATGGGCGCAATGTCAGTATCGGTTTGGTGTAGACGTAGCGCTGTGTCGCCGAGCATTAAATCGACCCGTTGAGCATCGCGGTAGCGGACGTCTAAGCCTAAAACACGCGAGTAAAAATCCACTGCGCGACCCATATCGGTCACGGTAACCACAAGATGATCCAGACCTGAAAGCATGCCACCTTCCTTAATACGTAACGATAAGCCAGAGAATATGATGATGCGTCGCTGTCCGCTCTGTGCGGCATCCACGACGGCGCTTTACTACCGGGATCAGCGTCGTGACTATTACCAGTGTGCCACGTGCAAGCTGGTATTTGTCCCCCCGGCGCAGCATTTGAGCGCTGCTGCTGAAAAGGCCGAATACGATAAACATCAAAACTCGCCGCATGATACGGGATACCGGCGCTTTTTAGGGCGTTTATTTACCCCCCTGCTGGCTAAGCTACCCCCTAACGCCAGTGGACTCGATTTCGGTTCAGGGCCGGGGCCAACGCTGTCGGTGATGTTTGCAGAGCAGGGCTACCCGATGGCTATCTACGATCCTTTTTACGCCCCTGATGCTTCGGTTCTCACCCAAACCTTCGATTTTATCACGGCCACGGAAGTCGTTGAGCATTTGGCACAGCCCGGCCAAGTGCTTGCCCAATTAGTGGCCCAGCTAAAGCCAGGTGGCTATCTTGGGCTGATGACCAAACGGGTCACTTCACCTGAAGCCTTTGCCCGCTGGCACTATATCAGCGACCCCACGCATATCAGTTTTTTTAGCCAAGAAACCTTCCGTTGGTGGGCACAAGAGAATACGTTAGTAGTGGAATTTCCTGGGCCTGACACGGTTATTCTGAGAAAACCGCTGTGGCCGATAGTGATGCCATTAGAAAAGCATTGACTTTGCCCAGTTGAGGGCAATAATTACGCGCCGTAATACTACCTGACTAGATGCGCCAGGTGGGATGACGGTTTATATCATTACGTTTGTAATGCTGCTTTTCATCCTTCTGGTCAAGGTGAGGTATTCATGTCGCGGCAACTGCTCGCCATGGCGCTGGCCCCCCTGCTGGGGCTATTTATTCTCGGGATTGGCAACGGTTTTCTGGCCACCTTAATTACCGTGCGTTTGGATGCCGCTGGCGAGTCGGCCACGCTAATCGGTATTGTCTCTTCAGCCTACTTTATCGGCTTAGCCTTAGGCGCCTTGGTGAATGACCGCCTGCTGCTGCGCATTGGCCATATTCGCGCCTACGGCAGTTTTGCCTCGCTAGTGGCGGTCACCGTGCTGCTGCAAGGTTTGTTCTTCGATCCCTGGGCCTGGTTTGTGCTGCGCCTGATCGGCGGCTGGGCCACGGTGGGTGTTTACCTGGTCATTGAGAGCTGGCTGCTGACGTCGGGCGACCAAAAAGTCCGCGGTCGCCTGCTGGCGCTGTACATGATTTCGCTGTATGCCGCCGGCGTATTGGGTCAGCTGCTACTCGGCGTGACCAATGCCATGGGCGTCACCGCGCCCTTTATGGTGATTGGCCTGTTGGCATCGCTTTCAGTGCTGCCTATGGCGATGATTCCCCGCGTCTCACCGATCATGGAGCACGCCGAGCCGCTGAATCCGCTGCGCCTGGTCACGCTGACGCCGACCGGCGTGATGGGCAGCTTAGGTTCTGGCATGGTAGTCGCCGCAGCGTATAGCCTCTTGCCGCTTTATCTACAACGGATTGGCATGAGCGTCAGCCAAGTGGGGCAGATGATGGCGGTGGTGATTATGGGGGCCATGCTGCTGCAGTACCCCATTGGCCGCTGGTCGGATCGCCACGATCGTCAGATAGTGCTGATGGGTATTAGTGGTTTCTGTGTGCTGATTTCTGCCGCGATGGTCTGGCTGCCGCTTTCGACGCTAATGCTGGCGGCGCTGCTCTTCTTGCTTGGCGGGGGCGTATTTGCGCTCTACCCGGTGGCCGTGAGCCACGCCGCCGACCGCGCGCCCGCCGGGGCGCTGGTGCGCATGAGCCAGGGCCTGCTGCTGATTAATTCGATTGGTGCCACTATTAGTCCGCTGATGATTTCCCCGGTGATGACGGTGATGGGCGATGCTGGTCTGTTCTGGGCCTTTGGCGCGCTGAGCCTGTTCTTCTTACTGTTCTTCTCCTGGCGTCGCAGCGTACGCCCGGCGCCGGTGCCCGTGGCGCCCTTTACGCCCACGACACCGATGACCACCGCCGGTGCTGAACTGGTCGTCACCGAAGAGTTAATGCAAGGGGCGCTTGAGCACGAGCACCTGGAGGATCTGTCTGATGCCGTATGGGATGTGAATGTGGCCGAACCCGTAGTGGGGCCGCCCGCCGAAGATAAAAGCCATATCACCTATTATGATGATGTGGAGCAAGTAAGCAGGCGTAAATAAAGACCGGGTAAAGACGTGATGGGTAACGGCTGATACCTTGGGCTAATGGTGTAAAGAGGAGAGTGCTACTACTATTCCAGCGACACTTTCAAACGACTGTTTAACTCTTGGCCCGAGGTTTTGTTATGAACTATTACGCCGCACCGGTACGCGATTTGCGCTTTGTGCTCGAAAAGCTACTAGCGCACCGTTCGCTCAACCTGCCGGGCTTTGAAGAAGCGACCCCCGACCTAGTCGAAGCAGTACTTGAAGAGGCCGCAAAACTGGCCGGTGACGTCTGGGGGCCGCTTAACAAGATCGGCGACCAGCAGGGAGCTAAGCGTCACTCAGATGGCAGTGTGACCACGCCGGAAGGCTTTGCGGCGGCTTACCAGGCGTATGTTGAAGGTGGCTGGAACGGTATTGGTGTCTCTGAGGCGCTAGGCGGCCAGAACCTGCCTGAGGTGGTCGCAAGTGCGGTGCAGGAGATGCTACACGGTGCCAATATGGCGCTAGGCCTTTGCCCCATGCTGACCGCCGGTGCTATCGAAGCGCTGGCTAATCACGGCAGCGATGCGCTCAAAGCGACCTACTTGCCCAAGCTGGTGGAAGGCAGCTGGACGGGCACCATGAACCTGACCGAATCCCAAGCGGGGTCGGACCTCTCCCAAGTGCGCACTCGCGCCGTGCCTGAAAACGACCACTACCGCATCAGCGGTCAGAAAATTTATATCACCTGGGGCGAACACGACGCCGCCGATAACATCATTCACCTGGTGTTGGCCCGCAAGCCCGATGCACCGGCAGGCAACAAGGGCATTTCGCTGTTTTTGGTGCCCAAGTTTCTCGTCAATGAAGACGGCTCGCTGGGTGAACGCAATGACGTTACTTGCGCCTCCATTGAGCACAAGCTAGGCATTCACGGCTCGCCCACCTGTACCCTGAGCTTTGGCGAAAACGGTGGTGCGATCGGCTATTTGGTCGGTGAAGAGGGGCGTGGTTTGAACCACATGTTCACCATGATGAACGAGGCGCGCCATAAAGTTGGCATTCAGGGCATCGGCGTGGCCGAGCGCGCCTGCCAGCACGCCTTCGCCTACGCCTTGGAGCGTCGTCAGGGGCGTGCTCCAAAGACACGTGGCGGCGCCGAATGCAGTATCAGCGATCATTTAGACGTGCGCCGTATGCTGCTTTCCATGCGTTCGCGCACCGATGCACTGCGTGCGTTGGCGTTGTACTGTGCCGCCGAGCTGGATACCGCCCGCCACGCTGAAAGTAATGAAGCCCGTCAAACCGCCCAGGACCGAGCGGATATTCTGATTCCAGTGATCAAAAGCTTCTCTACCGATCAGGCGGTGGATATCGCCTCCATGGGGATTCAGGTACACGGCGGAATGGGTTACGTGGAAGAGACCGGCGCTGCCCAGCTATTGCGCGATGCGCGCATTGCGCCCATTTACGAAGGCACCAACGGTATTCAGGCGCTCGATTTGGCGGGGCGTAAACTCCAGCGTGACAACGGCGAAGCGCTCACCGTGTTGCTTCACGACGTTGCCGCTACCGTGGACCAGCTTAATGCCGACCCTGCACTGGAAGCGTTGGGACGTGGCTTGGCCGCAGGGCTTGAAGATCTAAAAGCCGCCCAAGCAATTGTGCTGGAACAAGGCCGCGATCCTGAAAATGGTGCAGATGCGGTGCAGGCCTATGCCACGCCGTTCCTCAACTTGGCGGGCCATGTGCTGTGCGCTTGGCAAATGGGCCAGGCGGCGTTGAGTGCAAAAGCCGCTCTTAACAATGGCAGCGACGATCCCTTCTATACTAGCAAGATGTGCAGCGCCGAGTTTGCCATTACCCAATGGTTGCCGGTAGGTCGTGCTCAGCTCGCGGTCATTGAGGCGGGGATACAGTGCCTAAGCGAATTTGAGATTCGTTAACGTTATTTTCTCAGCTTAGCACCGCCGCCCCTAGAGGCGGCGGTGCTGTTTTAAGGTTGTTAAATCGACCACTTGAAACAGCGACACCTCGCTGCAGCGACGTTCAGCGAGCTACCCAAAACCGCAACGGGAAGATATCAACGTCTGGCCCGCGTGAAGAACTCAAGAAGGCTTTGGACCCCCAAATACCGCCCTTGCCCACTGCTCAGGCGCATGGTTGCAGCGGGATACATTGGCCGTAAAAGCGGCCGCGGGTTTTATTTTTATAAATAAATGAACGTCGCATAAAGAAGTGATTGCCACTCAACCAAGCGTTCGCTAGGGTTGAGCGGTGTTCACTTTAATGTTCAATAACAAATCAAATAAGGAGCCCGCCATGAGCGAAGCAGTGATCGAGAAGGTTGATAATGAAGGGATGGTCCGATTGACTATTAACCGTCCTAAAGCGCTGAATGCCCTCAACAGCGAAGTCTTGAACGCGCTGGAAGCGCACTTAGTCGCGCTTGAAAAACACCCCAATCTACGCGCCGTGCTGATTACCGGCGCGGGCGAGAAGTCCTTCGTGGCCGGGGCGGATATTGCCGAAATGCGTGATAAAACACCCGAAGAAGCACGGGCTTTTGCCAGCCAGGCGCTGCGTACCATTAAACGCCTAGAGACGTTACCCGTGCCGGTGGTCGCGATGGTGAACGGGTTTTGCCTTGGCGGCGGCTGCGAACTGGCACTGGCCTGCGACTGGGCGGTAGCCAGCGACAATGCAGTGTTTGGCCAACCGGAAGTACAGTTGGGCGTGATCCCTGGCTTTGGTGGCACCCAACGCTTGCCGCGCCGCGTTGGCCCTGCGATGGCGATTGATTTGGTCACCACCGGGCGAAAAATTGACGCCCAGGAGGCGCTACGCATCGGCTTGGTGAACCGGGTAATGCCACAGGCTGAACTCGAAAACTACGTCGAAGAGCTCGCCAAGCAGCTCAAAGGCAACGGCCCACAGTCAGTGCGCAACGCTAAGCAGGCGGTTCATGATGGGATGGATCAAGACCTGGACAGCGCCCTAGCGTTGGAAACCAGCCTATTCGCTCTCTGCTTTGCCGGTGACGAGCAGAAAGAAGGCATGTCAGCGTTTGTCGAGAAGCGTAAAGCTAATTTCTAGATTTTTATTGATAACCGTTTTATTCACTCCAGCTTTACTTATTGAGGGGGTGGCGCTTGCGTCACCCCCGTTTTATTCTCAGGCTCACTACTAATCTCTTCGGAGTTGCCACGATGCAATGGGCCGCGTTTATCCTCGCCGCGCTGGGTTTTGCCTATCTCCCTGGGCCTGCAATGCTGTATACCGCAGCGCAAACCCTGGGTCGTGGACGACGAGCAGGATGGCTAGCGGTCATGGGTGTGCACATGGGCTGCTACGTTCATGTTATTGCCGCCGCGCTGGGCCTGGCGCTGCTGTTTGCAGCGATTCCGCCTGCCTATATCGCCATGAAAATCATCGGTGGGCTTTACTTGCTTTGGATGGGGCTGCGGCTATGGCAGCAGGGTATCCGAGCCAACGGTGATGACGTTCCACTGGCTACTACTAAACGCGTGCTGCGTGACAGTTTTTTGGTGGAGGTACTTAACCCTAAAACCGCGCTTTTCTTTGTCGCGTTTCTACCTCAATTTGTGCAACCCGAGAGCGCTATGCCGCTAGCGTGGCAACTGTTCTGGCTAGGTATCGCCACTAATGCGCTATTCTCATCTGCGGATGTCGTGGTGGTGCTGTTGGCCAGCCCGTTGCGTGGGTGGTTACAAAAATCCCATGGCTCCTCCCAGCTCATTCAGCGCATTGGTGGTGGCGTATTAATGGGATTAGGCGGTAATACGCTGGCTCAGGCGGCACGCTAAGAGTGGTTGACTATATCAGTAGATCTCATTCTGCTTAACCTGCCTGGCAACTCACCCAAAGACACCCTGCATCGGGTACACTGACGCAAATTTTCGTTTGGACACTTCCATGGCTCTTAGTGCAACGCCCTACAAAGTTGATATCAATCTGACCGATCTAGATCGCGGGGTGTATGAAACGCTGCGATTTACCGTGGCTCGCCATCCGTCAGAGACCGAAGAGCGCATGACTGCGCGCTTGCTCGCTTATGTGTTGTGGTACAGCGAGACGCTTGCCTTCGGACGTGGGCTTTCCGATGTAGACGAACCGGCGCTATGGGAGAAAAGCTTAGACGGGCGCCTACTGCACTGGATCGAAGTGGGTTTACCAGATGCCGAGCGGATTACTTGGTGTTCACGGCGGGCTGAGCGCGTATCGCTGCTTGCCTACGGTCGGGTGGATCTTTGGGAGAGCAAAGTGCTGCCCAATGTCGCTTCGTTGAAAAATGTGCACGTAGCGAGTCTGCCACAAGAAGCCCTGGCGACTATTGCTAAAGACCTGCCGCGGGCGATTAACTGGGCGGTGATGATCAGCGAAGGGTCGCTGTTTATCACCGATGAAAACGGCCAGCATGAAATCACCCCGCAGTGGCTATTACGCGACCGCTAAACGTTCGCAGTTTTGTTTATTCCACCATTTTTGAGGGTAGTAAGGGGCGGCCTAATCTTCTCGTGATAGCTAAAAAAATATGCTTGCTATCTTTTTGCATAATTACATACAATCAACAATGTTTGTTGTTAATCGATGTTCAATGACTCGCTTCTATCTCCCTCAACTCAAGGAATGAGTAATGACCAGCTACTCCCCTGCGCGGTGGCCACTGCTCCCACTTGTGGCCGTTATTGGTTTATTACCCGCAATGGTGCAAGCAGACAATAACGTACTGGCGGTTCAACACACCAATGATGGCATGGCCAGTAGTGACGATGGCCATTATACCAGCGGTTTTGAACTTAATTGGGCGTTTGAACCCAATGCTGAAAGCTGGACACAGCGCTTAGCCACTGCCTTGCCCGATAGTATTATCGGCAGCGCCGATATGGCCGCTTTCCGGCTGGTACACCAGATCTATACGCCGAATAATATTGAGCAGCGTAGCTTGGTTGAAGATGATCGCCCTTACGCAGGGCTCGTTTACGGAGGGCTTTCGCTTTACGAAGATGTGCCGAGGGGTAGTTGGCGACAGGCCACCGACCTGCACCTGGATATTGGCTTGGTAGGCCCGTCTTCGCTTGCTGACAGTATTCAGCGGGAAGTGCATCGGGTGACCGAAAGTGATCGTCCCAATGGGTGGGAAAATCAGCTTGGTGATGAAGCCATTGTCAATGTCGCTATGCGGCGCCAGTGGTGGAATAGCGCCGCGTTGCTCGGCAAGCAGTTTGCTCATGGCCCTAGCGTCGGCGCCGCTTTGGGTAACCTCTATACCTACGCAAGCGCTGGGTATAGCGTGCGCTGGGGCGATGAAGCGCCCGGCATTCCTACGCTGACACCCAGCCCGGGCAGCCGCTACCATATGACTGGAAACGATGGCTGGCAGTGGTACCTGTTTGCCAGCGTAGATGGCTACTATATGGCCCAGAACCTGACGCTTGACGGTAATACGTTCAGAAATAGCCACTCGGTTGAGCGTAAAGAGTGGGTGGGGGATGTTTCAGCAGGGCTGGCGTTGGCCTGGGAAGATTGGCAGGTTACCTACGCCGTAGTGCAGCGTTCGCGGGAATTCGATGGCCAGGAAGAGCAGGATAAATTTGGTGCGTTGACGCTGTCGAAACGTTTTTGATGGCAAAACGCGCTAGGCTGTTGCCGAGACTAAGCAACTGATGGCCGAGGAGGCCGTTAATGGCCAGGAAAGCATATCCCCGGACACCTGATGGTCGCTATTTTGTGGCCAAAAATCGCTTATGGCGCTGTACCGATCCACGCTTGAGCGAAGACGAAAAACGCACCCACATCAAGGCGCTGATGAAAGCACGCCGTGCGGTGCGAACGGCGCAACAGCAAGACGACGCAGACGCGCTGCGCGAGGCGCGTGACGCGGTCCAGGTCGCCAAAGAAGCGCTGGGCGAGCGCGGGCCGGTATGGTGGGACGATAATGCTCCCGATGAAGGGGGCCTGGCGCCCGACAATAGTTCCTACGCCCAGTGGTGGGCGAGCCAGCCCTCAGCATCTTCCTAGTGTATACAAGAGACGCAGGGCTGCTAGCCTACATAGAGGTGTTTGATGTTCACATTCCGCTCGGGAGCTAGGAGAAAGGGCGATGGAACTGGTTTTTTTCAATAGCTGGGACAGCTTATTACGTATTGTAATTGTGGGGCTACTGGCCTACGCCACTCTCGTTTTCTTTTTGCGCCTGTCAGGCAATCGTACGCTTTCGAAAATGAATGCTTTCGACTTAATCGTAACGGTAGCGCTTGGTTCTACGCTGGCCACCGTACTGTTATCTAAAGACGTCGCTTTGTTGGATGGGGCGGTCGCGTTAGCGTTACTGATTTCGCTTCAATTCGTGATTACCTGGACGAGCGTGCGATTTCGTTGGGTGCGCCGGTTAGTCACTGGCGAGCCTTTGATGCTGCTCTATCAGGGGGAATTCTTGTTAACGTCTCTGCGCCAAGCACGCGTTACTCAAGACGAAGTTCTTTCGGCCATTCGCAGCAGTGGGCTTAGTGACGTGACTGCGGTAGAGGCGGTGGTGTTAGAAACCGATGGTTCGTTGAGTGTTGTTAAGCGGCAGGCTCAGAGTCGCCATTCGAGTTTAGAGGACGTTCGTGGGCTCCATTAACGTCACTGGCTATATTCCTAAGTTATATTAATTTAACCATTCACGTTTTCGCCTAGCAGTGGTATTCTTCGCGACTGTTAATTTTAAGGATGCAACGTGAATATCAAAGCTGATCTTTCCATTTTCGATATTATTGGCCATCTGATTGTTTGGGTGATACTGAGCATTATTACCTTTGGGATAGCGCTCTTTTTCTTCCCCTATTCATTTTCGCGGTTTGTAATTAATCGTACCTCTGTCGTGGATGCGGCTGGCGTCGAGCGAAAAATGGTTTGCGATATCAATCTATTCAGCAATGTCGGCCATATCATTCTGTGGATGCTGATATCGCTAGTTACCTTCGGGCTAGGTTATATTTTCTACTTCTACCGGGTATGGAATTACGCGCTGAATAACTCGCGGGTTGAATAACTCTCACGGTATTACTTTGCCTCGTTAATCCCTTATGGCCGGCAGGGCGTACGCGCTTGTCGGCGCTTTCCTTTTACGCCTCTTGCGTCCAGCCAAGTGCTTTACAGGCGATCTTCAAGTCTTTATATTGATCCGCAAATAAAAATCACTATCATTGTTATTAATATTAGCTCCAGGATCAACTTAACATGCAAAATTCTGCCTTTCATGTGCGCAAGCTATCCAGTGCGGTGGCGCTTGCGTCTCTTATTACGCCGACGCTTGTCGCTGCTCAGCAAGCCGAACCCGCCAGTGACGTCGAGCTGGAGTCCATGCAGGTCATAGGTACCGCGGTGGATGCCATGGGCTATATCGAAGCGGAAAAACAACCCAGCGTGGGCAAACTGGACGTACCGTTAAACGAGCAGCCGTTCTCCATGTCGGTGGTGGATGAGCAGTTCATGCAGGATACCGGCAGTAAGACGATTCAAGACGCACTTCGCTACACGCCTGGCGTCTACGCCGGTAACTACGGTTTTGACACGCGCATTGATGGGGCCTCGGTGCGCGGTATTGAAGCCGGTCGCTACCTGGACGGTCTACGCCAGCTTTACGGTTCCTACAATTCAGTGCGTACCAACCCCTATGCGCTGGAGAGCCTGGAAGTGCTGAAAGGTCCGTCGTCGATGCTCTACGGCCAGGCCGACCTGGGCGGCATTATCAACGGGGTGTCCAAGCTCCCCGAGGAAGAGCGCAGCGGCGAGGTCTGGGCGCAGTACGGCTCGCATAACCGCAAGCAGCTGGCCGTGGATGTCACCGGCGCGGCGAACGAGGACGGCACGCTTCTCTATCGCCTGGTGGCCCTGCAGCGCGACAGCGATACCCAGGTGGATCACGTCGAGGATGACGGCTATGTGGTGGCGCCTTCTCTGACCTGGCGACCCAGCGACGACACTGAAATTACCCTGCTGGTCAATCGTCAGGAGAATAAAGGCCAGGTGTCGGCGCAGTTCCTGCCCCAGGCGGGCACGCTGGCGCCGGGTTCCCAGGGCTTTATCGGCTCGGAGCGGTTTGTCGGTGAACCGGGCTGGGACCGCTATGACCGCGAAAAAACCGAGGCCACGCTGTTTTTCGATCACCAGTTGAACCACGACTGGGCGTTTTCCGCCACGGCACGCTATACCGACTCCAGCGCTGAAACTCGTGAGCACTGGGTGACTATCTCAAGTGTCCCGAATGCTGATGGAGAAGTGCCGCGGACCATTTATACCGTCGATGCTGAGACGCAAATACTCAACGTGGATGCGCGTCTGGAAGGCAATTTCGCATTGGGTAATACTCAGCATCATATGATTGCCGGTATCGACCGCCAGGATGCTCGCTGGGAGCAGGATAATTACTATTACGGGTATGGAGAGGGCGGCACCATAGATGTTTACAACCCTGAATACGGCAATCTTCAACTAGATGCACTGAATCCTTCAGACCGGCCCGATAATGAAATCGAGCAGGTAGGAATCTACCTGGCGGATCATATCGAAGTCGGCCCGGTGGTGGTATCGGCCGGGTTACGCCACGACTGGGCGGAAAACCGCGAGCTGGCGGTGTCTGGATCTGATTCGGTCAGCGATCAGGAAGCGACGACGGGACGCCTGGGGCTGATGTACCGCTTTGATAATGGCCTGTCCCCCTACGTCAGCTATTCCGAAGCCTTCACCATGAACCTGGGCACCGACGGCACGGCAAACCCCAGTGCGCTTGAGCCCACGCGAGGCGAGCAGGAAGAAGCGGGGATCAAGTACCTGTCACCGGATAAGTCGCTGGCGATTAGCGCTGCGTATTTTGATATTACCCAGGAAAACCGGGTCAGCGATGGGGCTACGCCGGGGGGCGTTGAGCAAACCGGCGCGGTGATCGACGGCTGGGAGCTGCAGATCAACAAGCGCTGGCAGGACTTTGAAACCCAGCTGGGTTACACCCATATGAACGCCGACAACGACAATTCGGGAGAGCGGCTACCCTTCGTTGCTGAAAAGCAGGCGTCGTGGTGGAACAAGCTGTACATGGGTAACCACTGGCGGTTGGGTGCCGGTGTGCGCTACATCGGCGACAACGTGGGTTCCGGTGGCTCACCGGTCGTGCCGTCTGAGACGCTGTTTGACGCCATGATCGGCTACACCGTGGGGCAGTGGGATATCAGCCTGGACGCCAAGAACCTGACCGATGAAGAGTTCATCTCCTGGTGTCGTTACGAAGGCGGCGACTGTGGCTACGGCGAGCGCCGCAACGTGACGGCCAACGTGCGCTATCAGTTCTAAGCGTGCACAAGGTATGTGATTGAGGCTTGAAAGAAGCCAAAAGGGGCGTCGAATGACGCCCCTTTTTCGTTGACATGACTCAGTGTTCGTCTCGTTGGGGTGGCCGTTTCACCAGCAGGGCGACGAGCCTGCGGACAATGGGTAACACTAGATTGATCACCGGAAAGGCGACAATAAAAGCAAACAGCCAGGCTTTCAGCCATATCGTCATGATGTCGTCAACAAGGCCAATATTGTAAAGCGTAATCACCAGCGACATAACGCCTGACATGAACAGCGCCATTAAGAAGGTAAACAGCAGCTGACTATATTTAGGGTCAATCATTATGTCCCTCTTCATACGACTAAGCTTATACCCGGCATGACGCAAAACGGCCCGTGATGGGCCGCTTGGGGTAACGCTCAAGCGAATGCGAAGGCGTCGTTATTGCTTGTCTTGGGTGCGAAGCTCAAAGTCGCTGGCGTCGTGGCGTTCATGCAACTGCTCGTGGGGCTCGCCCCAGGTGCGGTTGACCATGCGACCGCGTTTAACGGCGGGGCGCTCATCAATCTCTTCCGTCCATCGTATAACGTTCTTGTAGGTGTGGGCTTCCAAGAATTCAGCCGCTTCGTAGACGCGATTTTTTACCAGCGCGCCATACCAAGGGTGAATCGCCATATCGGCAATGGTGTACTCATCGCCTGCCATAAAGCGGTTTTCGGCCAAGTGTCGGTCAAGCACATCAAGCTGGCGCTTTACTTCCATGGTGTAGCGGTCGATCGGATACTGATACTTCTCCGGTGCATAGGCATAAAAGTGACCAAAGCCGCCGCCCAGCATCGGTGCACTGCCCATTTGCCAGAATAGCCAGGACAGGCATTCGGTGCGTGTCGCTGGGTCGGTGGGCAAGAAGGCGTTAAATTTTTCAGCCAGGTAAAGCAGAATAGCGCCGGACTCAAACACCCGCTGGGGTGGATTGGTCGAGTGATCCATTAGCGCAGGTATTTTGGAGTTGGGATTCACCTCCACAAAGCCGCTGCTGAACTGGTCACCTTCGCCAATTTGAATCAGGTGGGCATCATACTCGGCGCCTGCGATGCCTTGTTCCAGCAGCTCTTCGAGCATCACGGTGACTTTGACGCCGTTGGGGGTGGCAAGGGAGTAGAGCTGGAGTGGATGTTTGCCTACCGGCAGTGCCTGGTCATGGGTAGGGCCTGCAATTGGCCGATTGATATTGGCGAATTGACCGCCATTGCCAGTTTCCCATTTCCAAACGCGGGGTGGAGTATAGGTATTGTCGCTCATTCGTTTCCTCGCTATAAATAGTTTATCGATGGTAACGCAGCTACTCAGGATGGCTGGCGATTAGCCTGATAATAAAGTAGCTCATTTTCCCAAAGAGGTGGCGGATGCGTGTTATTGGCGTGCTAGGCGGTATGAGCTGGGAGTCGACCCAAGGCTACTACCGAGCCCTGAACGAGGGCGTCAAAGCGGCGCTGGGTGGCTTCCATTCGGCTAAGATTGTGATGGTTAGCGTCGACTTTGCCGAAATCGAAGCGTTGCAGCAACAGGGCGATTGGGATGCCGCTGGCGAACTGCTAGCCCATGCTTCCCAACGCGTTGAACGCGCGGGCGCCGACTGCCTGCTAATTGCCACCAACACCATGCACAAGGTAGCGCCCGCTATTGAACAGGCGATAACTATACCGCTGCTGCATATTGCCGACGCCACCGCTGAACAGCTCACCGTCGACGGCATTAGGCGTGTCGGCCTATTGGGTACGCGCTTTACCATGGAACAAGACTTTTATATAGGCCGCTTAGAAAAGCACTTCGGTATTGAGGTCGTGGTGCCCGATCAGCCTAAGCGCGATACGATCCATCGGGTGATTTTTGATGAGCTCTGCCAAGGCCGCATTGACGATGAATCACGGCAGCGCTTTTTGGCCATCATCGATTCACTCTATGCCCAAGGCGCCCAGGCGGTGATTCTAGGTTGTACGGAAATCGCCATGCTGGTGAGCCAGCGCGATACGCCGGTATCCCTTTATGACACCACCGCTTTACATGCGCAGAAAGCAGTGGCTTGGGCATTAACTAATTAAACCAGCGTCAGTGTGACGTCGATATTGCCGCGGGTAGCGTTTGAATAGGGGCAGACAACGTGGGCTTTGTCGACCAACTGCTGGGCGATGTCTTTGTCGATACCCGGTAGGCTAATTTTAAGCTCGACTTCGATACCAAAGCCGGTTGGGATAGCGCCAATACCTACGTGGCCATTGATTTGCGTATCTTCGGGCAGTTTGACTTTTTCCTGACTGGCCACGTGCTTTAATGCGCCTAGGAAGCAGGCTGAGTAGCCAGCGGCAAAGAGTTGTTCAGGATTGGTGCCATCACCCCCTGCGCCGCCTAGCTCTTTAGGCGTGCTGAGCTTAACATCCAGCGCGCCGTCGGATGACTTGGCTTGACCTTCACGGCCACCGGTAGCGGTCGCATGTGCGCGGTATACAACGTTTTCGATCGATGTAGACATACACTATCTCCTGTCAGCTTTATTGAATATGCAGGTAGTTTGATTGGCGTGTTTAACGCTTTACTCGTCCTGCAACGCATTCTAAACCTCCATTAACCTAGCGCAGCTTTATTTTGTGCGCAAGCTAAATAGCGTTGAAACCTGTTACCTGTGTGATTATCCGAGGCACTACTGATTTTTTTGTAAGTTATCGCGTAGACGCACCAAATCTTCTTTAAGCGTTGTGAGCGCCTCGACAGACTGCTCGCTTGCATTGACCACGCAGCTAGGAATGTTGTGAGCGTGTTCGCGTAGGTTTCGACCCTTTTCAGTTAGGTAAAGCTCAACGACGCGTTCGTCTTGATAACTGCGCTTTCGGTTCAACAGTTGATCGGCTTCAAGGCGTTTAAGCAGCGGCGTCAGTGACCCCGGGTCGGTTAGTAAACGCTTACTCATAGTGCCTACCGTTATGCCATCTTCTTGCCACAATACCAGCATGGCAAGGTATTGCGGGTAAGTAAGCCCAAGCTCTTTGAGCAGTGGCTTATAAACTTTTGTCATCATCAACGACGTTGAATAGAGCGCAAAGCAAAGCTGATTATCGAGCTCTAATTCACTGCAAGAAGGTTGCTCAGACATAGCGGCTCCAAAACAAAATAGGCAGGCTAATGTAGCGTGATGATGCGCCAGTGACTAGGCCTAGACGATGGTCGTAAATTGACAGTTTTGTTTTGACACCTAAAGCGTAGCTAGCTAGCCTGCGCTTATAAGATGTTACCGGTAACAATCTGGCGCTGACGGTAAGCCGCACGCGACAGCGTGGCGTTTATCGGCGGTTTCGATTGCGACCACTTTTCAACGCACCATCCTTAACAACAACGAGTATTTGGAGATAACGTCATGACAGCGATTTGGCGCAGCACACTTACCCTGGTCGGCGCGACTACCCTGACCTTCGGCATGGCTCATGCTCAGAGCCCAGAGCTCTCTGATCCGCCGGAAATTGATGGCGAGGTAGTGGGGGATCACGGCTCGCATACGCTACGCATGGGCATCGGCCTGGCGGAAAGCTCGCCGCAATATCTATCCAGCCAATACTTTGGTGAGATCCTTGAGCAGCGTACCGACGGTCGTATCAGTGTTAACGTTTTCCCTAACAGCCAGTTAGGCGACGACGTGCAAATGCTGGAAATGCTGCAAACCGGCACGCTGGATATGACCTACCCCTCCAGCTCAGCGGCTACGGGATATGTAGAGGAGCTTGCAGCCTTTGATCTCCCGTTCCTACTGCCTAGCCGTGAAGCCGCTGTGGCTGTTATGCAGAGCGATGTTGCCCAAGGCATGCTCGATGCGTTTGACGGTACTGGGCTGAAAGCCTTGGCCTTCTCTGAAAATGGTTATCGTCAGCTTTCTAACAGCGCTCGCCCGATAGCAAGCCCTGAAGATGTGGCGGGTCTGGATGTACGCGGTTTAAGCGTGCGTACCATGGAAAACCCGGTACACCTGGCAATTTGGGAAGCCCTGGGCGCCAACCCCACGCCGATGGCCTTTGGCGAGCTGTTCTCTGCGCTGGAGCAAGGCGTTGTCGATGGTCAGGAAAACCCTTGGAGCACCATCCTGACCTCTAACTTCCACGAAGTGCAGGATTACGGCACCGAAACCCGCCACGTCTACACTCCGTTTATTATGATGCTTTCTGAGCGTACCTGGGACCGCATGGCGCCCGAGTATCAAGAGCTGGTGCAGGAAGCAGCGCGTCAATCAGCAGAGTATGAAATCCAGCTCTCGGCTGAATACGACGATTGGTCACGGGATCAGTTAGCAGAACGCGGTATGCAAATTACCCGTCTTGATGACGAACAGCTAGCCGCTTTCCAAGAGGCCGTTCAACCGGTTTATGAAGAGTGGGCGCCGCGTATTGGCGAAGATTTGATCGCCGATATCCAACAAATTGTTGAAGATAGCAGCAACTAAGCTATCCGTTTAGCGCGCCAACGGGCAGGCCTTTGTGCCTGCCCGTTGTGTCAGTGCCCTGGAGTTTTCTATGCCTCTCTCTTCTACGTCCGCGCATACCCCGACGCCGATTGAAGATCCGTCGGTATATCTGGACGACCCCAATCGCAAATTATTGGAAATCGATACCGATAAGCGCCAAGGTCCGGCGCTGTTTCGCTGGCTGACCTTGGGCATGGAGTATCTGATCGGGGCTATTTTAGTCGCGCTAATTGCCTCTGTTTCTTGCAACGTGGTGGGGCGGGCGTTGTTCAACCACTCGCTGCCATGGGCGGATGAGTTGGCGCGTATGCTGTTTGTATGGTTAGTGTTTATCGGCGCCGCCGCGGCGTTTTCGCGCTACGAGCACATTGCCGTCGACGCCCTGGTGCGTCGCTTGCCGCTGCGCTTGGCGCATATACTTTATCTCTTGCAGCACCTGATCATCACTGGCCTGATGGGGGTCATGATCTGGGGCGGCTATCAAGTACTGGAGCGTTCAAGTGGACGTTCGGCGATTATGAATGTGCCGCTGAGTTTTATCAGCCTATCGCTGGTGCTGTGTGTCATCTTTATTGCGACGGTAGCGGTTTGGCGGATGTGGGTAAGCGTCACCGTCATTTGTCACCCTGAGCGGGAGCGCTAAACATGCTGTGGATTTTTTTAGCTATTTTGTTGGCCTCCATTGTGATTGGGCTTCCCATCGCTTTTGGTTTAGGCGTGGCGGCGCTGGTGATGGCGGTACTCTCTGATATTCCGCTGTCGATTATGATTGAGCAGTCTATCCGCGGGGTGAACAGCTTTCCGCTACTGGCGATCCCGTTCTTTATTTTAGTTGGCGAGGTGATGAGCAACGGCGGCATTGCGAGGCGCTTGATGGAGCTGGCCGGTGCGCTGGTTGGCTTTATGCGCGGCGGCTTAGGGCAAGTCGCGATCACCGGCTCAATGTTTTTTGGCGGTATTAGTGGTTCAGCGGTGGCCGATACGGCGGCGACCGGTGCGATGATGATCCCATCGATGAAAGAGCAGGGTTACAGCGCTGCCAATGCCACCGCGATTAACACCGTCTCGTCGGTGATTGGGATCATTATTCCGCCGTCGATTCCGCTAATTCTATACGGTATCGTCACCGAAACTTCCATTAGCCGCCTGTTTATCGCTGGTATTATTCCAGGCCTACTGATTGGCTTTGCGCTGATGGTGACCACTTATATCCTTGCCAAAAAAGATGGCGGCGGCGTGCAGCAGTTCCGCTGGGATCGTCTCTGGAAAGCGTTTAAAGCGGCTTGGCTTGCGCTAGTACTGCCGGTGATTGTGATTGGCGGCATTATTGGCGGCGTGTTCACCGCTACCGAAGCGGCCGTGGCGGCACTGCTCTATTCATTAGCTATTTCGCTGGTGGTCTACCGTGAATTCAAGCTGAAAGCGTTGGGCGGAATGCTGATTCGTACTGCACGGTTAACCGGTATGGTGATGATGCTGCTGGCGTTTGCGACCGTTATTGCCTGGTTTTTAACTATCAATATGGTACCGCAAACCCTGGTCAGCCAAGTACAGGCGATCACCCAGGATCCTTTCCTGCTGTTATTGATTGTGGCCTTTTTGCTGCTGCTGGTGGGGTTTGTGATGGACTTAACCCCGGCGATGGTCATCATGGCCCCGATGTTGGCGCCCATTGTGACCTCAGTGGGCGTTGATGCCGCTTACTTCGGCGTGCTGATGGCATTTGTATTGGGCATTGGGCTATTAACCCCGCCGGTAGGCACCTGCCTTTATGTTGGCTGCGGCGTGGGTAAGGTCTCCATGGAATCCCTGGTCAAAGCCATGCTCCCTTACTACGCAGCGCTGTTAGTGGTACTAGTGTTACTGGTCGCTTTCCCGGGAATCGTGACGTGGCTGCCTGACCTAACCGCCGTACGCGGCAATTAAGAGGAGAGCCTCGGTGAAGATACTCTCGCAGCGTATATTGGTAATGGGCGTGTCCGGCTCTGGTAAATCGCATATTGGCCGTCAAGTGGCGGCTGAAATAGGCGCGACCTTTATCGATGGTGACGACCATCATTCGCCCGCCAACGTTGCCAAAATGGCCAGCGGCACGCCGCTCAATGACGATGACCGCAGCGAATGGCTGGATACGTTGGCGGCGCTGTTCGCCGAGTATCAAGCGCGAGACGCTTCGTTAGTCATTGCTTGTTCCGGGTTGAAAAAACGCTACCGCGAGCGGTTGCGTGAAGGCGACTCGGCGCTGCAGATTCTCTATTTGGCGGGCAGTCGGGGGCTATTGCTAGAACGCCTCGAAACCCGCGCGGGCCACTTCTTTAAAGGCGACACCATGTTGGCCAGTCAGCTGGCTGACTTGGAACCGCCCAATGAAGATGAGGCCTTCACTGCGTCGATTGCTTTATCGCCTGAGGAAATCGTCCGTCAATTTACTGCCACGTTGCCGGTACCCAGCCGCTCATAAGCTAAAGGGAGGATAGGCACTGAGGCCTGTTGCTGGTTAGGCTGGGCCTCAATGCTCCCTCGTTGCAAAAGGCAGTCACCCCATTGAAGAAAAAACGCCCCACCTTGCAGGATATTGCCGACCACGTAGGGGCTACCAAGATGACCGTTAGCCGCTGCTTGCGTGACCCGGAAACGGTCTCAGAAGGCCTGCGTGAGCGCATCTTCTCGATTGCCGAACAGCTTGGCTATATTCCCAACCGGGCTCCCGATTTGCTCTCCCGCGCCACCAGTCACTCGATTGGGGTGCTAGTACCGTCACTAACGAACCAAGTATTTGCCGATGTGATCGTTGGCATTGAGTCGCTGACGGAACCGGCAGGCTATCACCTGATGCTGTCGCACTATGGCTACAGCCCCGAGCTTGAAGAGCGCAGCCTGGCATCCTTATTGTCCTATAACGTTGATGGGGTGATTTTGTCTGATCGTGACCATACGTCACGCAGCCTGCGCATGCTGGAGACCGCCGGCATCCCGATTGTTGAAGTCATGGATACCCACCGCCCTCCGCTACAGCAGGCGGTGGGATACGACAACGTGCAGGCCGCCTACGACATGGTCAACGAGATGATCAGACGTGGGCGACGCCAAGTGATTTACCTAGCGGTGCGCCTGGATGAGCGTACTCGCCAGCGTGAGCAGGGGTATCGTCAGGCGATGGAGGAGCATGGGTTAAGCCCCGTCACCCTGCAAAGTACTCGGCGTTCCTCCTACAGCGTGGGTGCCGCGCTGTTACAACAGGTACTCACCGATTACCCAGAAGCCGATGGGGTGTTTTGTACCAATGATGACGTCGCGGTGGGGGCGTACTTCGAGTGCCAGCGCCGCGGGGTAGATGTGCCGGAACGCATGGCGCTGGCAGGCTTTCATGGCCACGATGTGGGGCAGGTAATGAACCCTAGGTTGGCCAGCGTGGTGACGCCGCGCCAGGCTATCGGTGAAGCGGCGGCAAGGGAGTTATTAGCGCGACTGCGCGGAGAACCGCTGACTCAGAAAGTGGTCGATTTAGGCTATCGCATCGAAGCTGGGATGACGCTGTCACGTGACGAATCAGAGTAGCGGCTAGCGGTGAGAATGGCTAAAGTAGCATTTTAATCCGTCGCGAGGCTGCCGTGCAGATCACCCAACTCAACATTTACCCCGTTAAATCGTTAAAAGGCATCAGCGTTGATCAAAGCGTGCTGGAGGCGCACGGGTTAGCTTGGGATCGTCGCTGGATGCTGGTGGACGCCCATCAACGCTTTGTGACCCAGCGGCAATTGCCGATGCTGGCGACTATTGAGGTGGCGCTGACCGACGAACACCTTGTGCTTTCGCACCCTGATGTGGCGTCACTGAACGTGCCTTTGGCCGAGCCTGAGGGGAATCTGCGCTTGGTCAAGGTATGGAATGACCACTGCAAAGCACTCCCTGAAAGCGAGGAAGTCTCGCGTTGGCTAGAAGCCGCCTTGGGCGAACAGGCCCAGGGGTTGAGCTTGGTGCGCTTCGCGACTGACTTTACCCGAGCGGTTGAAGAAGATTTTCTCGACGGCGGGGCGGCGCACACGTATTTCTCCGATGGTTACCCTTTTTTGATGACCACCACCGGTTCATTAGATGCTTTGAATAAGGCCTTGGTAGCCAAGGGACAGACACCTGTGCCCATGAATCGCTTTCGCCCCAATATCGTGATTAACACTGATGACGCCTGGGCGGAAGACCATTGGGCAACGCTGACAGAGCAAAGCGGCGCCTTTCAGTTAGCACTTCGCAAGCCCTGCAAGCGCTGTAAAATTATCACCATTGACCAGCAAACAGCGGCAATGCCTGATCCTGCGGAACCGCTAAAAACCCTGATTGAACTCAATACGCAACCCAGTCTCAAAGGCGCACACTTTGGCCAAAACGCTACCCTGCTTGAAGGCTCAGGCAGCGTTATTCGTGTGGGGGATACACTGGCGGCATCGCTCTGCGACGCCTAATGCGCAGTAGCTTGGTGGCGATAGCGGTACCGATTAGCGTAATCACCATACCGGCGATAATCTGTAGATTGAGCGTCTCGCCAAGCAACAGATAGCCCCATATCAACGCGCTCACCGGCACCAAAAAAGTAACCGTTGAGGTAGCCGTGGCACCCGCGCTGGCAAGTAAGCCAAAGTAGAGCAGGAAGGCCAGCGTCGTGCTGAGTGCCGCCAGTGCCATCGCGTTTCCCCAGGCCAGCGGGCTGATAGGATCGCTTGGCCATAGTAAAATACCGGGAATTAGCAGCACTAACGCAGACATAGCGCTACTGCCCGCTGCCAACACACGGGTGGGCAAGTGGCCGAGGCGCGTCTTGGAGTAGTTGCTCGCAATGCCATAGCAGAACGTCGCTCCTAGGGCGGCCAGAATGAACCAGCCGTCGCCGCCCAGGGCAAAATCGAGCCGATCCGCAGAAAGCACATAGACCCCCAAAAGCGCCAGAGCTAAGCCAACATACTGCTGGCGTTGTACCGCCGTGGCGAAAAAAAGCGCGCCCAGCAAGGCGGTGAAAATTGGCGTGGTCGCGTTAATCAATGAGGTAAACCCAGCTTCCAGGCGTGTGGTAGCCAGCGCCAATAGCGAAAACGGCAGTACGTGATTGACTAACCCGAGCAGTAATAAGGGGCCTTTATGGTCCCAGATGAGACGCAGGTAGCGCAGGCTAATAAGTAACGGCATGAGCAGCAGTGCGCCAAGCCCCATGCGTACCAGTACCAACGGCACCGCGCCAAATTCAGGGACGGCAACGCGCATAAAGATAAATGACAGGCCCCACAGTGTGGAAAGCAGACTCAGACGCAGCGCATCAGCCGACGACATGGTGTGTCCTTAATTTGCGTTAAGTAAGGCGGTTAGAGAGCTAACTAGCTTACGGTGGAATGCAAAGCGAAGGAAGCCAACGCGATAGCTGATTCGGCATAGCGCCAAAAATCAGCTACGCTGGTTAAGTGGCAGAAGCGGCAACCGCCGCTAAGTCCTGTCTGACTACATGTCTAAGCACATTAGCTACGCACAAGGAGTTGTTCATGGATCGTAAAGCTAGCGCACGTTGGGAAGGTGGACTCAAGGATGGCAAAGGCACCGTTTCAACCGAAAGCGGCGTTCTAGATGCCAATTACTCCTTCAGCAAGCGCTTTGAGGATGAAAAGGGCACCAATCCTGAAGAGCTAATTGGCGCGGCACACGCCAGCTGTTTTTCAATGGCGCTTTCGATGATATTGGGCGATAAAGGGTATACCGCTGATTCCATTGAAACGAGCGCCAAGGTGACGCTTTCGCAGAGCGATGCCGGGTTTGATATTTCCAACATTCATTTGGACGTTGTCGCTGAGATAAGTGGCGCCGACGATGCAGCCTTCCAAGAAGCGGCAGAAACAGCTAAAGCCAACTGTCCCGTCTCTAAAGTGCTGAATGCCGATATTAGTATGACGGCAACACTAAAAGGCTAAAAAGGCTGCCTTTTAGCTGTCTTTTAATAGCCGAGCTTTATGATGCCGCCTCATTATTTCAATCTAATGGGGCGGCATTTTTTAGATTAAAATTTAGAGTTTTAAAAACGTAATCAATAAAAAGCCTTGGCATTTGCCAAGGCTTTTATGCCGCTAATTAGGGTTTATTCGCCTTCATCTTCGTCGCGGTTATAATTTTCAGCATTTTCAAGAGCATCTTGTGAAGCATTAACGCTGATGACATAGTCTTCGCCATCTTCGTCTTTGGTCATTTCAAGAGAGTCCCATTCGATAGCGATATTCTTTTCGCCTACACCGAGAAAACCACCTACACCAACCACAACAGCATTAATCTGGCCGTCTTCGTTGATCACCAGATCAGTAATGGTGCCGATATCTTCGTCGTCTTCCACATTGCTTTTGACTTGGTTGCCGATCAGTGCATCCGAGTGGAAAGCTCCTTCGGGGGGGGCGGTTAGATAGCTAGCTTCCATGGCGGTTGTCTCTTGGGCGCTTACTGTGCCTGCGGCAAACATAAAGGCCGGTACCAACAGAGCACCTAAAATAGTGGGCTTGATCATTTTCATGTTGCTTGCTCCTTGCGTTTTTATTGGGGCTTAACGATTCTGCGTAACGGCCCTAATAAATTAACAACAGGACATCGTCTTTACTTTCAATAAGCTGAGAGCAACGTCGTGTTATTACTCCTGAGTGTGTTAATTACGCCTAGGTAATTAACCCCGCCTTGTGCGTCTCTGCACGTTATTAGATTAGTCACTCTCTTCAGAAATACAATTATTCCGCTAAAACGTTTATATGGGGTTTATCCAGCGGCTAAGAGGTGGCGCGAATCTATCGACTACCTGCAAGGGAGGCGGAATGGGGGGCTGCGAGTGCTGTGGTTGTGCGACAGAGTGTCGAATTGACCTAACTCCTCGACAGTGGTCATATTCATTATGCGAAAAAAAAAGGAAATTCCATGACAGCGAGTGCTCGATATTACCCTTTCCAGCGGCTTAAACAGTTGATCTTCGGTCGCTTTACGTTGGCGGCATGGCTAATGGCGTCGGCTGGCGCGGCCAGCAGTGACGAGTTGCCCAAAGGCCATTTTCCTCTGCCCGAAGAGGGCAATATGGTGGGCGAGGTATACACCGTGACGGCAAGCGAAGAAGATACGCTGCTGGATATAGCTCAGGAACATAACGTGGGCTATGAGGAAATTCGTATGGCCAACCCCGATGTCAGCATCTGGCTCCCTGGCGAGGGAACGGAGGTCACGATCCCCGGGCAATTCATTCTACCTGACGAGGAGCGCACCGGTATTGTGATTAACGTGGCCGAGCTACGCCTTTACTACTACCCGGAGGTAGAAGAGGGCGAGGCACCGCGGGTGGAGACGTACCCCATTGGCATTGGGCGTGATGCGTATAACACGCCGTTGGGGATCACCGAGACGACCATGCGGCTTGAAAATCCAGCCTGGTACCCACCTGAATCGATTCGACAAGAAGCCGCCGAGCGCGGTGACCCGCCACCTGCGGTAGTACCTCCCGGCGCTGATAATCCTCTGGGCCAATACGCTATTTTGCTGGATATTCCCGGTTATCTGATTCACGGCACCAACCAGCCAGACGGCATTGGCATGCGCGCTAGCCGAGGCTGTATCCGGATGCACCCCGACGATATCGAGTCTATCTTCTGGCGCGTGCCGGTGGGCACCCAGGTGAATATTATTGATTCACCCATCAAAGTAGGCTGGGACGGCCGCGGTGGCGGCTACATTCAAGCGTTCACCGCGACAGATGAGAACGCTTATGGAATGGATACGCTGTTAAACGTTATCAGCCTGATTGAACAGCACGAAAACGGTAGCGCGCAGAGTGCTAATTATGAACAGGTGCGTGAAGTGCTGGAACGGGCTAACGGACAAATCGTACCGTTAACCTAATTAAAGCTGAGAGGGTTATCGCGCTGGATCAAGCACGCCGCCCAGCGATGCATTGCGCCGAAACCAGCCCGCGATGCTAGTGCGAGGGTAACGGGTGGGCAACACTTCGTGGGGAATGGTATCTGATAAAAAGCAGGCGAAGGTACCTGCTTCAGGCGCTACGCGCGCGACTTCCTGGTTTGGGTCGTTTGGATGGTAAATGACCATTTCACCGCCGCCATCGCTGGGCCAATCCGGGGTCAAATAGCCGACAGTGGATATCACGCGGTTGGCTCGACCGCGAAAGCTATCCAGGTGGCGCTGGTAGAAGGCCCCCGGCGGGTAGTGGGCAAAGTGCGCTTCGTACTCAAATAAACCTAAAAATAGCGTTTGGTTGAGTGCCTTCTGCAGCTCGCCCATCGCCTCTAAATATTGCCGCTGAGCGGTGCTTTCACGGTCAAGCCAATGAATAGCATCGCCTCGAATATCTTTGCGTAAAAGATGCTGCTGACCGCGGCCTATGCCCGCTTCATCCAAGCCGTTACAGGCCGCCCGCTGTAGAAGCTCGTGATTAAGTGCGTCGCACAGACTAAGGTCAATGACTTCACGGCCGACATACCAGCCCTGCTCAACTAACGCATCGATAAGCGCTACCTGAGTAGCGGGTTGTAAGGCAGGGGAGGGCTTCGCAGTAGGCATCATTTTTTGGACCTCGATGGCGCTGAGCGTAAAGAAGTGGTTGCGGTAGTCGATAAGCGACTTTTGCGTTCAGGGTAGTGGCGCAGTGGACCTCCGGGGCGTTGATATACATCAATCGGCATGCCAAAGCCTTCGGCCAACAGCTCTACCAGCATCATCGCTGAAAGCCCCCAGATCACATGGCCGTCCACGTGGTAGCTAGGCACATAGTGGGCAACGCCATCGACGGTAATCACGTCAGTGTGGGTACGGCGGTCATCCAGAAAGTGGCTTAACGGAACTTCAAAAATAGCGTCTAGCTCACCGGGGTCAGCCACCAACGGTAAATCGGGCGGAATAATGCCTACCCATGGGGTAACACGAATACCGTGTAGCGAAATCACATCAGATAGCCGCCCCAAGGGCTTTACTAGGTTGGGGTCGAGCGCAATCTCTTCTTCTGCTTCACGCAGCGCGGTTGCATATAGATCCGCATCATAGGATTCACGCTTGCCGCCTGGAAACGCCACCTGACCACTGTGGGTGCTCAAGTGGCTGGCGCGCCGGGTAAATAGTAAAGTGGGCGCTGGCCGTTCAACAATCGGTAGCAGCACGGCGGCTTCGGGCATTGCCACGTGGTCCAAGCGTTGAGGAGTCAGCTGTTGCAGCCGTTTACTCAGTTTCTCTAACATGGGGTATCTCATGACTTGTTATCTTTTACCCAGCAGCGGTCATTGACGTCAAACACGTCGAGACTTCTATTCACTAGCCGTTGAGAACACGCGATGAATTTTTGTAGCCAGTGTGGTGATAAAGTACGTTTTGCCGTCCCCGAAGGCGATGATCGCCCGCGCTACCTGTGCGATGCCTGCGGTATGATCCACTACCAAAATCCGCGTATTGTGGCGGGTACATTGCCGGTGATAGGTAGCCAAGTGCTGCTCTGTAAACGCGCTATTGAACCGCGTAAAGGCTACTGGACACTCCCCGCTGGCTATATGGAAAACGCCGAATCGACCCAGCAGGCAGCCTCCAGAGAAACCCAAGAAGAGGCCTGCGCTGAGGTCGAACTTGCTAACCTGTATACGCTAATTGACCTACCTCATATCAATCAGGTGTATATGATTTTTCGCGCCGACTTGGTCAGTGGCTTTAGCGCCGGGCCAGAAAGCCTGGAGGTCGCGCTATTTGAAGAGCATGAGATCCCTTGGGATGAGCTTGCCTTCGTGACCATCGAACGCACGTTGCGCCACTTTTATGCTGACCGCCTTAGCAATGAATTTCCGCTACACATCAGCATGGTAACGCCTGAGGACCGTGAGCGTTATTTTGGCAGCGCGTAAGCGTTGACTGCCACTGTATAAAAATTATTACAGGTCGGCCAGCTGCCAGACATCATAAGCGACTTCTTCATAGGGATGGGCGAGCTTCAAAGCCGCGATAGCACCGTGAATATGCGCTTCATCGCACAGCAACTCAACTTTGAACTCCTCGACCTTTTCCAAGTTGCCTACCGACCCTATATGGGGGTGGGCGCCTTGTGTAGGCCGAAACTGCCCCGTGCCGCAGGTTTGAAAACAAGCATGTTCATAGTCGCCAACACGGCCGGCACCAGCCTCAAATACCGCTTGCTTGACGCTTTCTACATTGTCAACCGGAACAAAAAAGGCGAGCTTATACATAGGTAGCTCCAAGTGATCCATCCATTGTTAAACGCGTAACTCTGTCTATGTTAGCGGATAGGAGACTTTTGGTCGCGGGCCTAGCTTTGTATGATGATACTTTTATGACGTTTACCCACGACTGTTAAATGAGCCCCCATGGATAAATTCGAGGTAAAGCTGGATCAGGCGGCCAGGGCCGCCTGGATGTCCTACGTGGGTGGAATGACCCAGGATGAGATTGCCAGCCAGCTGGGGGTTTCGCGGCCCGGCGTGCAGCGTTTATTGGCGCTGGCCCGCCAGGAAGGGCTGGTGAAAGTCACTATTGATCACCCGATCTCTAACTGTATGGCGCTGGGTAGTGCGCTGCGTGACCACTTTGGCTTGACCTACTGTGAAGTGGTCCCTGCCGATAACCACGCCGCTGATAGTGCCGCTTCCTACTTGGCAGTGGCTGCCGCCGAACGTATTGCGCAGTTGGTCGAGCGCAGCGAACCGTTGACACTTTCGTTAGGTACCGGGCGCTCGGTGCGGGCAGCAGTAGAAGCGCTTAGCCGTATTGATCGGCCCCAGCATCGCTTTGTGTCGCTGGTGGGCAATGTCGCCCGGGATGGCTCGGCCAACCGCTACGATGCAGTGATGGTGATGGCGGATAAAACCGGTGGCGAGCGCTTCTTACTGCCCGCGCCGGTAGTGGCAGAATCGCTGGCTGAAAAAGAGGCGATGCTGGCTCAGCGTCTCTTTACGGCGATTGCCGATGTAGCACGGCAGTCTGAAGCTGCCTTTATTGGCATTGGGCGCATCGACCGTCAAGCTACGCTGTTTCAAGACCATTTTATTAGCGAAAGTGAACTGGATGAATTGTTAGGACTGAAAGCAGTAGGGGAGCTGCTTGGCTGGCCACTCAATAGCGACGGTGAGGTGATCGACTGCTCGATTACCCGCCGAGTAACAAGTCTTCCATTGGAGCGCTTTGGTAAGCACCACATGGTAGCCATTGCCGGTAGCCGCGAAAAAGCCCCAGCAATTCACGCCGCGCTGCGGGGTGGTTGGCTGAAAGGGTTGGTGACCGATGAAGTGGCCGCACGTCAGATAGTGGAAGCACTCTAGGATTTTAAGGCCTGTCTCAGATATTAAAACCTGGGCGGGTGCACTGCAATATGCAACAAGTGTAATAAGTTAGCGTAAAGTCTAAGTCAATCGGCTTTGCTTTTTTTAGGTTTACGTACGATCATTTGTTCGCTAAGTGATCAATAAGATCAAGGCGACAACAATGCCAATACAAGCCCACAGGAGTGCTTTATGCGACTCGCACGTCACTTGCCCGTCACCACGCTAGCGGTTGCCATTGCTATGTCCGGCCATGCACAGGCGCAATCCGAAATTACCGTAGCCACCGTTAATAATAACGATATGGTCATCATGCAGAGCCTCTCTGATGTTTTTGAAGAGGCACACCCAGATATCACTCTGGATTGGGTAGTGCTTGAGGAGAACGTGCTACGTCAACGCATGACCACCGATATTGCCACCAATGGTGGCCAGTTCGATGTGATGACCATTGGCACTTATGAAGTGCCTATCTGGGCTGAGCGGGGGTGGCTGTCACCGCTAGATAACCTGCCGGACGATTATAACGAAGACGATTTGCTGACATCGGTCCGCGATGGCTTAAGCCATAACGATACGCTTCACGCGCTGCCGTTTTATGCCGAAAGCTCAATGATGTACTACCGCAAGGACCTGTTCGAAAAAGCGGGCATTGAGATGACCGATCAACCCACCTGGGAAGAAGTGCGCGAATGGGCCGGTGAGCTGCACGGCATGGAAGACGATCTGGCGGGCATTTGCTTGCGTGGTAAGCCCGGTTGGGGCGAGAACATGGCGTTTGTATCCACCCTGGTAAACACCTTTGGCGGGCGCTGGTTTGACGAGGACTGGAACCCTGAGCTGAATTCCGAGGAATGGACGAACGCCGTTCAATTCTACGTTGACCTGCTCAATGATTATGGCCCGCCCGGGGCAAGCTCCAACGGCTTTAACGAAAATCTGGCGTTGTTCTCACGTGGTAATTGCGGGATGTGGGTCGATGCTACCTCGGCGGCTGGCAAACTCTACGACAGCGATGAGTCCGATGTAGCCGACAGCTTAGGCTTCGCACCGGCTCCGGTGGCAGAAACGCCGAAAGGCTCGCACTGGTTGTGGTCCTGGGCGCTAGCTATCCCGGCTTCTTCCGAGAACCAGGACGCCGCGCGCGAGTTTATTACCTGGGCGACTTCTCAGGAATATATTGAGCTAGTCGGTGAAACCGAAGGTTGGACCAACGTGCCGCCAGGTACCCGTGAGTCGACCTATGCCAATGAGCAGTACACCGAGGCAGCCCCCTTTGCTGACTTCGTGCTGAAAGCTATTCAAGACGCCGACCCCACCGACTCTACGCTGAAGCCTAACCCTTATGTAGGCGTGCAGTTTGTGGGTATTCCAGAGTTCCAGTCGATCGGCACCCAAGTCGGCCAAACCATTGCCGCAGCGCTAACCGGTGACTCCACGGTTGAACAGGCGTTAAACAGTGCTCAGCGTGCCACCGAACGCACCATGCAGCGGGCTGGCTACCTAGACTGATGGCCGCAAAGCCTGCCTTGCTAAATAAGGCAGGCTTTGCCCTCTCACTGTTTCTGCAGGTATTTCCATGACTAAAACACGCGCTTCTGGCCGGACGGTCGGCGGGCTAAGGACGCTTTCGCTTCAAGCGCCTGCCGTAACGTTGTTATTGCTTTGGATGATTGTGCCACTGGGCATGACGCTGTGGTTCTCCTTTCAGTATTACAACCTGCTAATGCCTGGCATGACCGGCTTTGCCGGGTTGGAAAACTATGAATACCTTCTCACCGACCCCGCCCTTTGGGCCGCTATGGGCAATACGCTGATGCTGGTGGGATGGGTGCTGACCATTACCGTGGTGGGCGGCACGTTGCTGGCGGTGCTTTTCCAGCAGGAATTCGCGGGGCGCGGCATTGCTAGGGTGTTGGCGATATCGCCGTTTTTTGTGATGCCCACAGTGAGCGCCCTGGTGTGGAAAAACATGATGATGCACCCCTCTAACGGGGTGCTAGCTTGGCTGGCAGAATCCTTCGGACTGCCCGCTGTCGATTGGTTCTCCTCGCTGCCGCTGACCTCGATTGTGATCATCGTGGCGTGGCAGTGGCTGCCATTTGCGCTGTTGATTTTGCTTACCGCGATGCAATCGCTGGATGAGGACCAAGTGGAAGCCGCAAGAATGGATGGCGCGGGGCCGGTGGCGATTTTCTTCTTTATTACCCTGCCGCACCTCAAGCGCGCTATCAGCGTGGTGATCATGATTGAGATGATCTTCCTGCTGACCATCTTTGCCGAAATTTTTGTTACCACCTCCGGTGGCCCAGGCTTGGCGACCACCAATCTGGCTTACCTGATTTATATTCGTGCGTTGCTGGATTTTGACGTAGGCACTGCCTCCGCTGGCGGGGTGATTGCGATCATTCTCGCCAATATCGTGGCGATCTTCCTGGTCCGTATGGTGGCCAAAAACTTAGAAGATTAGAGCGGCACCTGGGAGTACTTCAATGACAATATTACGTTCCGCAACGAGCGCAACGAGCGCGCCACGCTCAGTGACGGGTTTACGGTCGGCGCAAAGCAAGCGGGCTATAATAACCGTGCTAGGTTGGTCGGTGGCGCTGGTGATCTTCTTCCCCATCTTCTGGATGATCCTGACCGGCTTTAAGACCGAAACGGCTGCAATTGCCGACCCCACGTTGATTTTTTCGCCCACCTTAGAAAGCTACCAGGACGTGCAAGCGCGCTCGGGTTATATCCGCTTTGCGCTTAACAGCGTTGCGGTGGCGTTTGGCTCAACCTTCTTCGCGCTATTACTGGCAATTCCTTCGGCTTACGCCATGGCCTTTTTGCCCACTAAGCGTACCAAAGGCACGCTGCTATGGATGCTCTCCACCAAAATGTTGCCCTCGGTGGGCGTGCTGGTGCCGATTTATCTAATTTTCCGCGACGTTGGCCTGCTCGATACCCGCACCGGGCTGATCATCATCTATACCTTGATGAACCTGCCGATTGTGGTGTGGATGCTTTACACCTTCTTCAAGGATATGCCCAAAGACATTCTTGAAGCAGGCCGTATGGATGGCGCCTCCACGTTCCAGGAAGTGTTCTTTCTGCTGCTACCACTCACGCTGCCGGGCATCGCCTCAACGGGCCTGTTGTCGATCATTTTAAGTTGGAATGAGGCGTTCTGGAGTCTCAATCTTACGTCTTCAAAAGCAGCGCCTTTAACCGCTTATATCGCCTCATTCTCAAGCCCTGAGGGGCTGTTCTGGGCCAAGTTGTCTGCCGCTTCCACCATGGCCATTGCGCCGATTTTGATACTCGGCTGGATGACCCAAAAACAAATGGTACGTGGCCTTACTTTTGGTGCCGTCAAGTAAAGGATTTTCCTCATGGCAACACTACAACTGCGCAATATTACCAAGCGTTTCGACGACACCGAGGTGATCAAGGGTATTAACCTTGAGGTTAATGACCGCGAATTTGTGGTCTTCGTAGGCCCCTCCGGCTGCGGTAAGTCGACCCTGATGCGTATGATCGCCGGACTGGAAAGCGCTACCGACGGCGATATTTTAATCGATGGACAGCGTATCAATGACGTTGGCCCAGCCGACCGTGGCCTCGCCATGGTGTTCCAGAGCTACGCGCTTTATCCGCATATGACGGTAGAGGGCAACATGGGCTTCAGCATGCGCCTAGCCGGCGTGCCCAAAGAGGAACGCCGTGCCAAGGTGCTGGAGGCGGCAAAAATTCTACAGTTAGAGCCGCTGTTAGACCGCAAGCCCAAGGCGCTCTCCGGCGGACAACGCCAGCGGGTGGCGATTGGCCGTGCGATTGTACGTAACCCCAGCATCTTCCTTTTTGACGAACCGCTCTCGAACCTGGATGCCGCGCTGCGGGTGCAGATGCGCATCGAGCTGGCGCGTCTGCATGATGAGCTGGACGCTACCATGATCTACGTGACCCACGACCAGATCGAAGCGATGACCATGGCGGATAAAATCGTCGTGCTCCACGACGGCGTGGTAGAGCAGGTGGGCTCGCCCATGGCGCTCTACCATCACCCCTGCAATCGCTTTGTGGCGGGTTTTATTGGCTCGCCGAAAATGAATTTTCTGCCGGTAACGCTGACCGGCGTAACGCCTGACGGGGTGGCTATTCGCTTGCCCGGCGGCGGCCAGCGCAGCGTGCCGGTTGACGGTGCGCACTTGGATCCTAACGCCACTCTTGAACTAGGTGTTCGCCCTGAACACCTAGTGCTCGATGAGCAGGGTCCGTTGAGCGGTGAAATCAAAGTGTTGGAACGCTTGGGCGGACAAACCTCGCTCTACGTTCAAATGGACGACGAGCTGATCACGATCATGGCCGATGGTGACGTGGCCTACCGGGTCAACGATACCGTGCATTTCGGCTTTGCCCCAGAGCGCGCTCACCTGTTTGACGCAGGCGGGCAGGCACTGCCTAGCTTGGAGCAGCATCCGCTAGCGGGGCTGACGCGCCACGACAACCGCGGACCCAGCTCGCCCTCTGAGGAGCCTGCATGAGGACGCTCATCTTTGACTGCGATGGCGTACTGGTCGATAGCGAGGCCCTTGCGGAAGGTACGCTGGTGGAGTATCTCTCACGCTGGCTGCCCGATCTGAATATTGACCAAGCGCTTGGTCAGGCTTTGGGGATGACCACCGGGGATATCCTGCGTCATCTAGAAGCGTTAAGTGCCCACACGCTGCCAACCGACGCCACAGAGCAGGTGGACACCGCCATTGAAGCGCGTCTGGCGCGGGAGCTTAAAGCCATAGACGGTGCCGATAAGGCAATTCGCGGCATCAGCTTGGAAAAGGCGGTGGTTTCCAACAGTCGGCGCAGCCGCGTATTGGCGTCACTGGAAAGTACGGGGTTGGCCGAGGCCTTGGGCAATGTGCCTATTTTTACCGCTGATCAGGTGGCGCACCCCAAGCCGGACCCCGCACTTTATCGCCTGGCAGCCTCCCATTTGGGCCAAGTGCCGCGGGACTGCCTGGTGGTGGAAGATAGCGTGGCCGGGGTGACGGCCGCCCATGCCGCGGGCATGTGCGTGATTGGATTTGTCGGCGCCAGCCATGTGGATGCCGAGCAGCCGGCGCGGCTTATTCAAGCTGGCGCCTGGCGCATATTAGAGCACATGCACGGTCTGGAAGCCTTGATAGACGAATGGCAAGCCGATAGTCACCCGGCTCATTGATAAAGGCTCCGCTGAGTAACCTGGAGATAACGATGAAATTAAACAATAAAGTTGCGGTGATTACCGGCGGTGCTCGAGGGATTGGTCTGGCCATTGCCCAGCGTTATGTAAGCGAAGGCGCCAGCGTGGTAGTGGCGGATATTGATCGGGGCGCGATTGATGATGCTTTAGCGACGCTGCAGCAACAGGCGCCTGCCGAAAAGGTGATGGGGGTCGAGTTGAATGTCTGCGATCAGATGTCAATTGATGCCATGGTCAACGCCGTAACGGATCGCTTTGGCGGCATCGATATTCTGGTCAATAACGCTGCGATCTTCGATATGGCGCCGGTACTCGAGGTCACGCGGGAAAGCTTTGATAAGCAGTTTGCGGTCAACACCAAAGGCATGTTTTTTACCCTGCAGGCGGTTGCCCGTTCGATGGTGGCCCGCGGTCAGGGGGGCAAAATCATCAATATGGCCTCCCAGGCAGGTCGCCGCGGTGAAGCCCTGGTAAGCGTTTACTGCGCCAGTAAAGCGGCAGTGATCAGCCTCACTCAATCCAGCGGGTTGGATCTCATCAAACACGGTATCAACGTTAACGGTATCGCCCCCGGGGTTGTGGACACGCCGATGTGGGAAGAAGTCGACGCAATGTTTGCCCGCTACGAGAACCGTCCGCTCGGTGAAAAGAAACGCCTGGTAGGCGAAGCGGTTCCCTTCGGGCGTATGGGCCTGCCGGAAGATCACACCGGCGCTGCGGTGTTTTTGGCCAGCCAGGACAGCGATTATGTGGTCGCCCAGACGCTTAATGTCGATGGCGGCAACTGGATGAGTTGAGGTCGCCATGACGCCTGATCTTGATACGTTAGCCTATCAGATTATTCGCGCCGCCGAAGGCGCACCCCGCTATCTGGTAGCACTAGCAGGGCCGCCGGGGGCGGGTAAGTCCTATCGCAGTGTCCAGCTCTGCGATGCGATTAATCAGCGCGTGCCAGGGCAAGCGGGGCTAGTGCCGATGGATGGCTACCACTTCGATAACGCTGTGCTGGGCGAGCAGCAGGTGCCGGTAAAAGGCGCGCCTCACACCTTCAATGTAGAAGGGCTGCGCTGCGACCTTGAACGCATTCGCCAGGCTATCCACCCGGTAGCGGTACCGGTCTTTGACCGCCCGTTGGATCTAGCCCGTGCCGGTGGACGACTGATCACCCTTGAACAGCGCATCGTCATTGTCGAGGGCAACTATCTGCTGCTTGACCGCTCCCCCTGGCGTGAACTGCAACCGCTGTTTGATTGGACACTATTTCTAGACATTGACGACGACGTGCTGGTTGAGCGGCTGATCAATCGCTGGCTTGAGATGGGACAGGATCGCACCGGTGCAATGGAGCGCACCCACCACAAAGACATGCTTAACGCTCAATTAGTAAAAAGCTGCTGTTTAACGCCTGATCAGCGCTGGCGTTAGCGCACTTATTACCCACTAGTTACCTGCCTTTATTCACCCCATCGCGCCAAGAAGGCCTTGGCTGGAGAGTCCTATGACCCGACTTAATAATCACAACCTGGGCAAGCTAACCGACGATGTTGCCAAACCTCAGTATGACCGCCAGACGCTCACCCCCGGCATCGTGCATATCGGCGTCGGTGGCTTTCACCGCGCTCACCAGGCGATGTATCTGGATGCCTTGATGAACCAGGGCGCGGCGCTGGATTGGGGCATTGTCGGCGTGGGCGTGATGCCTGGCGACAAACGCATGCAGCAAGCGCTGGCAGCGCAGGACTATCTCTACACCCTGGTGGTGAAACACCCTGATGGCCAGTATGAGCCTCGGGTCATTGGCAGTATGGTGAATTACCTGTTTGCACCGGAAGACACCGAGGCAGTCATCGAACAGATGGCCGATCCGGCGATTCGCATTGTGTCCTTGACGGTGACCGAAGGCGGCTACAATTTTCACCCGGTGAGCGGCGAATTCGACCTCGACAACCCCCAGGTGCGCGCTGATCTTGCTAACCCTACCCAGCCCACCACCAGCTTTGGGCTGGTGGTTGAAGCGCTTGCCCGCCGCCGTGAGCGGGGCATTGCGCCGTTCACCGTGATGTCCTGCGACAATATTCAAGGCAACGGCGATGTCGCCAAGCGTATGTTTGGCGCCTATGCCCATGCGCGGGACGCTGAGCTAGGCGCCTGGCTTGCCAGCGAGGTGGCATTTCCCAACGCCATGGTAGATCGCATTACGCCGGTGACGTCGCCCACCGATATCGATGAACTGAGTCAGCGCTTTGGCTTAGAGGACGCTTGGCCGGTAGTCTGTGAGCCCTTCACCCAATGGGTGTTGGAAGATCACTTCCCCCTTGGGCGCCCGGCGTTTGATAAAGTAGGCGTGCAAGTGGTGGCGGATGTCGAACCTTACGAACTGATGAAGCTGCGGCTACTCAATGCCAGCCATCAGGCGCTGACCTATTTTGGCTATTTAGCCGGATACCGCTACGCCCATGAGGTGTGCCAAGATCCACTATTCGTTGATTTTTTACTGGGCTATATGCGTGAAGAGGGCACGCCGACTTTGGCGCCGGTACCGGGGGTTGATTTGGAAACCTACCGTTTAACGCTGATCGAGCGCTTCGCCAACCCGCAAATCAAAGATACCCTGGCACGGCTCTGCGCCGAGAGCTCAGACCGCATTCCCAAGTGGCTGGTGCCGGTGATTCGCCAACAGCTGGCCCAGGGTGGTGAAATAGGGCGCAGCGCTGCCGTGGTGGCCAGCTGGGCGCGCTACGCTGAGGGGATTGACGAGCAGGGCGAGCCGATTGACATTGTTGATCGCTTAAAAACGTCGCTCATGGCGATCGCCGCAGAGAACCGCCAACGGCCCACAGCCTTTATCGAAAACCGCGAGCTGTTTGGCGACCTAATCGACAGCACTCGTTTTGTTGACGCCTATTTAGCGGCCCTGCGTTCACTGCACGAGCGCGGCGCACGCGTTACGCTTGAGGAACTGGTCTCGTCCAAAGGAATTCAGTGATGTATATCGGGGTTGATTGCGGTACCCAGAGTACCAAGGTGGTGGTGTTAGACGTCGAGCAAGGCAAGATCCTGGCTGAAGCAAGCCGTGCCCATCACCTGGAAGAGGGCGAAAATGGTCGCCGTGAGCAGGCGCCCGCCGAGTGGCTGAGTGCATTGAAAGGTGCCTTTTTTGAAGCCCTGGATCGAGCGGGCGTCGATGCTGGACAAGTGCGCGGTATCGGCGTCTCAGGCCAACAGCACGGTATGGTAGCGCTCGATGGCGAAGGCGTGCCGGTCTATCCCGCCAAGCTGTGGTGCGATACCGAGACCAGCGTCCAGAACGCTGATTTAGTTGCCCGCCTGGGCGGTGAGGCGGGCTGCTTGGATAAGCTGGGGCTGGTGCTGCAAACCGGCTATACCGCGTCTAAAGTCGCTTGGCTGCGCGAGCAGCAGCCGGATGCGTATCGGCGCATCGAGAGCCTGCTACTGCCTCACGACTACCTCAATTTCTGGCTCACCGGTGAGCGGGTTACCGACGCAGGCGATGCCTCCGGCACCGGCTATTTCGATACCCGCAAGCGCTGCTGGCAGTTGGACGTTTTTGCTGAAATTGCCCCTGAGTTAGACCCGGCGCGGGTGCTTCCCCGGGTGCTGGAATCACATGAGCCGGTGGGTGTTGTGCGCTCTGCGGTGGCCCGCGAACTTGGACTTGGCGACCAGGTGGTTGTCTCCTCCGGTGGCGGTGACAATATGCTGGGTGCCATTGGCACCGGCAATATTACCCCAGGGCTGATAACGCTGAGTTTGGGTACCTCTGGCACCGTCTGCGCCTTCTCGCCCACGCCGGTAGATTGCGATAGCGCTATGGTCGCCAATTTCTGTTCCAGCACCGGCGGCTGGCTGCCGTTGATTTGCACCATGAACGTCACGTCGGCCACCACCCGGGTACGCGAGCTGTTTGGCTTAGACTTGGCAGCGTTTGGCGAGAAAGTGGCCAGTGCGCCGATAGGCGCCGAAGGTGTTACCGTATTGCCGTTTTTCAACGGTGAGCGAGTGCCGATGTTGCCCAATGCCTCCGCGGACTTCCTTGGCCTCACCAGCCTGAATACCACCCAGGCTAATTTATGCCGGGCCGTGGTGGAAGGGGCCACTTTCGGGCTACGCTATGGGCTAGAATTGTTGGGTGAGTTAACCGCCGGGGCCAGTCAGATTCGTTTGATCGGTGGCGGCGCCAACAGCCCCGTGTGGCGGCAGATGGTCGCCGACATTGCCGGAACGCAAGTGATTTGCCCTGAGATTACTGACGCGGCCGCCCTGGGTGCTGCCATACAGGCAGCATGGTGTGACCAGCGTGCAGGGGGCGTAACCCTGGAGGCGCTGTGTGATCGGCTTGTCCATTTGGATGCGCAAACCCTTGCCAACCCTCACCCCGATAGTGTGGCTGCTTACCAACCGATTTATGCGCGCTATTGCGCAGCACTTCAACAACGCCATGGCGGCGCTTAAACGCATTTCAAGGAGATTTTATGACCAGCCAACTACACCAGTTAAAGCAACATTCGCTTGTCGTCGCCGATACCGGTGATCTTGAGGCTATTCGCCGCTATCAGCCGCAGGATGCCACGACTAACCCCTCACTGTTGCTCAAAGCGTTTAGCCTGCCCGGTTACCAGGCATTGATCGACGAAGAGTTGAGTAGCGTAAAAGCCTCGGTTGGCAGCCGTGAAGAACAGGTTAAGCATGCCGTTGACCGCTTGGCGGTGGCCATGGGCAGTGAGATTTCGACGGTCGTGCCAGGGCGTGTTTCTACCGAAGTGGCGGCCCGCTTGTCGTTTGATACTAAGGCCAGCATTGCCAAAGCCCATGAGCTGATCGAGCTGTACGATGCCCGTGGTGTTTCACGCGATCGCGTGCTGATCAAGCTGGCCTCCACCTGGGAAGGTATTCGTGCCGCTGAGGTGCTCGAGCGCGAAGGCATTCAGTGTAACCTGACGCTACTGTTCAGCGATGCCCAGGCCCAGGCCTGCTTTGATGCCGGGGTGTTTCTGATCTCACCCTTCGTGGGCCGCGTAACCGATTGGTACAAAAAAGAAACCGGTAAGGATTACACGCCGGAAAACGACCCGGGCGTTCAGTTTGTTCAAGGTATTTGTCAGCGTGCCAACCAGGGCGGCTACGACACTGTGGTCATGGGCGCTAGCTTCCGCACCACCGGTCAGGTACTTGCCTTGGCAGGCTGCCCACGGCTGACTATTTCGCCAGCGTTATTAGAAGAACTGGAGGCCGCCGAAGGCAGTGTCTCAGCGCAAATTCAAGCGGGAGAAGGTGGTGGCAAGCCTACTGAACCGCTAAGTGAAGCCGCTTTCCGTTGGGGCCACAATCAAGATGCAATGGCCAACGACAAACTGGCCGAAGGCATCCGTCGCTTCCACGACGACCAGCTTGAGTTGGAAAGCCTGATCGATAAGCGGCTAGGCTAACCACCTAAGCTAACCACCTAAGAGCGCATTTGACCTCTTGGAGAATAGTATGGACGCTGAACTGCATCAGTTGTTGGAATCTATCGAGCTTGTCCCCACCGGCGATTTGCAGTCGCTCAGTGGGGGGGATATCGCTGCCGTTTATCGCCTGGAAACGCGCCAGGGGGAGGTGGTGATTAAGCACGACGAACCAGCGCGGCTGCGCGGTGAGGCCGAAGGCTTGCGGACCTTGCACAGTGCCTGCGAAAAGCTAGTGGTGCCAGAGGTGTTGGGGTTGTCGGATGGTTGGCTGGTGATTGAATCGCTAGATACAGCCCCGGCTGGGCCGCAGGGTGAAGCGGCGCTTGGCGAAGGCTTGCGTGGCTTGCACGACGTTATTGGCGATGTTCACGGCTGGCATCAGGATAATGCCTGTGGCCTCACGCCCCAGCCCAATGCACCGCTCAGCGACGGGCGGGCTTTTCAGCGCGAGCGCCGCTTACTTCCTCTATGTGAGGCATGCTACCCGCGTGGACTCCTGGATAACCAGCTGCGCGAGCGTATCGAGCGGCTAGCCCAGGATTTAGAGGGTTGGTTACCCAATGCACCGCCCAGCTTATTGCACGGTGATCTATGGTCGGGGAATGTGCTTTTCACCACCAAGGGACCAGCGATTATCGATCCAGCCGTGTATCGTCATTACCCGGAAGTGGACGTGGCGATGTTAACGCTGTTTGGCTCGCCGGGTGAGGCGTTTTTTGACGCTTATTGGGACGGCAACGCCCCAGCCGATTGGCCGAGGCGTGAAGCTCTGTTTCAGCTGTACCCGCTGTTAAATCACCTGCTGCTGTTCGGCGCTGGTTATCGTGCGGCCGTTGAGCGCAGCGTAGCGAGGCTCGAATCTTTCACTTGAGCTTTATCAGGGCGTCAGTTTTACCAAGACTTAGGTTTTACCAGGACTTATAGGGCAAAAACTTGCCGTTTAAGGTAAGCAGTACCCGGTCGCCTTTGGGGTCTTCGACTTTATCGACCTCCATAGTGAAGTCGATGGCGCTCATAATGCCATCGCCAAACTTCTCTTGAACGACGTCCTTCAACGTTTCTCCGTAAACGCCGACGACTTCATACAGGCGGTAGATAAACGGGTCTTGGGGAATCGCTTCATCCCAGACCTTGGTGGGGAACGCCACCAGGGCGTCGACGATGTCGCTCTCTACCTCCAGCGTGTTGCAAATTTTTTGCGCAACATCGGCGCTGGCGCTGTTCATGCCGTAGCAGGCGGAGGCCACCCAGACCGGCGACATGCCGACCGCTTGACCGATATCGTCCCAGCTCATTTTTTTACGCGCTTTGGCGGCGAGCAAGGTATGGCGCATTTCAAGCTTATCCATGATGGTTCTCCTTTAAAATAGAGGGCGAGTGACGCCCTTTTTCGACGACTGCGAGGGGATCAAGACAACACTTTTTTGGCCTGAGTACGGACGTGGGTGGTGTAAAGAACCAGACCCACCAGGGTCAGACCGCCGACCAAGTTACCCAGTACCGTGGGGATCTCATTCCACATGATGTATTGATACAGCGTGAACTCAGCACCCATCATGAGGCCAATCGGGAACAAGAACATATTGACCACGGAGTGCTCGAAACCGAGATAGAAAAACACAATGATCGGCATCCACATGGCCATGATTTTGCCGGAAACCGTTGTGGAAATGGCGGCGCCAACCACGCCCATAGACACCATCCAATTACAGAACATGCCTCTCAGGAAGAGCACTATCCAGCCGGCAAGCCCTGCTTCCTGGTAGCCCACCGTGCGGCTTTCACCAACAGCCATGATCGTTTGGCCGACAGCGTTAACTTCTTCGCTACCGCCCATGGTGAAATTCATGTAGCCGAAGACGGCAATAAACAGGGCACCCCCAAGGTTGCCAAGCCCGACCAGCGCCCAGCACTTAAGCATTCGGGGCAATGTCACGCCGGGTCTTTTGTCGAGCCAAGCAATTGGCACCAGCATAAAAACCCCGGTGAGCAGGTCATAGCCCATCAGGTAGAGCATGACGAAGCCCACGGGAAAGAGCAGCGCTCCAATCAAAAAGTTGCCTGTCTGGGTCGCGATGGTAATGGCAAAAATAACCGCCAGCGCTAAGGTGGCCCCCGCCATGAAGGCACGAATAAGCGTATCCCGGGTGCCCATATAGACTTTTGATTCACCCTGGTCGACTAACTTAGTGACAAATTCACTGGGCATTAGATATGACATAAGTATGGTTTCCTGCGTCATTTCGATTAATTAGTGCCTTGTCCAAGCGTCGAGTGTTTCTAATAAGAGCAAAAAACATCCGACTGCGCCGTATTGGTGCAAAAGAAGGCAGCGTTCGCGTTGCTACCCTGATTGTTGCTATTTGCATGCCAACTTAGTGATTTTGTAGGTAAGCTATTGTTTTTGTTTTAATTTAACGATTTTTTAACGGTTTAGTTTGAGGGCGTTATGAATTACGAATTTTCGTAAATAACGATATTTCGTTGTTTTATTCGCGAAAATTCGTTAATGGCGCGGTAATTGAATGGCAACGGTGAGCAATCACTTTGTGTCATGAGAGATAAACCCATGCCTGTGTAAGACCCAGCGCCTGCCGTTACGACCACCACCGATGCTAAAACCTTAATGGGTGAGTATTCACCGCTGGCGATGCTTGTGGTTGACCCTTTTGCCGATAAGCTGTTGGCGGCTAACGCATCCGCCTGTGGATTACTCAGTATTGATGAAGCGCTGCCGTTAACGACATCGTTCAGCCACCGCTTGAGTGCCTCTCTACCGCTATGGATTAGCTTTACTGATGAGGTGTTGATGCAAAAAGCGGCTTGGTCAGACGATTTAGTGATTCTCGATATGCGCCGCCAGCCGTATCGAGTTGAGGTTTATGCCCAGCGTATCGATGATTCAGAGCAGCTTTTATTAACATTGATTGATCGTAACAAAGCTGAACAGCAGCGCGCCCAAGCAGAGTTAGGCCGCCAACATCGACAAGGGGAGGTGGGCTGGCAGCGGGTCGAGCAGGTATTCGAGCGAATTGAAAAGCAAAATCAGTTGATTCTGGGCGCGGCGGGCGAAGGCATTTACGGCTTGGACGCTGAAGGCAAAACTACCCTTGTTAACCCCGCCGCCGAGCGTATTCTGGGTTGGAGTACCGACGATATGGTGGGCCACGATGCGCACCTTATGTTCCACCATACCCATGCTGACGGCAGCCACTTCCCGGTGCAGCAGTGCCCTATTCACGCCGCGTTTAGCGACGGGCAAGTGCACCATGTCGATAACGAAGTGTTTTGGCATAAAAACGGCGAGGCGATTCCAGTGGAGTACACCAGCACGCCGATTTTTGAGATGGGACGGTTGGTCGGCGCAGTGGTGCTCTTTCGCGATATTCGCGAACGCAAACGTGCTGAACAGCAGCTGCGCGACGCACTCGCCGAGGTGGAGTCGCTCAAGCAGCGTTTAGAGCTGGAAAACGAATACCTCCAGGAAGAGATTAAAGCGGAGCTTAACCACCACGATATTGTTGGCAATAGCCCTGCCGTCGCGAAACTGATAAAGCAGATTGAAATGGTTGCGCCTACTAGCGCCAACGTGCTGATCAGCGGTGAATCAGGTACCGGTAAAGAGCTGATTGCTCGTGCTATTCATGCCGGGGGAACGCGCAGCGATCGGCCGCTCATTCGTGTCAACTGCGCGGCGATACCCCGCGACCTGTTTGAGAGCGAGTTCTTTGGCCACGTGAAAGGTGCCTTTACTGGTGCGGTGCAGGACCGTCCCGGACGCTTTGAGCTTGCCCATGGCGGTACGCTGTTTTTGGATGAAGTCGGCGAAATTCCATTAGAACTGCAGAGTAAGCTACTGCGCGTATTGCAAGATCAGCAGTTTGAGCGCGTAGGCGAAAACCGAACCCGCGAGGTGGATGTGCGGGTGATTGCTGCTACCAATCGCGAACTGCGCGAGATGATTAATATCGGGCGATTTCGAGAGGATCTGTATTTTCGTCTTAATGTCTTTCCTGTTGATTCAGTGCCGTTGCGCCAGCGGATTGAAGATGTACCGTTGCTGGCGCGCCACTTTTTACAACGTGCCTGCCTGAAATTTAATAAACCAGGGGTACGTATTCCCCCAGCGCAGTTGGAAATTCTGCAGCGTTACCCATGGCCTGGCAATATTCGAGAGCTGGAAAACATCATTGAGCGACAGGTAATCGTGACCCAAGATCGGCGCTTAGTGTTTGATGACCTGCTGTTAGGCGAGCTGTCACGTTCATCTGATACTCTCGCGAAGGCTGCGCCGGCTCACCATAGCGAACAGCATGGTGCGCCGGCATTGTTAACTGAACATGCGATGAGCCAGCGCCAGCGTGAAAGTTCAATTGCTGCACTGAAGCAGGCAGGCGGTAAAGTCTCTGGGAAGGGAGGCGCGGCAGAGCTGCTGGGGATTAAACCGACGACATTGGCCTCAAGACTTACTAAATGGGGCATTGATCCACGGGAATTTCGCAAAAGGGAGGCGTATTAATCGCCATCCCATGATGCTTTGGACTAAGGTAAGCGGGAAGCAACTTGACAATAGGCTGTACACACATCTTTAGATTGTTCAAGGCTAGCATACATACATGAATGTAACTATAATGCTCATCTTTCTGAATGGCCTGGTTCTTAGATGCATAGCGCGCTGAGTAACTTAGTTTGCTGAATAACTTAGTTTGCTGAATAACTTAGTTTGCTGAGTGATTAAGTACATTCGCCATTCTGACGCTGATACCTAGAGGCACTCCTTATGCGATTGGCACACTGGGCAATCAATGCCCCATTACGACCCCTACTGGTAGCGGTATTCACCGCTTCTTTCGTGTTGCCTGCTCAGGCCGCTGATCTCCTCACGATTACTCGTGATGCGTTAGATAACAACGCTGAGCTTGCCTCCGCTCGCGCCGAGTATTTGGGCGTGGAGGCTGGCCGAGATGTTGTTCGGGGTGGTCTGCTACCCCAGGTCAACGCCTCGGGTACGGTAGCCCACAACCAGCAGTATGAAAGCCAGTCCTCGTCGTCGCTTGCGGGGGCTGGAGCTGGAGCGGGAGCTGCAAGTGATGACAGCTACAACACCGTATCGCTCTCCCTTGAAGCCACCCAGGCGCTGTATGACGAAGTGACGCGCCGTGAGGTTACCCAGGCCGAGCGCCAGATTGACCAGCAGGTCTACTTGCTAGCAGCCACAGAACAGCAGCTGTTGATTGATGTGGCTAGCGCCTATTTTGATATTTTACGTGCCTACGAAGTCCTCGAAGCGCGTTTTGCCCAAGAGCGCGCCATTGGCCGCCAGCTTGAGCAAGCGGGTGAGCAGTTTGAAGTCGGCTTGATTGCAATCACGGAAGTCGAAGAGGCTCGCGCGACGTTTGATCAATCGCGGGCTGATCGCATTGCGGCTGAAAGCAACCTTCAAGTGGCGTTTGAGGCATTAGAGCAACTCACCGGCCAGCGTTACGCCAGCATTGAAGCGCTGGGCGATAGCATGCCAATTGCGCTTCCTGAACCCAGCAGCCGTGACTATTGGGTAGAACAAGCGCTGGAGCTTAATCCTCAAGTATTGGCGCAGCAGGCGGGTGTTGAAGTTGCTCGTAGTGGCGCTGAGATTGCTCGCGCAGGGCGTTTGCCTACGCTAAATGCCTTTGGTAACTACCAGTTTAGCGACAACGATATTGATGCCTACAGTGGGCAAGATTCTTCGAGCCAGGTGGGTTTAAGCGCCAATTTACCAATTTATACCGGCGGCAGTACCAGCGCGAGTATTCGCCAAGGGACTTATCAGCTGGAAAGCAGCCAGTATGATTTCGAGTCACAGCGTCGTTCATCCATCCAGCAGGTGCGCTCGCTTTATACCCAGGTCAGCAACGATGTGGAAACCGTTGAGGCTCGCGAGCAGGCCATCGTCTCTAACCGGAGTGCGCTTGAAGCCACCCGCGCCGGTTATGAAGTAGGCACCCGTAACATTGTCGATGTGCTCAACGCTGAGCAGAACCTCTACAACGCCATCGCTAACTATGCCGAGGCACGCTACGCCTATGTCGTGAATTTACTTTCTTTACGTCAACAAGCGGGTCGCCTTGATGTGGACGCCATTCAAGACGTCAATGCATGGCTAACCGGCGAAGAGGTCAACTTTACCCTGCCTGAAGGTGGTGGCAACGACCGCTTTGAGCGCGGGCTCGACATCGGTGCACCGCCTCAACCTGAGTAGGTAACCGCCCGATAAAAAGGGGTTGGAGAGGATGTCCAGATGCGTATGTGCCACTAGTCGGCTTTTTATAAGATATATGGGAACTCAACGTATGAAGAAAATGATTCACTCACATCGAGCGAGTCTAGTGACCTTGTTAGCCGCGCTGGCACTCGCGGCCTGTGGTCAAGAGCAAGCCGAAGCGCCGCAACAGGGTGCCGAGCAAGAGGCACCGCCGCATGAAGTCGAAGTGACTGAAATGGCGCGTCAGGACATACCGCTGGATAAATCCTACCCCTCCCTGCTGCGCAGTGACGATGAAGTTGTGTTGGTTGCCCGCGTTAACGGGTTTCTGGAAGAGCGCCACTTCGAGCCAGGCCAACTGGTAGAGGAGGGTGACCGTCTTTATACCATTGAGCCGGATCTTTATCAGGCCACCGTCAATCAACGTGAGGCGGATCTACAGAGCGCTCGCGCCGAGCTTTCCCGCGCCCAGCGCGATGCCCAGCGTTTTGAGCAGCTTCTCAGCCAAAACTCGGTGAGCCGTCAGCAATACGATCAGGCACTGGCTGATCGGCGCGTGGCCCAGGCAAACGTCGCCCAGGCGGAAGCCGCGCTCTCCAGCGCTAACCTGGATTTAGATTATTCTCGGGTGACCGCTCCTGTCTCGGGCATGATTGGCTTAAGCCAAGTCAACGTGGGTAATTTGGTGACTTCCGGCACGGAGCTGGCGACGGTTACGCCCCTGGATCCGTTAGAAGTGCGTTTCCAGCTGCCCCAGCGAGACGCTTTTGAGCTGCGTCGCCAGTTGAACGATGGCAGTGATACGTCAGATATTCGCGCGCGATTGAGCATTCCTGGCGTGAGTGGCGGTAGTGATTCTGAGCTTGAAGGGCATTTAGATTTTCTGGGTTCGCGAGTCGATAGTGGCACCAGTACAGTGCAAGCGTCTGCAACCTTCGAAAATCCCGATGCGGCTGTACTGCCTGGTCAATTTGTGCGCGTACGTATTGAGGGTTTGAAGCGCTTTGACGTATTGGCAGTGCCTGAAATTGCTGTCACCCAAGGGTTAATGGGGCCGCAGGTGTTTGTCCTGGATGAAGATAACAAAGCCCGCGAAAGGACGGTGTCCTTGGGTGAAGTGGCTGGCCCGTGGCAGTTGATTCGTGACGGCATTGAACCAGGTGATCGCGTTATCGTCGGCGACCCCGCCGGTTTAGAACCGGGCATGGTCATTGACCCCCAGCCGTTTAGTGGTGATGCAGAGGAGGTAGTCGAAGAGGCAACGCAAGAAGAAGCGCAGGAGGAAGCAGAAGCAGCGCAAGAGATGGAAGAGGGGGCAGCCGAAGGTCAGCCCGCTGAAGGGGAAGAGGGTGCGCAATAATGAACTTCTCTAACTTCTTCATCAGCCGGCCAATCTTTGCCACGGTATTGGCAATTATTGTCACACTGGTGGGCGTGATGTCGATGCGCATACTGCCTATTGAGCAGTACCCCAGCGTGGTGCCGCCGACGGTGTCTGTGCAAGCCCAGTTCCCCGGTGCAGATGCTGAAACCGTAGCGCAAACGGTGGCGGCACCCATCGCAGAGGCCATTAACGGCGTTGAGGACATGCTTTATATGACCTCTAACAGCGCTGATAACGGCAGCATGAGCCTGAGTGTAGCGTTTAACATCGGCACCGATGGCGATATCAATACCATCAACGTTAATAACCGTGTTCAAGGGGCGCTCTCACAACTACCTGAAGCGGTGCAATCGCAAGGTGTCACCGTTGAGCTGCGCTCCGACGCTATTTTGATGTTTATCGCGTTGACCTCGCCGGATGGCGACTACGACAAAATTTTCATGCAGAACTACGCCACCCTCAACGTGCTTGACGAACTGCGTCAGGTGCCAGGGGTAGGCAATGCAGAAGTACTGGGTGGCGGCGAATTTGCCATGCGTATCTGGATGGATCCGGACAAGTTAGCCCAGTACGATCTCACGCCTAGCGAAGTGGCCAGTGCGATTAGAGTGCAAAATACGGAGGTGCCTGCGGGTAATCTAGCCGCTCCGCCGCAAAGCGACTCCCGCGCTTATACCTATACGATTACCGCTGGTGGTCGCCTCACTGATGTCGACGACTTCCGTAATATTTTCTTGAGGACCAATAACGACGGTTCGTCGCTACGCTTGGAAGACGTTGCGCGCGTTGAGCTTGGGGCATCTTCTTACAGGGTTGACGCGCGTTTGAACGGCTCAAGCATGGCGCCGATTATTATTAACCAACAGCCCGGTGCGAACGCGCTGGAAACGTCTCGCGGTGTGCGCGAAGCGATGGATGATTTATCCGGTCGTTTCCCGCCTGGGCTTGAGTATGTGGCGCCTTACGATACAACGCTGTTTATCGATGCTTCCGTGGAAACGGTGCTGCACACCTTTATTGAAGCTTTCCTGATCGTTATCGTCATTCTGTTTATTTTCCTTCAGAACTGGCGCTTTACCGTCATTGCCATGTCGGTGGTGCCGGTCGCCGTGGTGGGCACCTTTGCCGGGTTCTATCTATTTGGCTTTTCGATCAACCTGCTAACGCTGTTTGCCCTGGTATTATCGATAGGGATCGTGGTCGACGATGCCATTCTGGTAGTGGAAAATGTCGAGCGTGTGCTGAGCGAGGAAGACGATATCAGCGTGCGCGACGCCACCATTCGTGCAATGAAAGAAGTTGGCGGACCGGTGATTGCGACCTCGTTGATTATGGCCGCGGTGTTTGTACCCGTAGCTTTTCTAGGGGGCTTTACGGGCCAGATATACCAACAGTTTGCGATCACCGTGGCGATCTCGGTGGCCATTTCGGCGTTAATGGCGTTGACGTTTACCCCGGCTCTGTCAGCGATTTTTATCAAGCATAAAATCGCCGGGGCCGGGCAGTCCAAGTTCAAGCGCGCCCTGAATACACCGTTTCGTCTGTTTGACCGCCTGTTTGCCGGTATTACCGCCGCCTATATGTGGGTGGTAAAAGGCTTGGTACGGTTTTGGCTGCTGGCGCTCGCGCTGACGGTGCTGACCGGCGTGGGTTCCTACTGGCTATACGCTAATACACCTTCAACGCTGGTGCCTGAAACGGATCAGGGGGTTGTGTTGGTGAGCGTGTCGCTGCCGGATGCGGCTTCGCTTGAGCGTACTCAAACCTATATGGCGAAACTTAGTACGGCGATTGAAGATATTCCTGGGGTGGAATACTCCTCAGCAGTGGCGGGCTATGACATTCTTTCCAGCGCCGTGAATACTGCGCGTGGGGTGATGTTTATCAACCTAACCCCGTGGTCTGAGCGTGAATTGACAGCCACTGAGCTGGTCGGGCGCATTATGGGGTTAGGCGCCAGTATCGATGGCGGCTCCGCAATGGCCTTTAACTTGCCGCCCATCATGGGGCTTTCGACCACCGGCGGCTTTACCGGTTACCTGCAGTCATTTGACGGGGCGTCAACGCGCGAACTCTATGAGGCTTCGTTGCAAATAATGCAAAAGGCCAACCAGCATCCTGCATTGAATCGCGTTTTCACCACCTTCAACGTTAATGTGCCGTCATATCGCGCCAATATTGATCAGCAGAAAGCGTTGAGTTACGGCGTGGCGCTGGAGAATATTAACTCAGCCTTGGGGAACACGTTTGGTAATGGTTTTGTGAATTACTTTAGCTATCAGAACCGTAATTTCCAGGTGTATCTGCAAAACGAAGACGAATTCCGTAAAACGCCGGAAGACATTAGCAGCGTTTTTGTACGCGGCGGTAACGGTGAACGGATTCCGCTCTCCGAGTTTGTCGAGCTTGAGCGCCAAACCGGCCCAGCGGTCGTGTCGCGGTTCGGAGTTTACACTGGCGCCCAGTTCCAAGGTCAACCTGCGGCTGGCTACAGCTCTGCCCAAGCCATTGAAGCGATGGAGGGGATCGTACAAGAGACCCTAGGTTCTGACTGGGGCATGGGCTGGACGGGTACGGCTTATCAAGAGGCCAACATGGGCAGCGCCGCGACGTTGGCTATCGTCTTCGGGCTGTTGATGGTCTTTTTGATTCTGGCGGCTCAGTACGAAAGCTGGTCGTTGCCGCTGGCGGTATTGACCGCGACGCCCTTTGCTTTCCTTGGCGGTATAGGCGGTATCGTGCTGCGCGGGTTGGATACCAGTGTCTATGTGCAGATCGGCATGCTGGTGGTGGTTGGGCTTGCGGCGAAGAACGCAATCTTGATCGTCGAGTTTGCCGAGCTACAGCGTAAAGAGCAGGGGAAAAGCATACGTGAAGCGGCGATTACCGCGGCAGAGCTACGTTTTCGCCCCATCGTAATGACCTCGTTGGCGTTTATCTTCGGTACCTTGCCGTTGGCACTAGCCACAGGTGCCAGCGATACGAGCAGCCACCATATTGGTACTACAGTGGCCGTGGGTATGTTCTCTGTTGCTACCTTGGGTAGCCTGTTTATTCCCTCCTTCTACGCCATGATTGCAACGACGTCTGATTGGCTAGGTCGCAAGATGAAAGGAGATAAGCATGAGCCCAGGGAGCCAGCGCTGGAGCAGGATAAACATTAATGGCTAGCTTTTAACAGCGAACCCTTGCATGAAGGGTGAAAAGTAAACGGGCGCTACCTTTGGGTAGCGCCCGTTTTGTTATCAGTGATGACTGAGATCAAGGTAGGGGTAGCACTAAAAAGCTAATCTAGACTAAGCTGGCAGTAACAATACATCGTCGGCAAAGTACCGACGGAGGAGGCACCATGCAACACCTACTGCACGCCGCTATCCAATTCCCGAGTATCGTTTTTATTTTCTTATTGGGTTTATTAACCCTCTACTGGCTACTAGTGATTATTCGCTTAGCCCCTTTAGAGCTGTTTGAGCGCGACAGCTTAAAAGAAGATCACCTTGCCAGCACCTTGGTCTCTTTAGGCTTTGCAGGCGTGCCTGCGACGCTGGCTTTAACGGTGATACTGACCATTGCCGCGGCACTCTCCTTGGCAATTGAGTTGTTGGTGCTCCAGTGGCTGCCACTCGGTTTGCTACGCATTCCGGTGGGTGTGCTGGTGCTTTGGGGCGCGTTGGTGATTGCCTCGCCGGTAGCCGCCACCCTTTGTCAGGCATTGCACCGTGGGCTACATCGTTACCGTCCGTTTACCCGGCGCTGTTTGTTAGGGCAAACGGTGGTAGTCACAGAGCGCCAAGGTGAGGGGGAGCAGGCGTTTGCAATGATTGATAATGAGCCTAATAGTAAGGTGAAGCTGCTCAGCAAACGCGATGCCCTGCCGATGCAAGGTGAACGCCGGGTACTAGTGAAGTACTTACCGAAAGAGGGGGCTTACCGCAGCGTCTCGGAGCAAGCGTACCTTGAAACACGCATTCGTTTGAATAAACTGCGATTGAACCAAAAACGCGCCCATTCAGGGCATTATTCAACGTCTCATTAATGAATTAGCGCTTAATTGACTTAGCACTTAATTGAATTAGTGCTTAATTGACTTAGGTACTTACTTCTTCAGCCGCCGCCACTGCTGAGCCAGCCACTTCAGTAAAGGCTGCCAGCCGGTGGCGGTTTGTTTTTGTTCTGGAGCGGAAGGGGGAGGTGCGGGTTGGTCTAAAAAGTCGTGAATGGGATCGACCTGTGCAGGCCTGTCCAGCACAGGCGCATGGCCACAGTTAGGCACGTTCAGGGTTACAAGCCCAGGCTGCACCTCGGCCATCCGCGGCAGGGTTTCAGCGTCTAAAAGGGTCGACTCCTCGCCGCGAATCACCATCACTGGGCAGCGAATATTGGCCCAATCGGCCCACATGTCGCGCGGTGTATCATGCACAAACTGCTCATTGATACGCGGATCAAAGTGATACGTCCAGTTGCCATCTGGCAGTCGGCGGGCACTATTAAGAGCTAGTTCACGCCAAGCTGAATCACTCGTAATGCCGAAGCTAGCATAATGCTGCTTAAGCTCTTGCTGTAGTTCACTAAAGGTGGAAAAACGGTGGGTAACGCCAAAATAGCTGGAAAGGGCAATAAGACCGTCTTTATTTAGCTCGGGTCCAACGTCATTAAGGACCAGTCGGGAAATTCGCCCTTGATGCTGAGGGTCAGCGGCGAGCAGCATGCCCAGTAAGCCCCCCATTGAAGTGCCCAGCCAATCGACGTAATCAAGTTTAAAGTGGTCCAGTAGCGCGATGGCAACCGTTATGTAATGGCTGTAAAGGTAATCGTGAGCTGGGAACAGCGACCAGCTGGAGAGCCCGCGACCTGGGGTATCGGGGGCGATAATACGCCATTCGCTGCCAAGTTCCTGCGCCAGCGCGCTAAAGTCACCGCCGTGGCGAGCAAGGCCATGCCAAGCGACAAGCGTGCGGGGGGCGGTAGGGTTCCAGATGCGTACCGCGACTTCTAGTTCGCGTACCCGTACAAACTCCAGTGCATCCATAGCGTGCTGATACTCTTAATCAATAACGAATAATCAAGAACAAATAACTAATAATGAAGAGTGCAGTACGCAGAGTATAGTCATACTTGCTGCATTGCAGCGAGCATCAGGTTGGTTTTACCGCTGCATCATGCGAATAGCGGTATCAATTAACTCGCCGCCGCGTTCACGAACCGAGAAAGCGCTGGGGTTACGCAGCCAGTCATGGAAAAGGCCACCTAGCATGGATTGCATTATCCGTGTCGCCACCTCTGGGCTTAGGTCTTCGCGCAGTAACTGCTGCTTTTCAGCGAGTACAAATACCGACAGCATCTCCTCAAAACATTCGTTACCGATTTCCTCCTGCATATCGAGCGGGTTGATATCGCTGAAGAACTCACAGCGGTGCAGTAGGATCGACAGTATCCGCTGATAAGAAGGCTGTTCAAGGCGCACAAGGCCAGCATGGCAGGCCAAGCGGATTGACTCAAGCGGTGACATTTCGGCGTCAGCTTTGTCGACTTCATCCATTAGCGATTGAAAGGGCATGCGCACTTGTTCTACCAACGCCAAGAACAGGTCGGCTTTGTTTTTAAAGTGCCAGTAAACGGCACCGCGAGTGAGGCCCGCATGGCGAGCAATTTGCTCAAGGGAGGTGCGCGCCACGCCTTTGGCAAAAAATACCTCTTCAGCCGCTTCCAGCAGCGCTTCCCGAGTTGCAGCTGCTTCAGCTTTGGTCTTTCTTGCCATGGAAATGCAACCTCATTATTGACACGTATGGTCACATTTTAACCTAAGCGGGCGGGCATTTACATTCAAAACTGTATGGATAAATAATCCAACTTATAACGTGGATTAACAAATTCGTCATTTTAGCGCTTAAGGCGTATAAACAGGCAGCAACGTTATTCCATAATTGCACTGACGATGCGACTAGAACCGTTTAACAACAGGATAGAAAGCATGGCGCGAGCTCCTTTTCGGCTGGGCGAGCATACGATTATGCCCGGCCAGCGTTTACAAGTTGATGTGCCGGTGGCGCGTTTATATACCCATACGCCACTGCATATCCCCGTTGAGGTTGTCCATGGACGCAAAGACGGCCCCGTATTGCTGGTTTGTGGCGGCATTCACGGTGATGAAATCAACGGGGTAGATATTGTCCGCCGAGTGCTGCGCGCAAAAGCGATCAATAGTATCCGCGGCACCCTCATCGCTGTGCCCGTCGTCAACGTGTTTGGTTTTTTACAGCAAACCCGCTATTTGCCCGACCGCCGCGATCTTAATCGCTGTTTTCCAGGTACTGGGTCGGGCTCCTTGGGCGGGCGCATTGCGGCTTTGTTTCGTGAACAAATCGTCGATCACGCCACGCACATTATTGACCTGCATACAGGGGCTATTCACCGTACTAACCTGCCGCAAATTCGCGCCCAGTTAAGCCCCGGCAGCGAAACCGAGCGCATGGCGGATGCCTTTGGTGCCCCCGTGGTGCTTAACGCTGAGCTGCGCGAAGGCAGCCTGCGACACTACGCCCAGACGCGTGGGATTCCGGTGCTCACCTATGAAGCCGGTGAGGCGTTGCGCTTTGACGAGTGGGCCATTGCCCCTGGGGTGCGCGGCGTGCTGCGGGTTATGCGGCGCTTAGGAATGCTGACCGGCGAGCAGCGTCGGCGCACGCCAGCACCTGCCGAATTGGCCAATGGGTCAAGTTGGGCGCGGGCGCCTATCGACGGTATTTTGCGTCCCAAGGTGCGCCTTGGCGCGCGTGTCGCCAAAGGCGAAGTGCTGGGTAAAGTCGCTGACCCCTTCGGCAATGATGAGGGCGAAGTTCGCGCCGTTGCCGACGGTATCGTGATTGGCATGAGCCGATTACCGCTGGCCAACGAAGGCGAGGCACTGTTTCATATCGCTCGTTTTGATGAAATTGAAGAGGCTGAAACCGCTATCGAAAGCTTTAACTCAAGCCTGGTGCCGCCGACCGATTCGTTTTATTAGCTGCATTCATGATCAAAAACTATCGCTTTAATAGTTAAGAGATCGCTACTGTAAATGGCAAGTTAGCAGCTGTTTGTCTATACCTATGAGTGGGCTTTGTAAGCAGCTGCTAAAACGATAACAACTAGATTAAATAGCAAGGCTTTCATCGTGCTCGACGAGTGGCGATCATTCGCCACGTCTAACTGACATGGAGGAAAAACGATGACGAGCGATAAACCTAAGCATACGACGACAGATGCAGGCATACCGGTTAACAGTGATGAAGACTCGCTCACGGTAGGCCCAGATGGGCCGATCGTTATGCACGATCACTACTTGATGGAGCAGATGGCAGCGTTTAATCGGGAAATGATTCCGGATCGTCAGCCTCATGCGAAAGGCAGCGGCGCCTTTGGCCACTTCCAAGTCACCCACGACGTCAGCCAATACACTAAAGCAGACTTTCTTCAGCCGGGTAAGAAAACCGAAATGTTGGCTCGTTTCTCGACGGTGGCCGGTGAGTCTGGTAGCCCAGATACTTGGCGTGATCCCCGTGGCTTCTCGCTGAAGTTCTACACCGAAGAAGGCAACTTCGATATGGTGGGTAATAATACCCCTATCTTCTTCGTTCGCGACCCGCTCAAGTTCCAGCACTTTATCCACTCACAGAAGCGCCGTGCGGATAACGGTTTGCGTGATCACGATATGCAATGGGACTTTTGGACGCTTTCGCCGGAATCTGCCCACCAGGTAACTTGGCTAATGGGCGATCGTGGTATCCCCGCCACTTGGCGCCACATGAACGGCTATTCAAGCCATACTTATATGTGGGTTAACGCCGAAGGCGAGCGCTTCTGGGTCAAGTACCACTTCAAGACTGACCAGGGCATCAAGTGCATGACCCAGGAACAGGCCGATAACATGGCTGGGGCGGATGCCGACTACCATCGCCGCGACCTGTTCGATGCAATCAAACGTGGAGAGTATCCTACCTGGACGCTGAAAGTTCAGATTATGCCCTTTGAAGATGCCAAGACCTACCACATCAACCCCTTCGATTTGACCAAGGTGTGGCCGCACGACGACTACCCGCTGACAGAAGTCGGTAAGATGACGTTAGATCGCAACCCCGTCGATTTCCACACTCAAATCGAACAGGCGGCATTCCAGCCCAACAATGCCGTGCCGGGCACCGGTTTCTCGCCTGATAAAATGCTGCTGGCGCGGACGATATCCTACGCTGATGCGCACCGTGCGCGTTTAGGGGTGAACTATCAAGATATCCCCGTTAACGCGCCCAAGACCCCGGTTAACAGCTATTCCCAAGGTGGTCGGATGCGCATTTCCCACTCCACCGACCCGGTGTACGCGCCTAATAGCAAAGGGGGCGCTCACGCCAATCGGGAAAGGTACCCGGAAGATGCGGTATGGCAAACTGATGGCGAGCTTGTTCGCGCCGCCTACACATTGCGTTCGGGCGATGGCGACTTTAACCAGGCCAATGATCTAGTCAATAAGGTAATGGATGACGCTGCCCGCGACCGATTGGTAAACAACATTGTGGGCCACGTTTCCGACGGTGTTGAAGAGCCGGTACTGTCGCGGGTATTTGAGTACTGGAAAAACGTTGACCAGACTATCGGCGAGCGTGTCGAGCAGGGCGTAATGGCGAACCGCCGGGAAAAATAACGGTCGGTAAGTTACGCTATTAGAAAAACTAACCCGCTACGCTCGCGTAGCGGGTTTTTTCATGCAACGCATTCGGGTTCGTTCACCAAGCTAAGCGCGTCATCAAATAGACGCAATCCAGCGCCTTCTTTGTGGGCGTATTCTGACAAATGACGCCGAAAGCGCCTGCCGCCAGGGCAACCCTGGAACAAGCCCAGCAGGTGGCGAGTAATATGATTCAGCTTTGCGCCTTCATCCAAGCGCTGCTGAATATAAGGTCGGAAAGCCATGGCGGCATCTAAGCGGCTCGCCGCCGGGCCTGGCTCACCAAACAGTTGCTCATCGACACCGGCGAGCAGCCACGGGTTTTGATACGCCTCACGGCCCACCATCACACTATCCACATGGGTGAGCTGTTCACGGCACTGTGTGAGCGTTTTAATTCCGCCGTTAATGCCGATATGCAATTCTGGGCGGCTCTGCTTTAAGCGGTGGACACGCGGGTAGTTAAGCGGCGGCACATCGCGGTTCTGCTTAGGCGACAATCCCTGCAGCCACGCCTTACGGGCGTGAACGGTAAACACCTCGCAGCCAGCGTCAGCAACGATAGCGATAAAACGTTCAAGATCGGCGTCTTCGTCCTGGTCATCAATGCCAATGCGGCACTTCACTGTGACGGGTATCGATACCACCGCCTGCATTGCCCGCACGGCCTCGGCCACCTTTTCTGGGTGCTCCATTAAACAGGCGCCAATCAGATTGTTCTGCACGCGGTCACTCGGGCAGCCAACGTTCAGGTTCACCTCGTCATAACCCCACGATTCAGCGATCGCCGCACACTCCGCCAGCTCACCGGCATCGCTGCCGCCCAACTGAAGCGCCAGCGGATGCTCAACCTCGCTATAGCCCAAAAAGCGCTCACGAGGCGTCCCGTGCAAAATCGCACCGGTAGTGACCATCTCGGTATACAGTAGCGCACGCTTGGTTAAGGTGCGTGCTAGCGCTCTGTAATCGCGGGTTGTCCAATCCATCATGGGCGCGACCGAAAAAAGCCGACCACCATCTGCACTATTTTCTTTAATTAAATTAGTCATTTAGTAATATCTTTGGCTGTATAAAATACAGCCTTGTTGCCTCTGAATAACGTAATAAACGCACCTGATGTACCAAAGTGTACCAAGCAGTGATAACCGCTGATGCCTAAAAAACTTGGTACACCTTGAGAGCTTTTTCAAAGGTGGCGTGATGTATGGGCGCCATTGTACGTAAGTAAGAGCGTTCAGCACATAGCAGGGTATATGCCAAAGCACTTACGCCGCAGATCAGGCTGGGTATCACCCAGAACTGTCATGAAAAAGCACTGTAAATAAGCCTTAGGAGAATGGTGCTAGCCGTATTGATAGGTTAGGCTTTCTTAAGGTTAGTAAATGGTTGGTAAAAGCACGCTACGAGGCAGTGAAGAAGTAGGGCGCAGTAGCCTTAGTCTAGTCCGAAAAGGAAGGAGTTTTTTGCTGCTGGTGAACGACGGTTCAAGCTGGTACAGCGCCTGGCGTGCGGCGCGCTGTACCTGATCAGCGACAACGACCACTTCCAGCCTTAAATGATTAAGCCGCAGGATATGCATGATGTGGAGATTCTGGGGCGGTGTGAGATTCGGATTGGGCGGGTGGTATAGCTGTAAAATTTAAATATATTTAGGCAGTTTTTTTATTGTGGGGGGTTATATGCAAGATGATTTTTTTAGTTCTAATAAGTCGCATTTAGGGGAAGAAGCTGAAAAGCAAATTAAAGATAAGCACAAGGAAACAGACTATGATATTCGTGAATATCCTGTTGAGATAATCGTTTCTAAATTTTTAGAAAAGTTGGATAACGATCGTGCTGAATTATTTGTACCAGATTATCAGCGAGAAATGGTTTGGAATGAACTTCGTCAATCTCGTTTCATCGAGTCTCTAATGCTAAATCTTCCTATACCATATCTTTACGTAGCTGATGTAGATGTAGGTGAAGATGTTGGGCGTATGGAAATTGTTGATGGCTCTCAGCGTATAAGAACTTTAGTTAGATATATAACAGGCGAGTTAGTTCTTACGGGTTTAGAAAAACTAGATAAGCTGAACGGTCTAACTTTTTTGGATCTGCCAAATTCTCGTCGCCTACGTTTCAATAGAAAAACCATGCGCATGATTGAGCTAATAGAGGTTGATGAAGACGCTCGTAGACAGCTTTTTGATCGTTTGAATACTGGTGGCGAGAAACTTTGGACAATGGAGCAGCGTTTTGGCTCAAGAGGTGGTCCATTTACAGCTTTTGTGAAAAAACTTTCTACTGATGCCCTGTTCCGAGAATTATGTCCAGTTAGTGATGCACGTGCGAAGCGTCGTGAATACGAAGAGTTAGTGCTAAGATTTTTTGCTTATTATGACGGCTATAAATCCTTTAAGAAAAGTGTTGATGATTTTCTTAATGAATATCTCAGTGGGCAAAATATGAAGTCATTCGATGAGCAAAATTATGAAAATATATTTAATAATGTAATGGTTTTTGTAAGAGATAACTTTGAGTATGGTTTCAAGAAAAATCCCAAAAATATGTCTGTGCCAAGAATAAGGTTTGAAGCTATATCTATTGGTGTTGCGCTGGCTTTAGATGTTAATCCTAATTTACAGGTTGAAAACCTTAGTTGGTTAGATTCTTCAGAGTTTATTCATTTAACAAGGTCTGATGCTAGTAATTCATTGCCAAAAGTAATTAATCGTATTCATTATGTTCGGGATAAACTGCTTGGCAATGAGGTCGAATATGCTGACAGTTGATCAAAAGCAGTATTTTATTGATGAAGCATATTTGTCGTTTAGGGATAGATGTGCTGAAGTTAAACAATACATGAGTTTTGTGTCTTTGATTGGAGACAATGGCTATGATCACTTGGCTTCGGTGGATAGTGGTATACTCACTGGCGGAGTTGTCCAGCCGCTTATTAAAATTGATCGAGATTTAGAGAAAACACTTCGTTCTAGCGGTTTATTGCTAATTTATAACCTTGTAGAAGCAACTATGTCTAATGCTATTGACGCTATCCATAAGGTGATTAAAGAAGAAGGCGTCTCATATTATGGCTTAAGTGACAACCTGAAAAAAATTACTGCTACTCATTTTAAACGTGCTGTTAATGGTGACATAAAGAAAGTTTTCGATGAAAACGATCACCCTATCAGTATAGCAATGGCCTATGTTGGATATGATAAAAAGGGTCTTTTTTCAGGAAATATTGATTGTAAGGCAATAAGAAAGGCTGCGGATAAATATGGGTTTCATAGTCCGATGCCTGATAGTGAAAATAGGGTCATTTCACAAGTTCTTTATAATATTAAAGATAAAAGAAATGCTTTGGCGCATGGTAGAAACTCCTTTTTAGAATGCGGACAAGATATAGCTCCAGACGCACTACCATTAATGGCTCATCATACAATAGTATACTTGAGAGCCATTTTATGGTCTGTCTCACATTATATACGCACCGATGGCTATAAAAAGCCTTGAATGCATATTAAGCTGGGTGGAGAGCTTCTTTTAAGTGTTTTGTGAAGCTTTCTCCAATTATTTCTCCAAGTCTAACTGGTACTGCATTGCCAATCATACGTCCAATTTTCTTAAATAATATTGGTTTTTCAGGTGAAGTGAAAACATATTTTTCTGGGAAAGATTGCAGCATTGCGGCTTCCCGTAAACTCAATGCCCTATCTTGCTCTGGATGACCGAATCGACCATTACCAAAGCCATAACAAAGTGTAGTCATAGTTGGGCTAGGTTCTTCCCAGCGCATGCGGCCGTACACACTGGGGTAGCTCACTCCGCTTTTTTTGGTATGACATTTTGCTACTAGCTCTTTAGGCCAGTCTTTCCAACTGCCGCCAGGCACTGAATGCTGAATGCGCTTCATGTTCAATTCTGACAGCGTGGCTGAGCTGTGTAGAGGGTCGTTTAGGTTCAAGACGCCTGCTGCAATTGGCTCTAATTCGCCAATGGCCTCCTTTACAGTGACAGGTGTAGAGTGAGTAGTTGGTATTATCTCAATCGGCCCCAGTTTGGAGGCTAGCAGTACATGCCGGCGGCGATTTTGAGGTAAGCCGTACTCAATGCACTTTACGGTATCCGCCCAGACGTAATATCCCTCGTCTTTAAGAGATTCTACGAAGTCGTGATAAATCTGGTGCTTGGTGACCGATGGAACATTCTCCATGGTGACCAGCTCGGGTTGAGCTTCTTTTATCAGCCGTGCGAAAGCGCCGAGTAATGGCCACTTTTTGTCTTTGGTGGTGTCTTTGCCTTGATTATAGGTAGAGAACGGTTGGCAGGGCGCACAGCCTGCTAGTAGGCGTAGTGCGTTAGGGTCTCGGTACCATCCATTTATGTCGTCACCTGTAAGCTCACCAACGTCCTGCCTTATAAATTGGGCATGATTGTTATGCTCATAAGCAAACCGGCAGCTTTCTTCGATATCGTACCCAGCGCGCACAGCAATACCCGTCTGGCGTAAGCCAGCCGTGAGGCCTCCCGCACCACAGAACAAATCCACTGCTTCAATCATCCAACACTCCTCCTAACGTGCCGTCATTCTATATGTTTTTTTGCCCGACATCGAGCAGCAATTCTTGAAGTTGATCAACTGAAAGCCAAGGTCGCTTCGCATGCACCATGCGATGGCAGTTTGAACAGAGCAGAGCTAGGTCGCTGATTTTGGTTTTGCTCTCGGCATCCAGTGTGTACAGCGGTTGAATGTGATGGCACTCAATGAATCCTTCCCCATGTGTCCCATACATTTCGTCAAAGTCAAAGCTGCAGGCTTCGACGTCACCCCCTGTTTGAGTAGCGCTACACTTTAGAGTCCGATTCTATGGGTAAGGAGATTGGACATGAAAAAGCGTTTCAGCGAAGAACAGATCATTGGTTTCCTGGGCGAAGCCGAAGCGGGGCTCCCCATTAAGGAGCTATGCCGTCGGCACGGTTTCTCAGAAGCCAGCTACTACCTATGGCGCAGCAAGTTCGGCTGCATGAGCGCACCCGGGCAGCCGTGTGATCCACCTCGGCGATGGAGCCGAGGTGGATCAAGTTGTGCAGTAGGCGGAGAAGTTCGGGAATGTTCATAGCCGCTATCCTACGGCGGGTGTGAGTGAGGCTATTTACACTGTGGCGGCAGGCGGGCGGTAATAGGTGATTTTTAGCTATCAGCTAAAAATAGTCGATTTATGTTTGCTGTAAGCTATAATAGGTGTGATGAAAACGATCACTTACCGGAAAAGCGCGTTGAAGGTGTTGCAGCGAATGCCGCGGCCCGAGTCGAAGCGCATACAAGGCAAAATCAAAGCCTACGCGGAAGATCCTGAAAGCCAACGCAATAACGTGAAGGCGTTAAAGGGGAGCGATTATATTCGCCTTCGGGTAGGCGATTGGCGGGTGATCATCGACGAACGCGGCGATGTATTAGATATCATTAACATCGGTGCCCGTGGCGGCGTTTATCAATAAAGCACCAATAACTCACCCGACAATTAACAGGAGGCTACATGAGCGTACCTCAAATTATTCAAACACCTACTGGCGAGCGGCTGGTGGTACTTCCCGAGCAGGAGTACCAAGCGTTGCTCGCGCGGTTAGAAGATCAGGACGATATCGACGCTGCCGATGCGGTGGTGGCTCGTGGTGAAGAGTCGTTTCCGGCGGCGGTAGTGGATGCACTGCTGGACGGCGTGGCCCCTGTGAAGGTGTACCGCGAACACCGTGGTCTACGTGCGGGTGAACTGGCGACAAAAGCAGGGATTAGCCAGGGTTACCTGTCCGAAATAGAGTCAGGTAAAAAGAGCGGCTCGTTGAGTGTGCTGATCCGCATTGCGGCCGCGCTGGAAGTAGAGCTAAGCGACCTTACCTAACGGCCTCGTTTTCCTCTGGATGACATGAACAGCGCCCTGCCTTTGACGGTGGGGCGTATTTTTTTGCGCGTTTAACGTGAGCCCAGGTGGGTAAGCACCGAATCCATGATGTGCTCGCGATCCCGCGCCACGTGACGGGCCAATGCCCGGCGCTGCTTTATATCCAGCTGAGCCAGCACCCGTTCAGTGATCTTGACCCGCAAGGCTACATCCACCGATTTGTGGTTGAGGATCTCGGCTTCAAAACAGCAGGGGCTGTCTCGATGAAAGCTGGCTACTCATCATCAGGCGTTGTGACCTGCGCTTCTGTTTCTTCTTCAGGGTCTTTTTCAACTTGCTTAACGCGCGGTGCTGGAGCAACCCAAGCTTTCAAATATTGGCCTGCATGGCGGTAGAAGTCGGGAACAATTTTTTCAAGATGCTCAATGAAAACGCGATTGCCTGAGAATTTCCCCCCTAAGTCGAGTGACGTAAATATTTCAAAGGAAACAGGCTGCGTGTCTGTGTTCTCTGCATCTAAAATAATTGGATTACGTCTTACTTCTTCCTTCTTCCAATGGCTTGTCGGTATCCATGGCTTGACCTTTGCGGATAGCTTTTATTCTAATCGCTGGCCCTTTTTCGCTAGTGGGTAATTGCCGGGTGAGCCAATTGACTTTTGCTGAGCTGCTTTTCTTATCTCTAGGTGCTTCAAGCCGCATACTGCATGTGATCGATTTACGCGCAATGTCGACAGTGACCAGCAGGTCAGCAGCGGCATTAGGAATGGCAATGTTGCTGGTGAGAAGGTGCTCTGAGGCTAGCTTGTCACAATCATCAGTAAGGCGCTGCTTAGGATCGTTACGCTGAGTTCTAGGAAGCTTAACTTCGACCTTTTCCCCTTTCACGAAAAACCTCACGCCGTAAACACCGTATAGACCATCTGCAGGGCTAACCCCATCAGCATAAAAGCGAATACCCGCTTGAGCAGTTTGACGGGTAGTCTATGAGCTAGCTTTGCACCGATGGGCGCGGTGAGAATGCTAAAGGGTGCCATTAGCAGAAACGCTGGCAGATAAACATAGCCTAGCGCGGCACTAGGCAGCCCGGCTGTACTCCAACCATTAATGATGTAACCCAGCGCCCCAGCAACGGCAATCGGTAACCCAACCGCCGCCGAGGTGCCAATCGCGCGGGGGAGTTTGATATTGCACCAAGTTAAAAATGGCACCGTTAGCGAGCCACCGCCAATGGCGACCAGCGCTGAAATGCCGCCGATGCCAAGGCCAACGCCGCTAACGCCGACAGGGCCGGGTAAGCTGCGGTTCGGTTTGGGCTTGATATTGGCTAGCATTTGCAGCGACATTAGCAGCATAAAGCAGGCAAAAAAGATGGCTAAGCCACGGGTGGGGATCTGCGCGGCGATAAAGGTGGTTAAAAAGGTACCGGCTAAAATACCTGGGGTAATAAAGCGAACGATATCCCAGCGAACGGCCCCATGGCGGTGGTGGGAAAGCAGGCTAGCGGTGGAGGCAGGAATAATAGCCGCCATCGCGGTGCCCAATGCCAAGTGGGCGAGATGCTCATGGGGCACGCCTTGAAGTACGAAAAGCGACGTAAGGATTGGCACCATAATGCCACCACCGCCGATACCTAATAGGCCTGCCATTAGACCAACAAAACCGCCCAGAGCTATATATGCTAACCACCAGATAATGTCCAAACCTACGCCTCCCAAAAGGTAGTTCGTTAGTTGATAGCACAGTGTACCGGAAGGTGTGTGTCGGTGGCGGGGCGATCTATCGCTGATGAAGATGAGTATTCCGCTGTGGCAGCGGCTGCGCAGTGTTAAGCTGCAGCGTAAGTACTATTTTGGAGTTCGTATGCGCAATATGATGAGTAATGCTGGTGTGTTGATCGTGATGATTGCGCTATTGGCAGGGTGTAGCGGAGCAGAAGAGGAACAGCCTGATGAAACGGCATCAACCACACAGGCTGAGCAAGCGCCTGCTCCTGAGCCTGCGGCTGTTGAAGAGCAAATAGAACCTATCGACGTGGCGATATCCGCTCAGGTATCACTTCGCAATGACCGCCGTTTAATGGTGGAAGGTGAGAGTAACTTACCCGACGAGACACTGATCCAGATTATTGTCGAACGTGATGTTAGCGGCGTGCGTTGGCGAGAACGGACGCGTATACAAGATGGGACTTTTGCAGCAGGGCCCTTCGGCTCTGGCAGTGGCCTGCCCGATGGTGGCTATACAGTTCAGGTTGAGGTTTCTGAAGGCAGTGTGCAACCGGAAGCTGTGCAGGCGCGTATTGGCCGTGAGGGCCAGCACCTGACAGGAGAGCTGGTAAGTCAATCCCGTCATGGGCTGGGCCAAGTGGCCACCTACTCACGACGCTTCTTGGTGGGGAGTGAGCCAAGGCGAACGCGTGACCAGGTGGAGGTGTTAGAAAGACCGGGGAGTCGTTGATGCTTTAGGCAGCATGCCAATGGGCTAGCAGTACGGCGTGAATTGACGTTTCGCTGGGGGCTTTGGTGAAGTGTTCAATGACGAAACGCTCATCACGTTGCACCAAGTAATGCCCTGCCTTATGGAACACGTGAGTCGGGCCGAGTAACAGTAAATCGCCCACGTTAAGCGGCGAAAAGTCTGTATCTGGGCCGGGTGTCGCCATTACGCAAGGTGCTTTCCAATCGATGTTCAGCGGCAGATGATTGGGCACCTTAATGGTGGTTGCTTGTACCTGTTCCCAGGGGAGGGGACCGGTATGAGTCAGCGTTAATAGTTCTGGGGCGCTTTCACCTTCTAATAGAGTCGCCAAAGAGCAGTCAAGGGCGTCAGCGAGCGCCACTAAACGTTCATGGCCGATCTGCTTAATCGCCCCGGATTCCCAATAAGAAATGGTGACGTCTGACACGCCAACCTTACGTGCGAGGGCAGCTTTGTTGAGCTTGGCCCTAAGCCGCAGTTGCTTGATACGTGAGCCTAGCGATTCCATTTCGTCTTCCTGTTGATGAGCTAAATAAGCTAGGTGAATGTCGTCCACCTTCATGGTGGTGTTATGAGCATGCATTATAAATTGTGGCTCATTTTGAGTTATTTACCCAAGTTGTTACTGCCAAACTATATTAATCGATTGTGCTTGATCGCGCATTAATGGACAAAAAACGTTGAGTTAACTTCTCTGACGTTTTTTAGAAACAGTTGTTCCCTGCCCAGCGCTGTTGGTCGCGCTTAAGGTGCGTATAATATGGCTATGCTTTTTTGCCAATAGGACGTTTTCATGACCGTACGTACTCGCATCGCACCCTCGCCGACCGGGGATCCCCACGTCGGTACGGCTTATATAGCGCTGTTTAACCTCTGTTTTGCGCGTCAGCATGGCGGCCAGTTTATCTTGCGCATTGAGGATACTGATCAGGTGCGTTCTACGCCTGAGTCGGAACAGATGATTCTTGATTCGTTGCATTGGCTAGGGCTTGAGTGGGACGAGGGCCCCGACGTTGGCGGGCCCTACGGCCCTTATCGGCAAAGCGAGCGCGGCGAAATTTACGCCCAATACGCTCAGCAGCTGTTGGATGCCGGGCATGCGTTTAAGTGCTATCGCACCAGTGAAGAGCTAGACGAGCTTCGCGAGGAGCGCAAAGCAGCGGGCATGCACTTGGCATTAAAACCCAAGGACCTAGCGCTGGGTGGCCAAGAGCAGGCACGTCGCGAGCAAGAAGGTTGGCCTTATGTGGTGCGAATGAACGTGCCTAGCGAAGGTGTTTGTGTGGTCAACGATATGCTACGTGGCAACATAGAGGTGGAGTGGGCGCAGGTGGATGCGCAAATTCTGCTTAAATCAGATGGTATGCCCACTTATCATTTGGCCAATGTAGTCGATGATCATTTAATGGCAATTACCCATGTGCTACGCGGGGAAGAGTGGATTAATTCAGCACCTAAGCATCAGTTGTTGTACGAGTATTTTGGTTGGGAAATGCCCGCGCTTTGCCATATGCCGTTGCTGCGTAACCCGGATAAATCCAAACTCTCCAAGCGCAAGAACCCGACCTCAATCAACTACTACCGGCGGATGGGCTTTTTACCCCAAGCAGTTACCAATTATTTGGGGCGCATGGGGTGGTCGATGCCCGATGAGCGCGAGAAATTCAGCCTGCAAGAGATGATGGCGGAGTTCGATATTCAGCGAGTCTCCTTGGGTGGCCCGGTGTTTGACCTGGAGAAGCTGACTTGGTTGAACGGCGTGTATATCCGCGAGGACCTGGACGACGATGCATTGTTGAGAGCACTGCGCGATTGGGCCTTCAATGAAGATTATGTTAAGCAGATACTGCCGCAGGTACGGCCACGGGTAGAGACGCTCTCCCAAGTTATGCCGTTAGCAGGGCATTTCTTTTCAGGCCTACCGGCGCTAACAAAAGAGTCATTTGATAGCGTGAAGCTTGAGGAAGAGGAGCTGGTCAAACTACTCCAGTTCCTTGTCTGGCGGTTTGAGGGTGTTTCGGCGTGGCACAAAGAGGCGCTCCTGGAGGAAGTCAAAGCGCTGGCTGAGTATTTTGAGCTGAAAATGAAAGGGTTTCTGGCCCCGGTGTTTATAGCCATTACTGGCAGCAGCTCAAGCACTTCTGTCATGGATGCCATGGCAATTCTCGGTTCGGACATCACCCGGGCGCGGTTGCGCAATGCAATAGAGGTGCTGGGCGGGGTATCTAAAAAACAGGCGAAGCGCTTTGAAAAAGAGTTTCGGGAAATTACCTAACCACGATTTGTCACAGTACCTGTCACAGTATTTATTTTAGTACAAAGTCGACCACCGTTGGGTCTGGCCTAAGCAGCAGGAGGGCGTCTATTTTGGTTAAAGGTGTTTTAACTTAATAGATAGGCGTTTTCCTTGTTGACTGAGAACGGCGTAATCAGTATTATACGCTCCGTCTTCGCGACATGTGGGGCCTTAGCTCAGCTGGGAGAGCGCAACACTGGCAGTGTTGAGGTCAGCGGTTCGATCCCGCTAGGCTCCACCAATTCATGCGGCTATTGTTTGTTAAATAGCGTGTGGATAGTAGCTCAAGAAGTCGCGCTTTTTTAAGCGTTATGTGTCAAGTGTTGCACGTCCCATTCGTCTAGTGGTCTAGGACACCGCCCTTTCACGGCGGTAACAGGGGTTCGAACCCCCTATGGGACGCCACCGCACGCTAGTTTAGTTTCCCTTCCCAATCGTTTACCACTATGGCAATGAGCCTTCTCATCTGCTGTTTTTTGCATTCCTGTTATTTGCAAAATTGCTAACAAAAGAGCTATAAATCGACAGTTCCTAGACGATTTTATGCTTGACTTGTCCACTTTTTCGATCCTGGTTTTAAAGTTGTGCACAACTCGTTGTTGTTGACGCGAAAAATCTTGAAAAGAACCTAATTCTTTTAAAAACAACGACTTATGATAGGTTAAAAAATAACCAATTTAAGACAGGCCCGCTGCCCATGGCGATTCTGGGACGTTTTAAAGTGGTTGTGAACAGGGTTATCCACAGATAGTGTGGAAAACCCTGATCAAGACCCAGAAGAAGAAAAGTCAAGCACTATTAGGTGTTGTGTCGGTTGAAAGCAGCCCCAGATCCTTTCGGTAGGTATGCCCTCTTCGGTGCGTATTGGCGTGCGCTTACGAAAGAGGCCACCCGAAGGTGGCCTCTTGTGCTGCTATCAAGCGGGGAGTCTTATTTTTTGGGGTAGTCACGCTTGTCGTGACCGATGTAAAGCTGACGTGGACGACCAATCTTGTAGCTTTCGCTGAGCATTTCGTGCCAATGAGAGATCCAGCCAATGGTGCGCGATACCGCGAAAATCACGGTGAACATATTGGTAGGAATGCCCATCGCTTTCAGGATGATGCCCGAATAGAAGTCTACGTTCGGGTACAGCTTGCGCTCAATGAAGTACTCATCTTCAAGCGCGATCTGCTCAAGACGTTTGGCGATTTTGAGCTGCGGGTCGTCAGCCATGCCTAGCTCGGCCAGTACTTCGTCGCAGGTCTCTTTCATGACTTTGGCGCGCGGGTCGAAATTACGATAAACCCGGTGTCCAAAGCCCATTAGCTTGAATGGGTCGTCTTTATCTTTAGCTTTGTCGACAAAGCGCTGGATGTTCTCTTCGGAGTCTTCGCCGATTTCGTCCAGCATCGCTAGAACAGCTTCATTGGCGCCGCCGTGAGCGGGGCCCCAGAGTGCCGCAATGCCCGCGCTGATACAGGCGAACGGGTTGGCGCCTGTGGAGCCTGCCAGGCGTACAGTCGAGGTGGAGGCGTTCTGCTCGTGATCCGCATGTAGCATAAAGATGCGATCCATCGCTTTCGCGTACACCGGGTTGATTTTGTACTCTTCGCAAGGGTTGCTGAACATCATGTAGAGGAAATTCTCTGCATAGCTCAACTCGTTGCGCGGGTAATTGAACGGTTGACCCACATTGTATTTGTGTGACATCGCCGCCAGCGTGGGCATTTTGGCAATCAGGCGAATGGCGCTGATGATACGATCTTCTTCCTGGGTGATATCCATATGGTCATGGTAGAAGGCCGCTAAACCACCCACTACGCCACACAAGATAGACATCGGGTGCGCATCGCGGCGGAACCCTTTAAAGAAGTTGTTGATTTGGTCGTGGACCATGGTGTGATTACGGATGCGCGATTCGAAATCAGCGTACTGCTCGTCGTTGGGTAGATCGCCAAACAGCAGGGTATAGCACATCTCGACAAAGTTGGACTCTTTGGCCAGCTGGTCAATAGGGTAGCCGCGGTGCAACAGCACACCCTTGCCGCCGTCAATGTAGGTGATGGCGGACTGGCAAGAAGAGGTGGCCATGAAGCCGGGGTCGTAGGTGAACAGGCCTTCTGCCACCAAGCTGCGTACGTCGATGACGTCGGGGCCAAGTGAGCCGGAATACATGGGTAGCTCGATCGGGTTATCAAGACCGTCTACCGTCAATGTTGCTTTCCTGTCAGCCATGCTGGCCTCCTTTCGAATTCTGGTTGGGACGTAAAGTCGTTGTTGCGCATACCGCGCCGGCGAAAAGGCTCGCCCACTATAGAAGTGTGCGACATTTTGTCAATTAGCCGAAGCGCTAAGCAAATATTATGCAAATATTATTGTTGTGGATAGTTTTTGTATAAGGTAAAAAAGACTTATAATGTAATGACGCGACAAAAGATCGGCAGTAGGTTAACACGATACGTTAACAGGCTTATCAATCTGCTGGTCTACTGTCACTATAGCCATGCTGCAGCGCAAAATCGACTCGGAATAGAGGCAATTTCCTTGGACCATAGTCGAGTTAGACCTGCGTTCGGTTTGTAAGCGAGGGCGAAGGTTCTTATAATCCACGGCGCGCGACCGGCAGGTAGGTGGTCGTGCCCGACTTGGCAACGGCCGAGCCCCTTCCAGCAACCACCGCCCGCTCGGGCCATGCCCGACCTGTCGAAGAGCGGGCCAAGAGAGTGTGTACAAAGCCGTGAATAGCAAACGACCCGTAAACCTAGACCTCACTACAATACACTTCCCACTGCCGGCACTAACGTCGATCACACACCGCATCACGGGTGTCATCCTGTTCGTCGGCCTGATTTTCGCTTTTTGGGCGCTGGGTAAATCCTTGTCATCTCCAGCGGGTTTTGACGCCGTTAGCGATGCGCTAGCCAATAATTTTTTGGCAAAGCTGATCGCTTGGGGGCTGCTCTCGGCCCTGGCATTCCATTTTGTGGCAGGTATTAAACACCTGCTGATGGACGCCAATATCGGTGTGACCCTTGAGGGTGGCGTGAAAAAGGCCCAGATCACCGTGGTGGTCAGTGCCGTTCTAATTATTTTGGCAGGAGTTTGGGTATGGTAACTAACATTACAAGTTTTAGTCGTAGTGGACTTTCTGATTGGCTGATGCAGCGAGCATCCGCTGTGATCATGGCCCTTTATACGGTTTTTATTGTTGCCTTCCTGCTGTTTAATCCGAACCTTGACTATTACGCGTGGAGTGGCCTTTTTAATCAGACGTGGATGCGCATTTTTTCGCTGTTGACATTTATTGCGTTGGCGGCACACGCCTGGGTCGGTCTATGGACCGTCACCACCGACTATCTCAAGTCTACTCGCCTGCGCGTAGGTGCCCAATCTGTGATTATTTTGGGTATTTTCGTGTACTTGGTGTGGGGCATTCAAATTCTTTGGGGAGCTTGATACATGTCTAACCTGCGTAGCCTGACGTTTGACGCCATTATTATCGGTGGCGGTGGCTCCGGCCTACGAGCCGCTCTGGAGCTTGCCAAGTCCGGTAAAAAGACGGCCGTGTTATCAAAAGTTTTCCCGACGCGCTCTCACACCGTGTCTGCCCAGGGCGGCATCACCTGCGCGATTGCGTCAGATGACCCGAACGACGACTGGCGCTGGCACATGTACGACACCGTTAAAGGCGGCGATTATATCGCTGACCAAGACGCGGCTGAATATATGTGTTCGGAAGGCCCCAAAGCAGTGTTTGAGCTTGAGCACATGGGGTTGCCATTTTCGCGTTTAGATAATGGTCGCATCTATCAGCGTCCGTTTGGTGGTCAGTCCAAGAACTTTGGTGAAGGCGGTCAAGCGGCGCGCACCTGTGCGGCAGCTGACCGTACCGGCCACGCGCTCTTGCACACCCTTTATCAAAACAACTTGAAGAACGATACCGTGTTTCTCAACGAGTGGTACGCGGTCGACTTGGTCAAAAATGAAAGCGGTGACGTGGTTGGCTGTATCGCCATGTGTATCGAAACCGGTGAAGTAGTCCACGTTAAATCCAAGGCCACGGTACTGGCCACCGGTGGTGCAGGCCGTATTTACGCTTCTACGACCAATGCGCTGATTAACACCGGTGACGGCATCGGCATGGCAATGCGTGCCGGCTTCCCGATGCAAGACATGGAAATGTGGCAGTTCCATCCGACCGGTATTTACGGTGCGGGCACCTTGGTGACTGAAGGTTGCCGCGGTGAAGGTGGCTACCTGATTAACAAAGATGGCGAGCGCTTTATGGAGCGTTATGCGCCGAATGCCAAAGACCTGGCGGGCCGCGACGTTGTGGCGCGCTCCATGGTCATGGAGATTCTCGAAGGCCGCGGCTGTGGCGAGAAGGGCGATCACGTATTCTTGAAGCTTGACCACTTGGGCGAAGAAGTCCTCGGTAAGCGCTTGCCAGGGATTGTTGAGCTTTCTAAAACGTTCGCTCATGTCGATCCGGCCAAAGACCCGATCCCGGTCGTACCGACTTGCCACTATATGATGGGCGGTATCCCGACCAACATTCATGGTCAGGCGATTACCATGGACGAAAGCGGTAACGATCATATCGTTAACGGCCTGTTTGCCTGTGGTGAAGCGGCGTGTGTTTCCGTGCACGGTGCTAACCGTTTGGGCGGTAATTCGCTGCTGGATTTGGTGGTTTTTGGTCGTGCTGCTGGTATGTTTATCGAAGGCGCGCTTAACGAAGGTATTGAGTACCTGGAGGCTTCCGAGTCGGACGTTGAGTTCGCCATGAAGCGGATCACGCGCTGGAACGAGTCGAAAGATGGCGAGAGGATTCCTGAGCTTAAAGCTGAGTTGCAGGAAATCATGCAAAGCTCTTTCGGCGTCTTCCGCGAAGAGAAAAACATGCTGGATGGCGTCGATAAGCTAGCGCAACTGCGTGAGCGTATTGGTAATGCCTACTTGCCCGATAAGTCTAACGCCTTCAACACTGCGCGTGTCGAAGCGCTGGAACTTGATAACTTGATGGAAGTGGCCGAAGCGACGGCGATCGCTGCCCTTAAGCGTAATGAGAGCCGCGGCGCACATTCGCGTTACGACTATCCAGACCGTGATGACGTCAACTGGCTGAAGCACTCGCTTTACTTCCCGTTGACAAAAGAACTGAAGAAGCGTGACGTTAACTTTAAGCCGAAAACGGTTGATACTTTCGAGCCTAAGGTTCGTACCTATTAAACTTCGCATTGACGAGAGGGAGTCAACATGTCCAATCTTCAGGTATCCATATACCGCTACAACCCGGAAACCGACTCCGCACCTTACATGCAGGAGTTCCAGGTCGATACCAAGGGCCGCGATGTAATGGTGCTGGACGTTCTTCATATGATGAAGGAACAAGACAGCGCACTGGCGTTTCGTCGCAGCTGTCGTGAAGGCGTCTGCGGTTCCGACGGCATGAACATGAACGGCAAAAATGGTTTGGCGTGTATTACGCCGCTGTCAGACGTTGTTAAAAACAACAAGTTGACGCTGCGCCCACTGCCAGGCTTGCCGGTTATCCGCGATATGGTTGTAGATATGGGCTTGTTCTATAAGCAGTACGAGCGTATTCAGCCGTACCTGCAGAACGATACGCCTGCTCCCGCCATTGAGCGCCTGCAATCGCCGGAAGAACGCGACAAGCTAGACGGTCTGTATGAGTGTATTCTATGCGCCTGCTGTTCAACGGCTTGCCCGTCGTTCTGGTGGAACCCAGAGAAGTTCGTCGGTCCGGCCGGTCTGCTGCAGTCTTATCGCTTTTTGGCCGATTCGCGGGATACGGCCACCAGCGAACGGTTGAGCGACTTGGAAGATCCGTTCTCGGTTTTCCGCTGCCGCGGCATCATGAATTGTGTGGCGGTATGTCCAAAAGGCCTCAACCCCACCCGGGCAATCGGTAAAATCCGCGAAATGTTACTTGCAGAAGCTACCTAAGCCTATGACATACTGATAAAAAAGCGAGTGCCACTTAAGTTGGGTGATAATGCCACTTAAATCATGGCGCTTCGCTTGTTATCATAGGGTTTGTTACGTGGTGCGGCGTCGCGTCGCACTGCTGATCAGACAAGTTTGAAAGCCGGTGCCTTGGGTACCGGCTTTCGAGCATGGACTGAAGACGAAACACGGTAAGATCCGTTGAATAACGGATAGCTAGACGAACAGGGTTGCCGGCCGTTGGCCGGCGCCGCCGGCAAATGTCCCGCCCCGCCGGCAGGGCAATAGCGATGTCGCCGCACGTTTGCGACGATACCGATACCACCCCATCAGTGCAGGGTGACCGAGAGATGCAACAAGGCATAATGGAGTTGATGTGGCGTTCCTCTCACGTTAGTGGCGGCAATGTTCACTACGTGGAAGCGCTTTACGAACAGTACCTCGCAGATCCTGAGTCTGTCCCTGACGAATGGCGCAGCTATTTTGACCAGCTGCCGCGTCCCGAGGGCAGTCCCTCCCACGATGTCCCACTAAGCCCCGTGCGTGATCAGTTCTACCAGCTGGGGCGCGAAAATCGCCCGGGCCGTGTAGTCGCCGCTGCCGATAGCGGTGAAAACAAAAAGCAGGTGAAAGTCCTGCAGCTGATAAACGCTTACCGCTTCCGTGGCCATCAGAAGGCCAATATTGACCCGCTAGGGCTGCGTAATCCCACCCCCGTCCCCGATCTCGATCTGTCCTTTCACCAGCTTTCAAAAGCTGATTTGGATACCGAGTTTCAAACCGGTTCTTTCTTTTTAGGCATCGACAAAGCGCCCTTGCGTGACATCGTGGATGCGTTGGAGCGCACTTACTGCCGCTCCATCGGCTGCGAGATCATGCATATTGTCGACACCGAAGAAAAGCGCTGGTTGCAACGGCGTTTTGAGTCGGTACGCAGCGCGCCTGAATTCAGCGCCGACGTGCGTAAGCACGTTTTGGAGCGTTTGACGGCGGCCGAAGGCTTGGAGAATTACCTGGCATCTAAATATCCAGGTACCAAGCGTTTTGGTCTTGAAGGTGGCGAAACGTTTGTGCCGATGATGGATGAGCTGATTCAGCGTGCCGGCGGTTATGGCACCAAGGAAGTGGTCATCGGCATGGCGCACCGTGGGCGTCTGAACCTATTGGTCAATATTTTAGGTAAAAACCCCACCGATTTGATCGACGAGTTTGATGGCAAAAAAGTCATTGAGCGCGGCTCTGGCGATGTGAAGTACCACCAGGGCTTTAGTTCAAACGTCATGTCGCCAGGCGGCGAAGTGCACTTGGCGATGTCGTTCAACCCCTCGCACTTGGAAATCGTTGCCCCGGTGGTAGTAGGTTCAGTACGCGCCCGTCAGGATCGCCGTAATGACGAAGAGGGCAGTAAAGTGCTGCCCATTAACGTCCACGGTGATGCGGCGTTTGCCGGTCAAGGCGTGGTCATGGAGACATTCCAGATGTCTCAGACCCGGGCCTATAAAACCGGTGGTACGGTCCACATTGTGATTAACAACCAAGTGGGCTTTACCACGTCACATCCGCTGGATGCGCGTTCGACCGAGTACTGCACTGATATTGCCAAGATGGTTCAAGCGCCTATTTTTCACGTCAATGGCGATGACCCGGACGCAGTGCTGCACGCCACCCAAGTCGCTCTCGACTATCGTCAGCAGTTCAAAAAAGACGTGGTGATCGACCTGGTTTGTTACCGTCGCCGTGGCCACAACGAAGCTGACGAGCCGTCAGGCACGCAGCCGATGATGTACGCCAAGATTAAAGACCATCCCTCTGCGCGCTCGTTGTACGTCAAGCGCTTGGTCGAGGAGGGTGTGATTTCGGAAGAGTCCGCCAAAGCGATGATCGAGACCTATCGCAACGATCTGGTGGAAGGTAATCACGTTGCTAATGCATTAGTCCAAGAGCCAAACGAGTCTTTGTTTGTCGATTGGACGCCTTACCTGGGTCACGAGTGGTCGGGTAATGCAGACACAACGTTCGATATGAAGCGTCTGCAGCAACTAGCTGCCCGCATGTGCGAGGTGCCTGATGGCGTCGAAGTGCAGCGCCAGGTGGCTAAGATTTATGACGATCGGCGTAAAATGCAGGCCGGTGGTTTGGCGCTCAACTGGGGCTTTGCGGAAACGCTCGCTTACGCCACGCTGTTGGAACAGGGCCACCCCATTCGTATTACGGGGCAAGACGTGGGGCGCGGTACGTTCTCCCACCGCCATGCGGTGGTACATAACCAGAAAGATGGTTCCACCTACGTCCCGCTGCAGAATATGGCCGATGGCCAGCCGCGCTTCACTATTCATGATTCTATCTTGTCAGAAGAGGCGGTGCTGGCCTTTGAGTATGGCTACTCAACCACCGCCCCGAAAGACTTGGTAATCTGGGAAGCTCAGTTCGGTGACTTCTTTAATGGCGCGCAAGTGGTGGTGGACCAATTCATCTCCTCGGGCGAAACAAAATGGGGTCGGGTGTGTGGTTTAACCATGCTGCTGCCCCATGGCTACGAAGGCCAGGGCCCCGAGCACTCATCGGCACGCCTGGAACGCTTCCTGCAGATGTGTGCCGAGCACAATATGCAGGTGTGTGTACCCACGACGCCCGCGCAAATTTACCATTTGCTGCGTCGTCAGGTGATTCGTCCGCTACGTAAGCCATTGGTGGTTATGACGCCGAAATCGCTGCTGCGCCATAAAGAAGCGGTGTCGAGTCTTGAAGATTTGGCTTATGGCAAGTTTCACATGGTGATCGCCGATCAAGCCGAACTTGACCCAGCGAAGGTGACACGCGTTGTGCTATGCGCTGGCAAGGTCTACTACGACTTGGTCTCGTGGCGCGCTGACAATGAGCGTCACGACACGGCAGTATTGCGTCTTGAGCAGCTCTATCCCTTCCCGAAAGAAGAGCTTCTGGAAGCGCTAAAAGACTACACCAATGTGGAAGACATTGTGTGGTGTCAGGAAGAGCCGCTGAACCAAGGCGCCTGGTACTCCAGTCAGCACCATATGCGGGCAGTGGCCGATATGCTGAAAGATGGCCTCGGACGCGATTTGAAATTTGCAGGACGTCCTGCCTCTGCTGCACCAGCAGCTGGCTATATGTCCGTCCATATTGAACAGCAGCGCCAGCTGGTGGAAGACGCTTTTAATCTATAAGCGGCCACTGGATTTAGAGAACACATAAGGGAAACGACATGGCTACCGAGATCAAAGCGCCAACCTTTCCGGAATCCGTTGCTGAAGGCTCAGTGGCGGCATGGCATAAAAAGCCGGGTGATAGTGTTGAGCGTGACGAGCTGATTGTTGAAATTGAAACCGACAAAGTGGTGCTTGAAGTCGTCGCACCGGAAGCGGGTACCTTGACCGACGTGATGGCCGAAGAAGGCGACACCGTTCAGTCAGAGCAGGTGCTGGGTAAAATCGGCGAAGGCAGCGCGTCTGGCAGCAAAAAAGAAGAGCAATCTTCTGGCGATGACAGTGCTGAAAAGTCCGAACAGAAAGCTAGTGAAAAGTCGTCCGACGAGAAGCAGGAGAAGCAAGAGAAGCCTGCTAGTGGCGGTAACGGTGGCGGCAAGCAGCACGACGTTAAAGCCCCCAGCTTCCCTGAGTCGATCCAGGAAGGCACCGTAGCGACATGGCACAAAAAAGTCGGCGAAGCGGTGAAGCGCGATGAAGTGCTGGCCGACATTGAAACCGACAAAGTGGTGCTTGAAGTGGTGGCACCAGCCGATGGCGCTCTGTCTGAAATTAAGGCCGAAGAAGGCAGCCAAGTCGAATCAGAAGCTGTCTTGGCTACCTTTACCGAAGGCGCTGGCAGCGAAGGCGGCGGTGGTGAAAGCGGTGGCGATTCCGCACCGGCAAAAGCCGATAGCGGCAGCGACGACGATAGCGCCGACGAAAAAGTGGGTGACAAAATCCTCGCCCCGGCGGCACGTAAAATGGTGGCCGAGCACGATCTGGACGTGGCCAAGATTGAGGGCACCGGCAAAGGTGGCCGCATCTTGAAAGAAGACGTTCAGAAAGCGGTTAAAGATGGCTCCGCCAAGAAAGCCGCGAAACCGGCAGCGCCAGAAAAAACCGCCGCGGCTGCTCCAGCGGCTGAAGGTGAGCGCATCGAAAAACGCGTGCCGATGAGCCGCCTGCGTCAAACAATCGCCAAGCGCTTGGTTCAGGCCCAGCAAACCGCGGCGATGCTGACGACCTATAACGAAGTGGACATGACCGAGATCATGGCCCTGCGTGCGCAGTACAAAGAGACCTTCTTAAAAGCTCACGATATCAAGCTGGGCTTTATGGGCTTCTTTGTTAAGGCAGCCTCTGAAGCGCTCAAGCGGTTCCCCGACGTCAACGCTTCTATCGATGGCACCGACATCGTCTATCACGGCTACCAGGATATCGGCGTAGCGGTATCCACCGACCGTGGCCTGGTTGTTCCGGTACTGCGTGACACCGACAGCATGAAAATTGCTGATGTCGAACGCAAAATTGTCGATTTTGGCAAGCGTGGTCGTGACGGCAAGCTGGGCATGGACGACATGATCGGCGGCACCTTCACCATCACCAATGGCGGCACCTTTGGTTCCTTGTTGTCGACGCCGATTATTAATCCACCGCAGACCGCCATCCTGGGCATGCACAAAATCCAGGAACGTCCAATGGCAGTCAACGGTAAGGTCGAGATTCGCCCGATGATGTATCTGGCGCTCTCTTATGACCACCGTATGATCGACGGCAAAGACGCCGTTCAATTCTTGGTCACTTTGAAAGAATTGCTGGAAGACCCGGCACGTCTGCTGCTGGATGTCTAAAGCATAAGCGTCATATTGCTTCAGTACGCTATGGCTTAACCAGGATTTACCTGCAATGGAACACAGCCTCCTGCCCGTTTTACTTAATCGCGGGGGAGGCAAGCAAGCTAAAGGAGCCAACATGGCTGATAAGTTTGATGTGATCGTAATCGGTGCCGGCCCTGGCGGTTACGTCGCCGCTATTCGTGCAGCCCAGATGGGCCTTAAAGCCGCGTGTGTCGAAAAATGGATCGGTAAAGAAGGCAACGTTGTCCACGGCGGCACTTGCTTAAACGTTGGCTGTATCCCGTCCAAAGCGTTGCTTGAAGCCTCGCACAAGTTCGTTGAAGCCAAGCACGATTTCGACGATCTGGGCATTCAGGCTGGCGACGTCTCTATGGACGTTACCAAAATGATGGCGCGCAAGGACAAGATCGTTAAGAACTTGACCGGCGGTATCTCTGGGTTGTTTAAAGCCAATGGCGTGACCGCCCTGGAAGGCACCGGTAAAGTCATTTCGGGCAAACAGGTCGAAGTCACCGACAACGACGGCAATACCACTACCTATGACGCCGACAACATCGTTATCGCGGCGGGCTCCGTACCGGTGGAAATTCCGCCGACCCCGCTGACCGAAGGCCTGATTGTCGACTCTACCGGCGCGCTGGAATTCACCGAAACACCGAAGCGTTTAGGCGTGATTGGTGCCGGTATCATCGGTCTTGAGCTTGGCAGTGTGTGGAGCCGTTTGGGGTCTGAGGTCACCGTGTTGGAAGCCATGGACTCTTTCCTGCCGATGGTCGATACCACCGTCGCCAAGGAGACTCAGAAGCTGCTTAAAAAGCAGGGCCTGGACATCAAGCTGGGCGCGCGTGTTACGGGTTCAGAAACCAATGGCGAAGAAGTCATCGTCAAGTACACCGATAGCAACGGTGAGCAGGAGATGACCTTCGATAAGCTTATCGTTTGCGTTGGTCGTCGTCCCTATACCAAAGGCGTGATTGCCGACGGTGTTAGCATTGAGCTGGACGAGCGTGGCTTTATCTTTGTTGACGACCAGTGCCGTACCAATGTCCCGGGCGTTTACGCCATCGGCGACTGCGTGCGCGGCCCGATGCTAGCGCACAAAGCCTCTGAAGAAGGCATCATGGTGGCGGACGTCATCGCTGGCCATAAGGCCGAGATGAACTACGATGCTATTCCTAGCGTCATCTATACCTATCCGGAAGTGGCGTGGGTCGGTATGACCGAGCAAGACGCCAAAGCGAAAGGTATCGAAGTTAAAACCGGCACCTTCCCGTTCGCGGCCAGCGGCCGTGCAATGGCGAACAACGCCACCGAAGGCAGCGCCAAAATTATCGCCGATGCGGAAACCGACCGTATTCTGGGTATGCACATTGTGGGTCAGCACGCTGGTGAGATGATCGCTCAGGGTGTTATTGCCATGGAATTTGGCTCTAGCGCCGAAGACCTGGCGCTAACCTGTTACGCGCACCCGACTATGTCGGAAGCCGTGCACGAAGCAGCACTGGCGGTAGATGGTCATGCTATTCATATGGCTAATCGCAAAAAGCGTAAGTAGCACAGGCAGTAACAACTAAGCGCCACCCTTGGGTGGCGCAACACTTTCGGCCTTGTCGTAATACACAAAGATCGAAAGAACGGGGATGGCCAGTGCTTTTAAGAGCGTTCTTATAAGACCGTTCTTGTAAGATAACTGGCCATCGTTCGAGTCACATGCAACCAATGGCATGAATCGATGAATCTTCACGAGTATCAAGGTAAACAGCTGTTTGCCGATTACGGTCTACCAGTGTCTAAAGGCTTTGCGGTCGACACGCCCGAAGAAGCGGAAGAGGCTTGCAAAAAAATCGGCGGTGACATGTGGGTAGTGAAAGCCCAGGTGCACGCTGGCGGCCGCGGTAAAGCGGGCGGCGTTAAGCTGATTAAAGACCCAGCTGAAGCCAAAGCTTTTGCTGAAAAGTGGTTGGGCAAGAACTTAGTAACTTTCCAGACCGATGAAAAAGGTCAGCCGGTTGCTAAGATTCTGGTTGAGACCTGTACTGATATCGCCGATGAGCTTTATCTCGGTGCAGTGGTTGACCGCACGACCCGTCGCGTTGTCTTCATGGCCTCGACTGAAGGCGGTGTAGAAATCGAGACAGTTGCGGAAGAAACCCCGGAGAAGATCCTTAAAGCCGAAATCGATCCGCTGGTCGGCGCACAGCCCTACCAAGCGCGTGAGATGGCCTTTGCGCTGGGTCTGAAAGGTGACCAGATTAAACAGTTCACCAAGATTTTCTTGGGTCTTTCCAAACTGTTCCACGAGAAAGACCTCGCGCTGCTGGAAATTAACCCGCTGGTAGTAACCGACGAAGGCAACCTACACTGCCTCGACGCCAAGCTGGGCCTGGATAGCAACGCGCTATACCGTCACCCCGATCTGCAAGCGATGCGTGACCCGTCTCAAGAAGACTCGCGTGAAGCCGATGCGGCGAAGTGGGAGCTTAACTACGTTGCGCTAGACGGTAACATTGGTTGCATGGTGAACGGCGCAGGCTTGGCCATGGGCACCATGGATATTGTCAACCTGAGCGGCGGCAAGCCTGCAAACTTCCTGGACGTCGGCGGCGGCGCTACCAAGGAGCGCGTGGCAGAAGCGTTCAAAATCATCCTTTCTGACGACAATGTTAAAGCCGTACTGGTTAACATTTTCGGCGGCATCGTACGTTGCGACATGATTGCTGAAGGCATTATCGGTGCCGTTGAGCAAGTGGGCGTCAACGTGCCGGTTGTCGTACGTCTTGAAGGTAACAACGCCGAGCTAGGCACTGAAAAATTAGCATCTAGCGGTTTGAACATCATCGCGGCTACCAGTCTGACCGACGCGGCTCAGCAGGTCGTTAAAGCGGCGGAGGGCAAGTAATGAGCATCCTGATCGATAAGAACACCAAGGTCATCTGCCAGGGCTTTACCGGTGGCCAAGGCACGTTCCACTCCGAGCAGGCGATTGCCTACGGTACGCAAATGGTCGGTGGTGTGACGCCGGGTAAAGGCGGCCAGGAGCACCTCGGTCTGCCCGTTTTCAACACCGTAAAAGAAGCGGTAGAGAAAACCGGTGCGGAAGCCAGCGTGATCTACGTGCCGGCACCGTTCTGTAAAGACTCAATCCTTGAAGCGGCCAATGCCGGTATCAAGCTGATTGTGTGCATTACCGAAGGCATCGCCACGCTTGATATGCTCGAAGCCAAAGTGAAGTGCGACGAGCTAGGCGTACGCCTGATTGGCCCGAACTGCCCCGGTGTTATCACCCCAGGCGAATGTAAAATCGGTATTATGCCGGGCCACATTCACCAGCCGGGCCGTGTCGGCATCGTATCGCGCTCGGGTACCTTGACCTATGAAGCGGTTAAGCAGACGACTGATCACGGTTTTGGTCAGTCTACCTGTGTGGGTATCGGCGGCGATCCGATTCCGGGTTCCAACTTTATCGATATCCTTGAAATGTTCGAGAAAGACCCGAAAACCGAAGCCATCGTTATGATCGGTGAAATCGGCGGCACAGCGGAAGAAGAAGCAGCGGCTTACATTAAAGCCAACGTTTCTAAGCCAGTGATTGCCTACATTGCCGGTGTGACTGCTCCTCCTGGCAAGCGTATGGGCCACGCGGGCGCAATCATCTCTGGCGGTAAAGGCACCGCTGACGAGAAGTTTGCTGCCCTTGAAGACGCCGGCGTTCAAACCGTGCGCTCTTTGGCCGAAATCGGCGATGCGCTGAAAAAAGTGACTGGCTGGTAAGTTAGTCATTGACGTCAGTCGCACGCTATAAGGGCGCCCCTCGGGGCGCCCTTATTCGTTAGCCAACGTTTTTGATCCTATAGCCGTTGGCTCAGCTCATTTAAAAAGGCTTCGACAACGTCACGCTCATAGCGGTAATAGGTCCACTGTCCAACCCGTTCGGAGGAGACGAGGCCAGCGCGGGATAGCGTGGAGAGATACAGCGAAATGGTCGGCTGTGAGAGGCCGGTCTTTTCACGAATGTGACTGACACAGATCCCTCCTTCCGGCGCGGTATCTTTCTGTTGGGGAAAGTGGCGCTCTGGCTCTTTGAGCCAGGATAGAATGTCGAGGCGCACCGGGTTAGCAAGCGCACTTAAAACGGTATTGATATCCATTAACACGTCCAGGCGTTGAGAGCCCGATCATTATACGCTTTAACGGCCAGGCTGCCGAGGCAGCCTGGCCAACGTGTATCAACTCACCAGTGCTTCGAGGGCGCTGCTGTCAAAATCCGAGAGCTCTTGAAGACGCCCATCACGCACTTTGTTGGCCCATTGCGGGTCAGAGAGTAGGGCGCGACCAATGGCAATGAGATCAAAATCATTGCGCGAGCGCCACATCGCCAACTCTTCCACATTGACACGACTTTTCGAGGTCGGGTCTTCCGTGCGCGTGAAGTGGCCGGTGCGGAAGGTCTTGTCTAGCCCCACGCTACCAACGGCAATGACCGGCTTGCCGGTCAGCTCCCGCGTCAAGGTCGCCAGCGTTTTTTCACTACCTGCAAAACCGGGCTCCCAGACGCGTCGCGTGCTGGCATGAAAGATGTCGACACCGTCATCGGCTAACGGCTTGAGCAGCTCGCCTAACGCCTCGGGCGTTTTAGCAATAACGGCAGAATAATCAGACAGTTTCCACTGAGAGAACCGGAAGATGATTGGGAAATCCGGCCCAACCGCCTCACGCACGGCGCGTACGATCATACGGGGAAAACGCAGCCGATTTTCAGGGCTGCCGCCATAGGCATCCTCGCGCTGATTACTTTCAGACCATAGGAACTGGTCGATCAAATAGCCATGGGCACCGTGTAGCTCAATACCATCAAAGCCAAGGCGTTGCGCATCGCTCGCGGCGCGCGCAAAGGAAGCCGCCACGTCACGCATGTCTTGCTCGGTCATGGCGCGGACAATTTCTACGCCGTCTTCACTGATAGCCATCGGGCCAAAGCCGGGCACGCTGGTATCTGGCTCGACGCCTGGGCGGCGCTCACGACCCACGTGCCACAGCTGCGGCACTATCTTCCCGCCGGCGGCGTGAACACCTTCTACCACGCGCTGCCAGCCGGCCAGTGCCTGCTCGCCGTGAAAGGCCGGTACGTCGGGGTAGCCGTTGGCGCCCGGATGATCAATATAGGTGCCTTCAGTGATGATCAGCCCAACACCCCCTTCGGCGCGACTGCGATAGTAGCTCGCCACGTTGTCACCCGGTATGCCACTGGGCGACTGGTTGCGCGTCATGGGGGCCATGACGATGCGGTTAGGCAGAGTGACCGGGCCCATTGTGAAGGGCTCAAAAAGAGGAGCGGCTAAAGTGTGTTCGGGGGTTGGCATGCTGCATGTCCTTTATAGATATAGAGATATATAAATATGCCTATTGATATATTTATACATATTCCAGCATTATTGGCAACCCCGTGCTTTCAGAAAGCCCTGCGTCTTGCATCACCCGGTAGATCACCGTTACGTTACTGGTGAGCGACGTAGCAGTCGGTAGCTATATAAAATAAACAGTGGTGCGCCTGCTGCAAGGTAAAGGTGGTAACTCACAAGCCGCCACACCAATACCGCCGCCGCGGCCTGGTCACGCTCCATCAGCGGTAACAATAGACTGCCAACACCGACTTCAGCCGCCCCTGCGCCGCCGGGTAGAAAACTGAATTGGCTGGCCGCCATGGCCAGCATCTGGGTTAGAAACGTCCACATCCAGTCTGCATGACCACCTACCCCCAGCACTGCTAAATAGAGCAAGCTGTAGCGCATTAGCCAATGGGTTGTCGTTAGCAGCATCATCGTAAACAGCGTTGTACGTGGCAGTGAAAGCGTGACCTTTAGCGCATATCGACACCTCAATAAACGGCGTACCAGCCAGCGACGCCGATAACGACTTGGCCAAGGGGCTTTCAGGCTTCGCGAGCGTAATAGACGGGGTAAAAAGCCCATCACAATGCTGATTAGCGTGGCGACCAACGCTAAGCCAACCAGCGCCCACTGAACTAACGTTTGATGAGGCCACTGTGTGTCGCTGACCAATGAAAAGAACACCAAGCTGCTTAACATGGCAATAAAGAACAGCAGGTCGCAGCCTTGATCAACTAAGAATACACCGGCACCTTTGGCCGCTGGAAAGCCGCGCTGTGCCAATAGCAGGAGCAGTGTGGCGGGGCCCCCACTACCGCCCGGGGTGGCGCACAGGGCAAACTTAGATGCCAGCTCAATGCCCAGCGCGCCGCGTTGGCCGAGTGGCCCTGCACGGCCCCCCAGCATTAGCCTTAGCCTGGCCGCATTGAGGTTCCAGCAAATAAAAGCAATCGCTAGCATCAGCGCGAGCAAACTAAGTGGGAAGTGTTTGACGCGCTGGAGCGCCTCAGCGCCTCCCAGCCAGGCGGTGAGCAGTAGTGGCGCCATTAGCGCTATGGCGATCATTACGCCATGCACTGGCCGCCATTTGAACAGCCGGCGATTATCGGTGTTGGGGGAGAGCATACCGCTGGCTGCCGTGACAGAGAGAGTGATAGTGGTCAAGCAACGCGTAGATAACGCTATCCCAATTGAAATGGCGCTCCACATGGCGGCGCGCATAGCGCCCACTGGCGGCAACATCGTTGCTGAACAGCGCTATGCAGGCCTCGGCCATGGCGCTAGGGTCAAGCGGCTGACACAGAATGCCCGCTCCCAGCGGCACATTTTCTGCCAGTGCCCCGGCGCGTGCGGCCACCACGGGGATCCCGCTGGCCATGGCCTCTTGGGCGATTAAACCGAAGGTCTCGCGGGTGCCCGCATGTAACAGTGCATCGCTACTGGCGAGTGCTTTTGCCACCTCATGGGCGCCGCAACAGCGATCAACAATGGTGACGTTGCTGGGGACCTGATGCGGCATGCCAGGGCCCATCAGCAATAAATGATAATCGCGACCTAACTGCCGCATTGTCTCCAGCAGCACATTAATATTTTTTTCGCGAGAATTGCGGCCTACAAAGATCAGCAGCTTTTTATCCCTGGGTATGCCCATGCTTTGACGGAAAGTAGCGTCATATTGCTGAGGGTGAAATTGGCTTAAATCGACGCCCAAAGGCTGAACGCGAACATTATCAACGCCCCATTCCTGCAACCGGTTCGCCATCGCATTACAGGGCGCTAATACGCTATCAAATTGACCGTATAGGTTTGCCACATAGCGGGTTAGGCGCTTCCCAACGTAGCCCCCAAAACGATCCCCCATCAAACGGGGTAGGTCTGAGTGATAAAACCCTACCACCGGCACGCCCAGTCGCTGACCCGCGTCAAGAGACGCCCAAGCGGTCACGTAAGGGTCACCTGCCTCTATAATGTCAGGCTTTAAATCAATCAACGCATCGCGCCAGGGCGCGCGCCGCAGTGGGAATCGATAGCCCTGCCCCAAAGGCAGGTGTAGCGCCGGTAAAGTGTGATGGTCGCCCAAGCTGTCGCGCTCAGCGCCCGGCACCAGCAGGCTGGTACGCAGTTGAGGGAGGCGCGAGAAAACGCGGTGCTTGGCTTGTAAATAAGTGCGCACGCCGCCGCTGGCGGGGGCATAAAACATCGTTACGTCGGCAATGTGCAAGCTAACCTCCAGCCTCAAAAGTGTCATCGTTTCACCATAGGGGAGAAATAAGACAGTTTGGCGACAGCGGAGCCAAGGCTGCTATTTCCTGCTAATCCCTTCCAACCCTTTCTCAGATCACAAGCTAGTGAATCGTTTTCGTCTGTTTATTGGTTGACTCTTGGTCAGGCTGGACTAATATAACATCCGTATGGATGGTATATGGATTCTAATCAGATGTTTTAGACGTTAGCTAGATGTTTTATGCCGCATCAAAAAGGCGTCTGGTTACTAAGCGCAACGAGGAATGACACATGAGCGTGCATGAAATGCGCCGCAAGGGCGGTGACTCTAGTGAAAAAATCACTATCAACCTTGGGGTGGTTGACCTGGGGCAGATCGATCTGTTGGTTCAGGAAGGTTTTTACTCCAATCGAACCGATCTGATTCGCACCGCTATTCGTAATCAGTTGTCGACCCATGCCGAGGTCGTTAGGGAAACCGTGACCCGAAAGGCTTTTGTGCTGGGACTTGAGCATTACAGTCGTGCGGATCTAGAGGCCCTGCAGTCAGCCGGGGAGACGTTACAGATTCAGGTGCTGGGCATGGCCAGTATTGCCGACGACGTCACACCGGAGCTTGCTCTTGCCACCATCGAGTCGGTGGTGGTGCTGGGCGCTCTGCACGCCAGCAAAGCGGTTAAGGCTGCTCTGAAAGACCGAATTTACTGAATTACTGACTATTGAAATAGGATATTGACCATGATTGACGCCACCATGACGAAGCGAATGGAAGAAGCGACACGACTCACGCGTGCGGGAAAACTGCACGAAGCCATGGCTCTCCTTCAGGGCGCCGTGCCTGAAGCGAGAGGTGAGGACGCGCGGAAACAGCCTTCATGGGGTGGAAATACCTTTGAAGGAAACTGGAAAGTCGTCGATGAAGACATTGTGCAATCGAACCAGAGAGATGAGTCGGCGGAATACGCGACGTCCTCAACGTTTGATGAAGCCCAGCCGTCCCCATCTGGAGTCTTCTCGAATAGTGATATTAGAGTACCTGCTGCATGGCGTGATAAGTGGATGAAGTTTCGCGGTGGAATGGCACGACACGAGCAAGCACCGCCTGAGTATGCACGGAGCGAGGTACCACTGCCCGGAGCGTTCACTGCCGGTCGTTTTACCAACCATGTGGGTACACGTGATTACAAACTGTATATCCCCAGCGGCTATCACGGGCAAGCGCTGCCGCTGGTCGTTATGCTGCATGGCTGCACGCAGAATCCCGATGACTTCGCTGCCGGAACCGAGATGAATCGGCTGGCCGAAGAGCAGCAGTGTTGTGTGCTTTATCCGGCCCAGCCGACGACCGCCAACCACTCTAAGTGTTGGAACTGGTTCAAAGCCGAAGACCAGCAGCGTGAGGGCGGTGAGCCGGCGATCCTTGCCGGCATGACCCAGGAAGTTATTGACACGCATGGGCTTGATGCCTCACGTACCTATGTTGCGGGGCTTTCCGCAGGCGCGGCAATGGCGACAACGCTGGCGATGACCTACCCGGATCTCTTTGCGGCGGTGGGCGTGCACTCCGGACTACCCCACGGCGTGGCCCAGAGTCTTCCCGATGCCTTGGGGGCAATGCAGGGGGGCACAGGACCTCTTGGCGGTGGTAAAGTGAAAGGAGCCGGTTGGGCGTCGGAAGTGCCCGCAATAATCTTTCATGGTGATCGTGACACGACGGTACACCCCAGCAATGCGGATCGCGTAGCCTCCCAGTACAGCACGTCGCGCCAAACAGGGGCGACAGTAGAGAAGGGAAAGGTGGTTAATGGCCATGCCTATACGCGGACCATGCATCACAATGAGAAGGGCAAACCACACATGGAGCAGTGGCACATTCATGGAGCTGGCCACGCCTGGTCAGGAGGCAGCACGAAAGGAAGCTATACCGACCCGAAAGGCCCCGATGCCACCAAGGAAATGCTGCGTTTCTTCTTTCAGCATCAGCAGGGTGGTGCGTAGCGGTAGTAAGCGAGAGCATGTGGGGGCTCGTAAAAAATATTTACCGCAAGGCCTTGCCATCACTGTTGCTAATGGGAATTAATAAATACTCATATTAGCAATAATTGTTATATATATAGCGCTAAAGTTTATATGTTTTATGCCGACAATCTTACCTCTCTTACTTATTAGGAAGTTTCCATGCTTTCACGGTTCAAGATTGGTACACGGCTCGCACTGGCTTTTGGCGTGGTATCGCTATTTCTTTTGGGCACTTTAATAGCAGGAATTATGGGTATTACCTTCACCAAAGATACTGCCCAAAAAACCTTGGACATGGACGTAGCGCTAGCGAGTAATGCCGCTGAAATTCAGCGACTGGCATTGCAGGCACGGCGCTTTGAAAAAGATATCTTCATCAATATCGACAATAGCGATCGGGTAGCGGCTTACCAACAAAGTTGGGTTGCGACCATCGAAGAAATACAGGCCACCTTCCAGGCGGGTAGCCAAATTGCCGATAAGGATAGCCTTGATGCACTGTACCAACAGGCAGGAAACGCCCTCCAGGGTTATGAAGAGGGCTTTATGACGGTTTACCGCCAAATTGATCAGGGCAGTATTACCGAAACCTCTCAAGCCAATCAGGCTTTCGGTGAGCATAAAGAAAGTATCTATCAGCTTGAAGAATTGGCAGATGAAATTAGCCTAGTGGCTGATGCGGGAGTAAAGGCTGCCAATGAGGCGATAGATGCCGAATATCGTTTGGCTATTTGGCAGCTTTGTATCTTCGCGGGGGCGGCGTTGTTGATGGCGCTGGCGCTGGCCATTGCTATTACACGCAGTATCGTACTGCCCTTGCGGAAAGCCGTTGAGGTTGCTAAGCGCGTTGCGGAAGGAGATTTGCGACACGATATCGTAACCACAGGGCGTGACGAGACGTCTCAGTTATTAACCTCCATGGCTGAAATGAGTAAAGAGCTCACTACCCTGGTCGCATCACTACGTGATTCTAGCGAGAATGTCTTGAACGGCGCCAACGAGATTGCCCAAGGTGGACAGGAGCTCGCCGCTCGTACTGAGCAGCAAGCAGCTGCCTTGCAGGAAACGGCTTCAAGTATGGAGGAGATGACGGCAACGGTTCGCCAGAACAGCGATTCAACCAAAGAGGCTGATACGCTGGCCCATAATGCGTCACAACAGATGCACAGCGGGGGTGAAGAGGTGGCGCGGAGCGTAGAATTAATGCGCGAAGTGACGGCTGCATCGCTGAGTATGAACAAGATCGTCGAAGCTATTGACGCCATTGCCTTTCAGACCAATATACTGGCCCTTAACGCCTCCGTAGAAGCCGCACGTGCCGGTGAGAAGGGCAGGGGGTTTGCGGTAGTGGCAACCGAAGTTCGTTCTCTGGCAAGCCGCAGTGCCGCATCAGCCAGCGAGATTCGCAGCATGCTGGATGATACGCGCAGCAAAATAAAGCTGTGCTCTGATCAAGCGGAGCGAGGAGCAGCGACGATTGGTGAAACGGAAACGGTGATTCAGCGTCTTGCTATGCTGATGGCCGAGGTGTCCTCCGCCACTCGTGAGCAAAGCAGCGGTATTGAGCAGATTAATACGGCGATCACTGAAATGGACTCAACGACACAGCAAAATAGTGCGCTGGTTCAACAGTCGACAACCGCAGCATTTTCTTTAGAGGAACAGGCTGGGCGGCTTCGCGAACTGGTAGCGGCGTTTCAAATTGATGACGCTAAGCTGAGCCAGCTATCGGCACACACGCCTGCCATGGCTTTACCTTCGAGAGCCACACAGGCGGCGTTTTAATCAGCTAATACGTGTGCGTATTTCACTGGAAAGTGGATCCAACAGACTAATTAAAATACCGCCAGAACGATAGAAACAACAACGGCGCCTTAGGGCGCCGTTGTTGTTTATTGCGAGTAAGCAAATACAGTTTATGCAGCGGGTTTAGCTACCAGCGAGCGAGTCTCTTCGCGGGCTTCGGTCAAGATGACGCGAAGTGGATCGCCAAGCTTATAACGCTCTTCACCCTCTATTTGAATACGCCCCTCTTTGTCGTCAATGACCACTTTGCTGCGGTCACTGTGCATTAAGGGCGCGGGAACAAACGCTGTTGCGCCATTTTCCAGCAGGCGAACGCGCATACCACCACGGTTGATGGCCATGATTTCGGCCTCAAAGGTGTCCTGGTTCTGCGCGGAGGGCGTCAGGTAACGCACGTAGAGCCAATCTTTCACGTCGCGCTCGGCCATACGGTTCAGGCGGCGACGCTCCGTCAGCTGCTCGGTGAGCTGCTGGGTAGCTTCGGCGGGGGCTTGTTCGCCTTTAAGCACGCGCTTGATCAGGCGGTGGTTGACCATATCGCCGTACTTACGAATCGGCGATGTCCAGGTGGCGTAGGCGGCTAGGCCCAGGCCAAAGTGCGGGCCGGGCTGAGCAGACATCATGGTGAAGCCCTGGAAGCGGCGCAGGCGCGCATCCAGCCAAGCATCATCGCGGCTTTCCAGTGCACGCTTAAGCTCGGTGTAGCGGGCAAGTTCCGTCAGTGCTTCGCGCTCGACCACGATCTCCTGACCGGCCAGGAATTCCTGGGCGGCTTCGGCTTTCTCGGGCTCGAACGCGCGATGCACGTTAAAGATACCGTGGCCGATGTGTTGGGCCAGGAAGTCGGCGCAGCAGGCGTTGGCCACAATCATCGACTCTTCGATCATGCGGTTGGCAATGCGGCGCTCTTCGGTGCGCACAGCCAATACGTTGCCAGCAGGGTCAAGATCAAACACGTAGTCGGGGCGGTCTTTAAACACCAGCGCGTGTTCATTGCGCCAAGCGGTACGCGCCTCGGTCAAATCACGCAGCGCGGTGAGCTGCTCGGCGATATCATCCGCGGGTGCCCAATCGCCTTGGCCTTCGATCCAGTCGGAGACGTTGTCGTAAACGAGCTTGGCGTGGGATTTTACGTTCGCCGCAAAAAAGCGGTACTCGCCCATGCTACCGTCGGCATTAATATCCAGCGTACAGGCTAGTGCAGGGCGATCCTTGCCTTCCCATAGCGAGCAGAGATCGTCCGCCAGCTGCTCTGGCAGCATGGTGACGTTCTGGCCGGGCAGGTAGACGGTAAAGGCGCGCGTGCGGGCTTCTAAATCAGCCGCATGGCCTTCTTCCACATACGCCGTGGGGTCGGCAATCGCGACGCTCAACCGCCAGCCGCCTTCCGCGCGAGTCGCTACGTGCAGCGCATCGTCCATATCGCGGGTCTTCTCACCATCAATGGTGAAGAAGGGCGTTGCGGTTAAGTCTTCGCGAGTCAGGCCTTCATCCATCAGCGGCCAATCGGTGCCTGCATCGGGGCACTCCTGCTCCAGCGCATGGCGTGCTAGCGTCACGCGCCACGGCACTGCCGGGTCGTCACTTTTAGCAACCAGTTCGTCGATCTGGGCAAAGAAGGCGCGGTCGTCGGTTTTCAGCGGATGACGGACCAAGCGGGCCACTATCCAGTCTCCATCGGCAATGGTCGCTTCATCAAGGCTGTTCTTAATCCGCGCCTTGATAACATTTTTAATCGATGGATGGTCGGGCACCACGGCGAGGTGTCCTTCGCGCTTTTGCACGCGGGCGACAAACCGATCCAGCCCAGCTTCAATCAGCTTTTCGGGCGCAACGGACTTTTTATCACCGTTCTCGTGGATGACCGCTTCTACACGGTCACCGTGAAGCACTTGCTTCATGGCGGGGGGCGGCACGAAATAGGATTCACCGTCGTCGGTTTCGAGAAAGCCGAAACCTTTGTCGGTGGCTTTGATCACCCCTTCAGCGCGGGGGGTGGTTTGACGAATCTGTTGCTTGAGCTGGGCAAGCATGGCGTTGTTCTGAAGCATGAGCTCAATCAGTTGGCGAGAGTTAGGGTGCCACTATACGGATTCCCGCAGGCTGCGCCAATTGTCGCTATGCGATGTTGGCCCTGATGTTGGCTTTGGTAGCGGCGAGTCAAAGACTTACATGCGCTCAAGGGAATCGGTTAAGCTGAATATTCATACTCACGGAGCGCGCTATGACACCTCGCCTGATTGTTTCTGACCTGGATGGCACCCTATTAGGAAGCGACCACACCCTGCACGAAAGCACCATCGAGGTGCTAAGAGCATTGGTGAAGCAAGGCCATCATGTCGCGCTCGCCTCGGGTCGCCACTACCATGATATGAAGGTGTTTCGTGATCAGTTGGATATTCCTGCACACTTGATTAGCACCAATGGTGCTTATGTGCACGACCCGGAAGATGCTTTGTTGACGGCAAATCACCTGGAGCCTGAACATGCAAAGATGCTAATCGGTCTTCCGCGTCCGCCTCAAGTACGGCTTAACCTTTATAGTGAAAGCGGCTGGCATATTGATGCAGAGGCCCCGCACTTATTATCACTTCATGCTTCTACCGGTTTTGGCTACGAAGTCGTGCCGCCGGCGCAGATGGACACTAACGGCGTGGGCAAAGTGCTCTATCTAGGCGACCCCAGTGCGCTAAAACAGTTAGAAGCCCAGGCGCAAGAGGCCCACGGCGACGGGCTGCATATTACCTATTCCACCATTGATTCTCTGGAAATCATGGCCGGTGGCGTGAATAAAGGTGTGGCGTTGTCATCACTGCTGGAACTCTTGGGCTTAACGCCCGTCGATTGCCTAGCGTTTGGCGATAACCTCAACGATACCGAAATGCTCGATTTAGCCGGGGAGGCCCAGGTAATGGCCAACGCTCACCCGGCACTATTTGATCGTGTCACCGGCGCTGAGCGTATCGGTCACCATGGTGAAGCCGCCGTTGCCGAGTGGTTGAAAGAGCGGTTTGCGCTTTAAGCGCCAACAAGCGCGTGACATTCGTCAACAATTAACACTAATGCAACCTTGGTCGTAGCGCTATTGCTACTGCTTGGCCCCTCGACCATCATCAATGCCCCATAACGACAATAGCGTAGGGTGACAACCGCTGAGATGACGACACCCCCTGCTACTTTGATTGTGGTCGACGATGACCCGGAAATTTGTGAACTGCTCGCGGACTACCTGGGGCGCCACGGCTATCGGGTATTCACAGCGGACGGCGCCCAAGCGCTGCATTCGCTGCGTGCTGAACACGCCCCTGACTTGCTGATTGTCGATTTAATGCTCCCCGGTGACGACGGCTTTACCATCTGCCGCGATGTCCGAAAGCACAGCGACGTGCCGATTATCATGCTCACCGCCAGCGCCGATGAGACCGACCGCATTCTTGGTCTGGAGCTGGGTGCTGATGACTACTTGGGCAAGCCGTTTAATCCCCGCGAATTGCTGGCGCGCATCAAAGCGGTACTGCGGCGCACCCGCTGTGCTCCGCCAGAGTTGCCTGCGGGGCAGGCGCGCTGGGTCAGTTTCGGCAATTGGCAGCTCGACCGTATGACCCGCGAGCTGATTGACCTGCAGGGCGAGCGCGCCGCGCTTTCGGGCGCTGACTTTCAGCTACTGCAGGTGTTTTTAGAGCACCCGGCCAAGGTACTCACTCGGGATGATCTCTACGCGCTTACTCGTGGGCGGGACGCGCCGCCGCTTGATCGCTCCATTGATGTCCACGTTTGCCGCCTGCGCCAACGGCTGGGTGAAGATGCCCAGCACTCGCAGTTGATTCGAACGGTGCGCGGGGCAGGCTATGTGTTAACCGCCCAGGTTGATGCATTAACGTGAGCCGGGCGGGGTGGGCGCATATCCGGCGACGCTTGGCCCGCTGGTTACCGGCATCGCTACGCGGGCGCTTCGTGATCATCATGATCGCAGGCGTACTAGTAGCCCAGGGGGCCAGTTACGCAATTTGGACCTCTCAAGTGCGCTCCAGCCACTTGGCCCAGCTTGATGAGCTGTCCACCAATATGGCGTTTAGCATCGCCTCTACCATGAAGTTTTTCCGCTCGCTGCCCGTGGACTACCGTCACATCGTGCTGGATCAGCTGCGCAATATGGGCGGTACGCGGTTTTTTGTTAGCGTCAACGAACGCAGGCTCACCATCGACGATATCGGCTCGGGGCCGGAAAAAGAGGTGGTGGTGAATAATGTGCGTTCGGTGCTCACCCGGCAACTCAATATCGATGATGTCATTGTCGAGTTCTCCCGCCCGGAAAACCTGCGGGTGCTCAATAACGAAGTGCTCCTCTACGACTTGCCACCCCGCTGGGGGCAGCACAGCCTGTTGATGGAACCGCTCTCGCCGCCGATTTTAGTGGTTCAACTGCAGCTTGCCCCAGACACTTGGCTTTACGTTGCCACGCTGCTGGGCGTGCCGGATATTTTCAGCGGCTATCGCTGGCTCTCTGAGGAGCGTTTGCTGGTAGGTCTACTGGTACTGCTGAGCGTGCTGGCGCTCTCATTAATGGGCATCACTAGCGTGACCCGGCCATTGGCGCGGCTCTCACGAGCAGCTAATCAACTGGGCGATGATTTGGATATGCCGCCGCTAAAAGAGAGTGGGCCTAAGGAAGTTGCCGCCACTGCCGTGGCGTTCAACCGAATGCAGCGGCGGATCCGCGAGCAGATCGAGGAGCGCGAGCGGCTGTTTTCGGCGATTTCCCATGATTTAAAGACCCCCTTAACCCGCATGCGCCTGCGCGCCGAGATGCTCGATGACGACTATCAGCGGGAGCGTTTTTGCGCCTCACTGGATGAGCTGGATAGCTTGGTGAAAGGCGCTTTGGCCTCGGTGAAAGGTTTGGATCTACATGAGGAGCCTGCGCCCGTTGATCTAACGAGCCTGATCGAAGAGTTGGCCGAAGAGCTGAGCCTTCAAAATGGTAAGGTCACTATTAAGCCTAATAGTCTCCGCCCCATTGCACCGCTGATGGCCAAACCGCTGGCGCTTAAGCGCTGCCTGGCGAATTTGCTTGAGAACGCAGTGTTTTATGGTAAGCAGGCCGAGGTAGAACTCATTGATCACGGTAATTCGGTCACCCTGCGCATTCGCGATCACGGCCCAGGTATACCCGAAGAGCAGTTGGGGCGGGTGTTTTCGCCCTTTGTTCGCCTGGAACCCTCACGTAGCAGGCACACCGGTGGCAGCGGCCTGGGGCTGGGAATCGCCCGGCACATTGCCCGCGCCCATGGCGGCGATATCACGCTCGCCAACCATGCTGATGGTGGGCTGGTGGTGACTCTCTCGCTACCCCGCCAGGAAACTATTACAGGTTTGTAATAAACCGCCAATACTTTGCAGCACTCGGTAACTCCCGTTGACGCAGTCTTTGGCGTAATCTCATGGAGGTGGAACGTCCGAGAGGACAATAACAATATAAGGAGTGACTCCATGTCGACGTTTAAGAAGACGACCCTCGCGCTTGCTTTAGCAGGTGCCACGCTAGCCGCCACCGCGCAAGCCAATGAAGTTGAAGTGCTGCACTGGTGGACCTCTGGTGGCGAAGCCCGCGCTGCCAACGTGCTTAAAGAGCTAATGGAAGCTGAAGGCTACGGCTGGCAAGACTTTGCCGTGGCAGGCGGCGGCGGTGAAACCGCCATGACGGTGCTTAAATCTCGTGCCATGTCGGGCAACCCACCCTCCGCCGCCCAGATCAAAGGCCCCGAGATTCAGGAGTGGGGTGAGCTTGGCCTGCTAGGTAACTTGAACGATGTTGCCGACGCCGAAGGCTGGGACGAACTACTGCCCGAGGTAGTGGCTGACATCATGCGCTACGACGATCAGTACGTAGCGGTGCCCGTCAACGTACACCGGGTTAACTGGCTGTGGGCCAACCCGGAAGTGCTGGAAGCAGCGGGCGTTGAGATGCCCACCACGCTGGATGAGTTATTCGAGGCCGGTGAGGCTATCCGCGAAGCTGGCTTCGTACCGCTGGCTCACGGCGGTCAGGCTTGGCAGGACGCGACAGTATTCGAAAGCGTGTTACTCGGCGGCCAGGGCAGCGAGTTTTACCAGCAGGCATTGGTAGATCTAGACCCAGAGGCTTTGGGCGGCGCACAAATGATCGACGCCCTTGAGGACTTCAAGCGTACGCGTGAGCTAATGGATGAAGGTATGCCCGGCCGCGACTGGAATATTGCCACAGCGATGGTGATTCAGGGGGTTGCCGGGTTTCAGCTCATGGGCGATTGGGCGAAAGGTGAGTTCACCGCAGCTGGATTAACCGCCGGAGAAGATTATCTCTGTGCGGCAGCACCAGGCACCCAAGATGCGTTCACCTTCAATATCGATAGCCTGGCCATGTTCCGGGTCACCGATGACGAGGAGCGCGAAGCGCAGGAAGCGTTAGCCCGCTTGGTGCTTGAACCGACGTTCCAGGAAGCGTTTAACCTTGCTAAAGGTTCGATTCCGGCGCGGCCTGATCTGGACATGAGCGAGTTCGATAGCTGTGCCCAGCAGTCATTGGCTGATTTTCAGCGCACTGCTGAAGAGGGCGGCCTAGTGCCTAGCATGGCCCATGGTATGGCCGTACGCGCAGATATTCAGGGCGCTATTTTTGACGTGGTCACCAACTACTTCAATGATGCCGACATGCCCGCTGAAGAAGCAGCTGAACGTATGGTGAGTGCCGCCGAAGCGGCTTCTTTCTAGGCTTTTCTAGCGCTAGCGTTCTTCAGGCGTCGTCGCAATGGCGGCGCCTACGCTTCCTGGCAAGGATACTTCTTCATTAGAGATGCCTCCCCATGAAAAATACCCCTGCGACGGACTTAACGCCTGCCGCTAGGCGCCCGACGCCATCCGGTGGTTTACAGGCGTGGCTGCCTCGGTTGGTGCTGGCACCGTCGGTGGCAATTTCGCTGTTCTTTGTTTACGGCTTCATGCTGTGGACATTCGTGCTCTCGCTAACCAGCTCGCGCATGCTGCCCAGCTACGACTTTGTTGGCTTTGGTCAATATGCCCGCCTGATGGCCAATGAGCGCTGGTGGGTCGCCTCAACCAACCTGATGATTTTTGGCGTGCTGTTTGTGACCGTTTGTCTCGCGATTGGCGCGCTACTGGCGATACTACTCGATCAGAAAATTCGCCAAGAAGGCGCGCTGCGCACGATTTACCTCTACCCCATGGCACTGTCGTTTATCGTTACTGGGGTGGTGTGGAAGTGGCTACTCAACCCACAGTTGGGTATCCAGGCGATGGTTCAAGGCTGGGGCTTTGAGTCGTTTCGCTTTGACTGGATTGTCGATCCGGATATGGCGATTTATACCCTGGTGATTGCCGCCGTATGGCAGGCGTCAGGCTTTGTGATGGCGCTGTTTTTAGCCGGCTTGCGGGGTATCGACGACAGCATTATCAAAGCAGCGCAGTTGGATGGCGCCAGCTTGCCGCGGATTTACCTGCGCGTGGTGATGCCGTGCCTCCGCCCGGTCGTGTTTAGCGCGGTGATGATTCTGGCGCATATTGCGATTAAGAGCTTTGACTTGGTGGTCGCGCTCACTGGCGGTGGGCCGGGTTACGCTACCGATTTGCCCGCTACCTTTATGTACGCCCACGCCTTCACTCGGGCACAGGTCGGCTTGGGCTCCGCCAGCGCTATGCTGATGTTGGGCGGCGTGCTGGCGATTTTGATTCCTTACCTCTACTCCGAATTAAGGAGCCGCAAGCATGGCTAATGTGATTCGTCGTCAGACGCCCGCTGCGCGGCTGGGCCGTGGCTTGCTTTACGGTGTGCTGATCCTCGCCGCGCTGTTCTACATTCTACCGCTGGCGGTCATGCTGATGACCTCGGTGAAGCCGCTCAGTGAAATCAGCGCCGGTTCGTTGTTGTCATTGCCGCAAAACCCTACCCTGGCACCGTGGATAAAAGCCTGGGGCGAAGCCTGTACCGGCATGCGTTGCGAGGGTGTCGGTGGTTACTTCTGGAATTCCTTTGCGATTGTGATTCCGGCGGTGCTGATTTCCACCACGATTGGTGCCCTCAACGGCTACGCGCTGACCAAATGGCGTTTTAAAGGCTCGGAATTAGTTTTTGCGCTGATGCTGTTTGGCTGTTTTATTCCCTTCCAAGTGGTGCTGCTGCCCATGGCGCAAACCCTCGGCTGGCTGGGTATCTCCAGTTCCCGTGCCGGGTTAATTCTGGTGCATGTGGTATTTGGTATCGCCTTCACCACGCTGTTCTTCCGCAACTTCTATGTGGGGATCCCTAACGAGCTGGTATCGGCGGCGAAGTTGGATGGTGCGGGCTTTTTCCGTATTTTCTGGCGCATTCTGCTGCCGGTTTCGGCACCCATCATCGTTGTCTCGGTGATTTGGCAGTTTACCCAAATCTGGAATGACTTCCTGTTTGGCGTGGCGTTTTCAGCCCATAACACCCAGCCCGTTACCGTGGCGCTAAACAACTTAGTCAATACCTCCACTGGCGTTCGCGAGTACAACGTGGATATGGCGGCGGCGATGATTGCCGCGCTACCCACTCTGGTGGTGTACGTGCTGGCGGGAAAATACTTCGTGCGCGGGCTGACCGCTGGTTCCGTTAAAGGCTAGTTTTTATTTAAAAGCCTAACAATAAAATAGGATTTTCATTATGGCAGCGTTAGAAATCCACAACGTGCGCAAAGAGTTCGGCAGCGAGCGGGTGCTCAAAGACGTCAGTATTTCGATCGATTCTGGCGAGTTCCTGATTCTGGTCGGCCCCTCGGGCTGCGGCAAGTCCACGCTGATGAATGCCATCGCCGGGCTAGAGCCGGTGACGTCTGGCAATATTTATATTGATGGTGAAGATGTGACCTGGCGCACCCCTGCGGATAGGGATATCGCCATGGTGTTTCAGTCCTACGCGCTTTACCCCAGCATGACCGTGCGCCAGAACATCAGTTTCGGGCTGGAGATGCGCAAGGTGCCCAAAGCCGAGCGGGAAGCCGCCGTGGAGCGGGTGGCCGATCTACTGCAGATCACTCACCTGCTGGAACGCAAGCCTGCACAGCTCTCCGGCGGGCAGCGCCAGCGGGTAGCCATGGGGCGTGCGCTGGCTCGGGAGCCAAAGGTCTACCTGTTTGACGAGCCGCTCTCCAATCTGGATGCCAAGCTGCGCGTTGATATGCGCACCGAGATCAAAAAGCTCCACCAGCGCCTGGGCACCACCATTGTTTACGTCACCCACGACCAAGTCGAAGCCATGACGCTGGCAGACTGCATTGCGGTGATGCGCGATGGGCATATTCTGCAGCTGGGCTCGCCGGATGAAGTCTACAACAACCCGGTGGATATGTTTGTGGCGGGCTTTATGGGCTCACCGTCGATGAACTTTATTCGCGCTACTTTGGAAGATATCAACGGCGGTTATCAACTGCGTATTGCCACGCCGGGTGAAGATGAACTGGTATTGCCTTGGCCGGAGGTGCGTATCGCCCCAGATATGGCCGAACGGCTTAACCAGCCGGTCATTCTTGGCCTACGCCCAGAGCACTTTAGCGAAGAGGATGAGCGGTTAACGTCCCAAGCCGAAGGAACGCTGCTAAGCGCCAGTGTGGCGGTGGTTGAGCCTACCGGGGCGGATATCTTACTGCGTTTGCCGCTGGGCGAGCAGGAAGTGACTGCCCGCGTTGGGCCTAAATGCGTGGTAGCGGCCGGGGAACGCTTGTCGCTGCGTGTTGATATGGGCAGAGCGATTCTATTTGATGCCGAGACCGAGCAGCGTATTGCCTGAAAAACCAGCCGCCCAGATTCAGATTCGCCAGTTAACCGCTACGAGCGGTTGGTGGTAGAAGGCTCTTTGTCGAGTCGTTTAATCTGCCGCCATAAATCTTGGCGTAAATCAGCGATTTTGGGCTGCTCATCGGCGCTGAAGGGCACCGGGCGGCAGAGCCGCTGGGCGCGCAGGCCCAGGCGAGCGCTAAGCAAGCCCGTCGCCAGCCCCTGGCCGGCGCGGGCCGAAAGGCGCCCGGCCAAATCGAGCGAGAGCATATCCATGCTGGCGTCGGTGGCCAGTTCGCTGGCACCGGCAAAGGCCATATTGTGCAGCACGTTACGAAACAGCCGCAGGCGGCTGGCGTAGCCAAGCTCAAGCCCGTAGAGACGGCACAAGCGATCCACCATTGCCAAGCTGCGCCAGGCCACCAGCGCCATATCCACCAGCGTTAGCGGACTGAGCGCGACCATGATGGCGGTTTCACCGGACATGCGGGTGATCAAACGCTGGGCTTCGCGGTCACGTGGCGCCAGCAGGTGATAACGCAGCAGTGTCTGGATCTCCTCCCCACTATGGTGAGGCTGGCTGGCGCGCTGAAAGGCCAACCAGTGGGGATCATCATCGGCGAGCTTGAGTTGGCGCTTAAGCTGCTCGGCCATGGCCTGGGCTTGTTTGGGAGAACGCTGCGGCAGTTCAGCCAGATCGCCACGCAGCTTGTCGTGTCGTTTCAGGCGGCGTAAACGCCCCAACTCTTTGAGCAGTGAGACTCCCCCCAAACCGATCAGGCTGATCCCGAACAGCTGCCAGGCAATGGCGAGCCATTGTGACTGCGCCATTGCGTCGGGTATGCCGGTGACCAGCTCAGCCGTGCCTAGTCCGGCACCGCCCACCAGGGCAAACAGCAACCCCCAACGGCGTTTGCGTGGTGCACCTAAACTGGCAGCTGGCAGCGCTTTGTCTTCCGGGAGCGGCGCCAGGGGATGACTCTCGTTGGTGCCAGCAAAGGTCTCGCGCTGGCGCAGGGATGACGCTGGCTCAGCCGCCTCATCGGAGGCGGCGCTGCCGTCCAATTTAAAGTGACGACGTGGCTGTGGGTCGGTCATGTCAGTTTATCTCCAATCAGCCAGTCGATGGCGGCATCCATACGGATATGGTCCATGGCTTCTGAGGTGGTGGGCATTGGTCGAAAGCCGGGGAAGTCGAACCCCTGTTGCTGCCAAAAGTCGGCTTTAGGCAGGCGGTTAGGCACATCGCCGGGGTAGACCAGCACGTCTTCGCCTTCCAGGGTGGTGCCGCGTAGCGCTGGTGAGCGCTTACCTTCATGGGTGACCTCGCGCGCTTCGGTGGCGCGAATGGCCGCCAGCGAGAGCGCTTTGACCGGCACATTGGCAAAGCGCAGGTCTTTAAGCGGTTCTGCCAGCAGGGCTTCTAACAGCTGCACCAGGTGGCCGTGCTGATCAGGGGTAACGTGATCGGCCTTGGTGGCGGCAATCGCGAGGCGGTCAATTTTAGGCGCGAACATTCGTGTGAGCAGGCTGCGTTTGCCGTAGTCAAAGCTGTGCATTAACTGGCGCAGCGCACGTGAAAGGTCTTCAAACCGCTCGGGCCCGGCATTCAGAGCACCAAGCACATCTACCAGTACAATCTGGCGGTCAAAGCGGCGGAAGTGATCACGGTAGAAGGGCTTAACCACCTGCTGCTGATAGAAGCGAAAGCGCGCCGCCAGGGTAGCGTAAAGGCTATCGGCGGGCAGTGCTTCCAGCGCTTCTCTAGAGGTATTGAGTTGAGAGGCGTTTAGCTGCGGCAGCGGAAAAAACTGCAGCACGGGGGCACCTTCCAGTTCGCCGGGCAGCAAAAAACGCCCTGGCTGTAGGTCGGAAAACCCTGCCTGTTTGGCGCGACGCAGACCTTGAGCGTAATCTTCAGCTAGGGCGGCGAGCTGAGCCTCATCGGCTTCGCCAGCCGGGTCGAGCTGTTCCACCGCCGCCAGCCACTCGCTAAATAAGCCGCGGCGCTGCTCGCCTGCGTATAGTGCCTGGGCTTGGCTCCAGCTGTAAAAGTCATGCTGCAGCAGCGGTAAGTCGAGTAGCCACTCGCCGGGGTAGTCGAATAGATCCAGCGTAAGGTGGGCGATTTCAGGGGTTAACCAACCGCTGCGGGCCGGGCGATAGCGCAGCTGTAAGCGTAACTCGCTGATGCCACGAGTGGGTTCTGGCCAGCGCGGCGGCGTATCGCGTAGTGCCGCCATGCCGGGGTCGTAGGGAAACCGCGGCACGCCCAGGTCGGGTTGGTTAAGCCGCTGAGCACCGAGCAGGCGGCCTTCCCGGGCAGCCGGCAGCAAATCGAGCCGGGCCTCAACGCCCGCGTGACGCAACTGATTGACCAGCGACGTCAAAAACGCTGTTTTCCCCGCTTGGGAGAGGCCTGTGACCGCTAAGCGCAGCTGGCGATCTCGCCCGCGCTCTAATAAATTGCTCAGTTCGCGACTTAACGGCTGGCGCATCCTTTCGATCCCTTTGTGGCTCTTGCCTAGTCTTTACTGGCTAAACATTAACACCAGTTGCGAAAGCATCGGCAGGGTGGCAATTAAAAAGCCAACCCCCGCCAGGGTGTAGCCGGGCCAGCGGCGGGTCATCTTTTGCGCCAGGGTAAGGCCGAACAAGCACACCACCATACCGATTAAATTAAAGGCCAGTGTGGCGGCTTCTAGCCATTGTTGCGGATCCATTGGATCTCCCTAGCTTAAGTGATAGTGAGCGCATGATAGCAAAGCATTGATGAACCGACGATTAACCGCGGCTGAGGTTGGTGCCTAGCAGGTGCTGAGCGCCAGGTACCAGCCAGACCGGGTCTAACCGCGTATTGGCGGCTTCCACACAGATAAAGCGGCGCGCGGCGTCGGCGGGGGTGTCGCTGGGCAGATCGTGGTTAGGGTGCCACACCACCGTCGAATCGCTCGACTGTTTGCCGATGCGTAGGCTGCGCTCGCCATCGTTGAGCAGCACCGCTTCGTTAGTGTGGTAAATGCGGTCAACGGCGCCTTGAACGGCCAGCGTGCCCTGCTGTTCGGATTCAGCAAAGTCGCGCAGCTTGTCGAGGTAACGCGCGCCGGAAAGGCCTTCCAAGCGGCACTGGTGCACCTCTGCTACGGCTAAATAGGTATGCAGCGCAGCGCTGGTTTTAATCGGCGTTTCGCCGATGTTTTCGCTAATCAGTTCAACGTTGAGCCGCTGGGCGTTGGCTTGTACCACCAAGCGTGCAGTAAGCTGAGTATGCAGAGGGTGCTCGGGGGATAGATGAAGTTCAATGCCTTCGGCGTGCTCGTCAACAGCATCTAAGCGCCAGCCAGCGTGGCGGGCTAGGCCATGGAAGGGGCCGTCGTGATTGGGGCTCTCATCAGCGTAACGCTCGTCGGCAAACCACGGCCAACAGAGTGGAATACCGCCCCGGATAGCGCCTGGCAGCGCTTGTGGTGTAGGCGTCAGCCATAGCCAATCGGTATCGCCGGCAGGGCAGAAATGCAGCACCTGGGCACCCTGTAGACTGATCGCCAGCTCACCCCACGGCATATTGAATAACACCACGTCGCGGCCTTCCCACTGAGTGGTTTGTTGGCCTTGGGTGCTGCTAAGCAAGTGTTTGAGCGAGTCGGGGATCATGATTTTTCCTTTAGAGTTGCCTAGCCACTAGACTAGGGAGCGCCGAACAGTAACGCTGTGTGCTATGGTAGAACAAGCGTGACTCGAAGGTAAAACGCGCCTATATGTGCGCGGTATGCGTGTAGCTATGATGTTAAAGACACTCGTAGCTAAAAAACGTCATTGAAACTCGTTTTTACACCCGTTCTTAAACCCGTTTTTAAAATAGTAAGGAGACTATATGGGCTTTATTGCATGGTTAATCATTGGTGGTTTGGCTGGTTGGATTGCTGGCAACATCATGCGTGGCGGCGGTTTCGGCATCCTGGGTAATATTGGTGTGGGTATCGTGGGTGCGCTAGTAGGTGGTTTTTTGTTCAGCCTTTTAGGCCTCTCTTCCGGTGGTTTTATCGGTTCGTTGGTCACCGCCACTGTCGGTGCAGTGGTGCTTCTATGGGTGATTAGCAAGGTCAAACAATCGTAGCTGTTGCGTTGCTACCTGTATGTCACCGCCCGGCTTTATGCCGGGCGGTGCCGTTTATGCCTGACGATGCCTTGGGCTATCGGTGTTCGCATCACTTTCCGTTACACTAGCATCTTTATTCTGGCGTTCTGCTGGTGACATTGTGTTTTTCCGAGGTGCTTCTTGATCGACGCGTTAAATGCCTGGTGGGCCCAACAGCTCGTGTTGTGTGATTGGGCGTTTACGCCTGACCCGCTGGCGGTCGATGCAAATGCGGCCGAACAGCGCCTTTTGCAACTGGGAATTGCCAACCGGGGAGAACTCGCCGAACAGCTATTCCATGGGTTAGATGCTCCTGCAGGCCATGCCGACCGCCTGCTGGGTGCGCTGGAATGGGCTGCGCTAGCCGGGGCGGCGGGCTGGTTGGAAACGGACCAGGCCCAAGCATGGGCACGGCACGTCACTCATCGCATTGCCCGTGACTATAGTGACTTGCGCGCTTGGCTGGCTGACTTGCGTCGTGCATTAGGTGCCCGTGGTTGGGAATTGGGCGCCGATGACCGCTTTATTGACGCCTGTCAGGCGCTGGCAACGCTTGAAACGGACGGCGAGGGCATCACCTGGGAGGTTCTCGAAAACGCCCTGAGCGAACTCCCTGAGCCTGCCCCGCTATGGCCTCAACCGCCCCAGGCACAAAGTTGGCGGCTGTGCGCGCTGTTTCGTCCGATCATCGTTTATCCCGCCAGCCCAGCCGATTGGCCTGAAGCCACCGATTGGCTGGCCCAGGTATGGGAGGTTCATGACCGCGATGCGTTGCTGGGTGTAATGCTCTGGCTAGGCGCTCAAGGCGAGCGTCAGCGCTGGGATATCGAAGCTCGCGAGCTTTTGAGCATGGACAATGCCCAGCGTATGGAATGGCAGCGCAGCGTGGTGGAAGAATCCCCCTATGCACCCGTGCTGAATAAGTTCGTTACCCAAGGTGAGCCCTTGGAGTGGGCGGCCTGGGACTGGCTGCGGCTTGTCGAGCTTGCCTGGGCAGGCGCCTGCTGTGGCTGGCTCAGCCAGGAAGAAGCCGATGACTTGGCAGGGCACGCGGCTGATTTGATGAGCCGACGCTACCATGACTGGTACGCTGTCCTTAATGCCTACGGACGGGGACAAAGCCTGTTTGATGGCATCGACCGGCGGGGTAAAACTCCCAGCGAGCGGCATCAATTACTACTACACAGCACTCATAGCCCCTGGAAGTGTCCGCCGGGAGAGCTACTGGATAACGCCACACGTAAAGCCTCTCAGGCGCGTATTCGTCAATGGCGTAACACGTCTCACCACTGGCTGTTGGCGCTGGCCAGCGTCCGCGAGCCGGATGCTATGCTGCGCCAAATAGACCCTTCAGCCGCGCTGCCGGAAGATCAGCGTGCAGACGCGGCGGTTTATTTGCAGGAGTCGCTTGGCTTACATGCCGATGAAGGCGCTCATGCCCTGGCGCGCTACTGGCTGCCCGCCCAAGCGCATCATCTTAATCAGCTGGCGGCCGACGCAGTAAACGGTGTTTTACCCCCTTCGCAAAGCGGGTTTGGTCAGCCGACGCCTGAAGAGCTTAAACAGCGTAACGCCGTGAAGGGCGTCAGCCGTCATGCCGCCACTATTCATATGGCTGAAAAATTCGCCTTCTATCTGCATATGTCCCTCGACAGCGGCTTGTTTGATCGAGCGCCTTTGCTAGATTACGCCAGCGCACTGCGCAGCTGCTTATGTCGCTTTTACCCTAATGCCAAGCGTCTGTTAGAGGCCTGGTTTGCCTGGGAGAGTTGCCTACCCGAGCCGGAGCACGCCTCGCTGGTGAATGAAATTATTTGGCATATAGAAGATCCCGGCAGCCTGTTTCACTGGCTGGATTGGCGCCACGATGCCTGGCGCGAACCGGGTAGTCGCCCCACCTTGAGTCACTTCACCGCTATGTCGCTGGTTGGGCCGTTGAACAGTGCGGTGTGGAGCGAGCCGCAGCCGGAGAGTGTTCGAGAATGTGCCGAGATCCGTGAGTGGGTGGATAGTCACTATCACCTGAACAACGCCGAGGATATGCAGGAATTCCTAGCCTATATGCTCGAATCGGGAGATCGCCAGGAATACCAAATTAATTATGCACCCTACACGCTTAACCGCGAGCGGTTAGACGCTGAGATAGCGATTATGGAATCTGGCCACTGTGCAGAAGATGATCGCCACCACCTACTGCGCTTGTGCCGTGTACGCGACAATGAAGATGGCTGTAATGAGATAGACATGGCCGCCTGGGATATTGCCCAACTGATTGATTTGGCAATTGCTGCCCGGCAGCTAGGCTGGCTGGACAGCGCTGCCTTTGCAAAAGTGCTGGACCGTGCTTATCAATTAGCAGCGGACCATTACGCTGGCTGGCACGAATACGCCATGGGTATGTACGCAGGGTTTTCTTTTTTTATGGGCGAAACCCCTGAACGCGAAAGCTTTTTAGCCGGTTTTCGTCAGGCATTGGTGGCCTGGATCTGCGGTGCACCTGTCTTGGCGGGACCGTGGGTGAGCCTCGATTTTCCCGGTAATAAACCGCGCCATTTTGCGCCGCTGCATATCGACACGCTGCCGGGCGATCAGCGCACCTTGCATTGAAGCTCGCCAAACCGATGATAATTAGCTTATAGTCATTCACGGGAAAATTTAATTTGTTATGTCGCCATTTTTTAATATCACGAGGTTAAGCGCATGGTTGCGTTGCAACGCCCCGCTGTGATCGCTGTTCGTGTTGTCAGTGTTTGTTTTTTGGTTACATTGGTTGCTGGCTGCGCAGGTTCTGCGCGGCAGGCCAATACCCAGGCTCCGGATAATTACTTCGCGATGAAGATGCCGGGAATGGGGGCGAATCCGAAAATGTCGCCGGCTGATCCCATTGATGCTCATCTACGCAGTTTACAAGCACCGCCGCCAACTGTCGTTCGCGAGGCGCTGTTGGTTCAGCACCAGCGATGGTCGGGGACACCCTACCGACTCGGCGGCACCTCAGAGCGAGGGATTGACTGTTCCGCCCTGGTCCGCAATGTTTATCGCGACACTTTTAATTTAGAGCTTCCGCGTTCCACCCGTGGCCAAATACACGAGGGACGCCCGATCGACCGCCAAGAGCTGCAGGCGGGCGATCTGGTGTTCTTCAGTCCGCCGGGTCGCTATAACCATGTCGGTATCTACGTGGGCGATGGCTATTTTCTTCACGCCTCGGCTTCACAAGGGGTAACTATTTCTAGCCTGGATAATAGTTATTGGCAACGCTATTACTGGCAAGCGCGGCGTGCGCTTGAGCCTACCCATATGGCTCAGTTAGGCAGTGGTTTCTAACCACTAGAAGCCCTTACTCTAGGAATGGCATGATTGAAGCCAAAACGCGCGCCTGGTGGCGCGCCACCTTGGCGCTTTGCCTCGGCTCATTTCTGGTGTTTATTAATTTGTACGCGCCGCAGCCGTTATTGCCTGGTTTAAAAGACACCTATGACGTCTCGACCCTGGGTGTAAGCCTGCTTATGTCGGTGTCGACGCTCTCGCTAGCGTTGGCGTTACTGGTATTTGGTCCGCTTTCGGATGCCATCGGGCGTGAAGCGATCATGCGCATTACCTTGCTGCTCGCTGGCGGCTGTTCCCTTGCCTTGGCCTTTGCACCCACCTTTGAAAGCCTGTTGGTGCTGCGTCTGGTGCAGGGCTTTGTGCTGGGTGGATTGCCGGCAGTGGCAATCGCCTGGATGGGCGATGAGTTTTCAAAGCCTGCGCTGTTAAGCGCCGTGGGGCTCTATATCGGTGCTAACTCGCTGGGGGGCATTAGCGGGCGTATTGTGGGCGGCGCCGCGGGGGAACTCGGCGGCTCCACTGCAGCATTTTTAGCGGTAGGCGTGATGACGTTGATGGGCGGCGCGTTGTTTTGGCGACTGCTGCCTAACAGCCGTGCCTTTACACCCCAGCGTTTTGAGCTGCGCAAAGCAGTGGACGACTTATGGGGCCATTTGCGCAGCCCGGTGCTGCTCGCTGCCTACTTTTTAGGTGGCATCAACTTCCTGATTTTTATCAACCAATACAGCTATATTACCTTTCGTTTAGCAGCAGAGCCGTATCAATTAGCTGCCAGCGGTTTGGGGCTGATTTTCTTGACCTATCTGGGCGGGACTTTCGGCTCGATGATTTCCGGGCGTTTGGCTGGGCGGTTTTCCCCGGCGGCGTGCATGATGGTGGGTGTGGTGATTTTAATGCTGGGCACGGCGATTACCCTGGCGGATTCGCTGGTGCTGATTATGGTTGGCTTAACGGTTAATGCCTTCGGCTTTTTCATGGCCCACTCGTTGGCTTCTAGCTGGGTAGGACGCTATGCCCAGGGCGCCCGAGGCAGTGCCTCAGCGCTGTATTTGGTGTTTTATTATCTGGGCGCCAGTTTAGGCGGCTTCTGGCTGGAACCATTCTGGCGCTGGGCCGGTTGGCCTGGGGTAAGCATCGGGTCTTGGCTGTTACTGAGCATCACGCTGTTGATTGCCTTTGGCTTGTGGCGCTTTGAACGTCGCCAAGCGGTTAGCTAACTTTCTTCAACTACCATGGCTTCAGCTGACCATTGCTTAAATGGTAGCGCTGTGGGCAGAGCCGTTCGAGTAGCGCAGTATCGTGACTAATCACCAGCACACCCAGCTGGCGTTTTTCCGCCTCCTGTTTTAACGCCTGCCAAAGCTCAAGTTGGGTAATCGGGTCGAGCATGGTTGATATCTCATCGGCGACTAGAAAGCGTACGCCTGGGGCGAGTGCGCGCAGTACACTCACTCGCTGTAGCTCACCGCCAGAGAGCGCGTGGGGAAAACGCGACAGCCAGCTGGGCTGTATGCCAAACGCTTGGCACTGCGTGCTAGAAGGCGCCCAGGCTTCACAAAGAATCTTGCCGACCCGCCAGCGGGGGTTCACCGCTAGCTCTGGGGATTGCGGCAGCCATTGCACGGGCTGCAAGCCACTTGCTGGCAGCGCCTCGCCGTTTATACAGACCTTGCCCACCTGCGGGGTTAAGTAGCCCGCCAAGAGTTTTCCCAACGTTGATTTCCCAGCCCCGGAGTTGCCGCTCAAGCCTACCCACTGCCCCGTGTTCAGCGTTAGCGACACCGCTTGCAGCAGCGATACGCCGGGTGAAAACTGGAAACTCAGCTGGCGTGCCTCAAGCAACGTTAGCCTCCTTTTGACTTTCGTGCTGAGCTTCACGGGTCTCGCGGATTGAGAAGTTATTGTCGGGCAGGGCCAGCCACAAAGCCTGCGAATAAGCATGAGCAAGCGCATCGCCATTACCTTGAAAGGCACTGGCGGCCGCGGTCTCGACTTGTTGGCCGTGCCGCATAATGGTGACACGGTTGGCAATGGGGAGCGCGTGGCGTAAGTCATGGGTAATTAAGATCACCGTTTTGCCCTGATCGGCCAGCTCGCGCAGCGCCATCAGCACGCGCTGGCGTTGGTGCGGATCTAATCCCACGCTGGGCTCATCGGCAATCACTAGCTGGGCCTGGCTAACATGAGCCATGGCCGTCAACACGCGACGCGCCATGCCGCCGGAAAGCTCATGGGCATAGGCCTGCTGGGCTTGGGCGTCTAACTGGTAATGCTCCAACGCTAGTTGAGCGGCGTGCCAGGCGTTTTTAGAGGATTGCCCCGAGCGTTGAGCCGCCCAGGCAACCTGGCGCTGGGTGCGTACCAGTGGATCTAACGCGTTTAGCGACTGAGGTATCAGCGCCAGCTCCCGGCCTCTGAGTTGACGTTGGCGTGGTTTATCAAGAGGTTTTCCTTGATAGCAAAGCTGCCCGTTTAAGCGGGCAGGCGTGGGCAGTAACCCCATAATTGTGTAGGCCAGTAGGCTTTTTCCAGCGCCGGAGGCGCCTACTACCGCATGCACCTCGCCTGCCGAGAACTGCAGCGAGAGCTCATCTAGGCTAGTGGCCCAGCGACGCTTCCACCATGAGGCATGTCCATGAGCGTGTCCATGAGCATAGTAGGGCAGCTGTAGCGTTAAACGGTCAATGGTTAGCATAGCTTTAGTGCCTCGCTATAGCGCACGGCGCAGGTGGGTGGAAAGACGCTCGAAGCTCAGCACCATCATCAATAGCGCCAAGCCGGGGAATACCCCCAGCCACCAGAAGCCGCCGCTTAGGTAACGCATGGCATCAGCCAGCAGTACGCCAATGGCAGGTTGGCTGGGGCTTAGGCCAAAGCCCAAAAAAGTTAACGCGGCTTCGTGGAGAATCGCGTGGGGGAATAGCAATAAGGCGCCGACCAGGCAGTGGGGGATAAGATGGGGGAGCAGGTGGCTGTGGAGCACAAACCAGCGCGATTTGCCCAATGCCCGCGAAATAAGCACATAAGGGGCCTGGTGTAGTTGCAGTAATTCGGCGCGCAGCACCCGCGCCAAGCGAGGCCAGTGAGTGACCGCTACGGCAATAATCACCGCCTGGGTGCCGCCGCCCAGAGCAAAAGCGACCAGCATCAATAAAATCAAATGGGGTACGCTAAGCAGCGTATCAATCACCAAGCTAACCAGCGCATCCAGCCGGGGTGAGAACGTGGCCAGCGCTGCCAGACTTAGCGCAATCAGCGTGCTTAATAGCGCCGCCAAGCAGCCCACCCAAAAGCTCAGTGCCAGCCCGGCCAGGGTGCGCGCCCAGAGCTCCCGCCCCAGTGCGTCGGTGCCCAGCCAGTGACTAAGGCTGGGTGGGGCCAGCCGGGCGTCAAACTGCATTTGCTGCGCAAAATCGCCCAGCAGCCACTGGCTGGCGACTAGCCCCATGACCATTAGGGCGGTGACGCCCAGGCTGAAGGCGGCACGCAGTCGTGGTTGAGCGTCGCTCATAAGCCACCTAGCTTAATGCGTGGGTCAATAACGGTGTAGAGGCTATCGGCGATCATATTGCCGACGCTGACAAACAGCGCGGTAAATAGCGCAATGCCTAACAGCAGCGGAACATCGCTGCGCAAGCCCGCCGCCACCGTGGCTTGGCCTAGACCGGGGTATGCAAACACTTGCTCGATTAAAATAGAGCCACCAAACAGCTCGCCCAGCGAGGCAAACGCCAGGGTCATCGCGGGTAAACTGGCGTGCCGGAGGCCGTGTCGCCAGGCGATGTCTAAGCGACTAGCGCCCTGCGCGAAGGCATGGGTGGCAACGTCTGAGCGCATTAATTCAAGCATTTGGGCGCGGGTGTGCAGGGTGATATTGGCGATGCCCAGCAGGGCCAGTGTGGTGACCGGCAGCACGAGGTGGTGCAGGCGAGTTGTGAGGGTCACCTCCTGGCTCAGGATGCCGGTTGGGCCAGCGCAGCAGGTCGGTGTCCAACCTAGGGTTACCGAAAACAGCAGCACGGTGAGTATCGCCAGCCAAAAGGCAGGTGTCGAGGCGGTAATGAAGGCGTAAGTGCTAATGACTTTATCCAGCTTGGACCCCTCTTTGGCACCGGCTGCTACACCCAGGCTAAACCCCAGCAGCGCTGAGAGAAGCCAGGCGCTGCCCAGCAGTACAATCGAGCGCTGAAAGCGCTGGCCGATGACCTCGCTAACCGGTTGGTTATACACATGGCTCCACCCTAAATCACCGCTGACTAACTGACCCAGCCAGTGGCCAAACTGAACCAGCGCTGGCGCATCAAAGCCCCAGCGCTGGGCAATCAAGGCGCGCTGCTCAGGGCTGACCTGGGCCATTTGTGGGCCCAAGTAGGCATCAATGGGGTCGATGGGCGAAGCCATCATCAGTGCAAATGACACCAGCGCCACACACAGCAATACGAGTGTCAGGCGCGCAAGGCGCTTAGCGATAAATGCTGTTAATCGCACGTCCAGCGCCATTCAAGTAGGTTGGCGGTGACTGGCCAGCCGTGTCCGTGAGGGGCGACGCCCAATTCGCCGACATCTAAGCAGGTGTTGGCGAAGTAGACGTGTTCAAGGTTGACCAGCCAAGCCCAGCTGCTATCAGCGCGCACGCCGTAACCGGTGGCGCCGTCCCACTGAGCCGCCTGCCACTCGCGATTAGCTTGCTCGATGCTTTCAGCGGCCTGGGCGGCATCCAAATGGGCGTCTACCGCCGAGTTGGCGTAGAAACCGCTGTTATAGAAGCCGTTACCCGCATGCTGGCTATGGAAAAGGTAGTAAATCTCTTGTGGGCTGTGGCTACCAAAGCCAAACAGGATGGCGTCTTTGTGCAGCGCTTCGCGCTGGATTTCATCCCAATGGCGGCCGGTGGGCTGCATCTCAATGCCGAGTGGGCGCACCATTTCTGCGCTCACTTCGGCGAGCAGTTGCCGAGTCGTATCGCTGGAGGGGTAAGTAAGCCTAAAGCGAGCGGGTAGGCCATCCTTATAGCGCAGGCCATCGTCGTGCAACTGCCAGCCCGCGGCGTCCAGTATGTCTGCAGCGTGGGTTAGGTTGGGCGCTTCTATGCGTTCCTCTTTATCGCTCCAGGGCAGGCCGTCGGCGGGACCAAAGGCGGGGCGCCCAAAACCGTGTAGCGCCACCTCCACCAGTATATCGCGATCAACGGCAAGGTTGATCGCCTGGCGGATCGCTAGATCAGCGGTGACGTCGTTGCCAATCGATGCGCCAGAATCAGCGTGCTCGCCCTTGGCAGGCTGCATGGGGAAGAGAATGCCGCGGTTATCGACGCTTTCCATCGTCATTCGCTGCATCTGCGCCGGTATATTCGACGCCAGCGCTGGCGACACCGCGGCGATATCCACTTGCCCTGCGTGAGCCGCGCTGAGAGTGGCGTCTTCGCCGGTAAAAAGAAACACCAGTCGATCAAAAGCGGGCGTCGGTCCGTAGAAGTAGGGGTTGCGTTCAACAATTAGCTGCTCGCCTTCCTGCCACTCGACCAGCTGATAAGGGCCGGAGCCCAGCGGATGCCTGCCGTACGCTTCGCTGTAGCCGTTTTGGCGTTCGGCGTGAGGCACAATGCCTAGGGTGACTAATTGATTAATAAAGGTAATACGCGGCGCACGCAGTTTTAGCGTAACGGTATCGTTACCAACGGCCGTGGCTTCTTCAAGCGCACTAAGGTCGGCTCGACCGCCTGCTTGGGCGGCGGCGTTAAAGGTATAAGCGACGTCTTCGGCGGTCAGCGGTGTGCCGTCGGCAAAGCGCTCATCGCCTCGCAGTGTAAGCGTCCAGGTCAGGCGGTCTTCTGACAACGCCCACTTAGTGGCGAGTTCTGGCTGCGGCGAAAGGTACTTGTCGCGGGAGAGTAGTGTCGATTGAAATAGCGGGTTGCCATATTGTCCCCAGCCTAACAGTGGGTCAAACCCCTGCTCGGGTTCGCCGCCAATGGCAAGCACCAATTGCTCTTTTGCCTGCGCGTTGCCTGCGATGACTAAACCGTTGACGAAGCAACTTAGTGCAATACCCAGTAAGATAGGCCGCATGGGTTTAACCATCGCTTTATCCTTTATTCTATTCGGCTAGTATGATGTTTTTACAATAACATCATACTAACGGTGTCGGTAGCACATGAAAAGTTAATCAACGTAGGGGGTGTCAATGCAGCGTGTAACGGTAACGCTTGATGAGGAGCTGCTAGCAGAAGTCGATGCGTTGATGCGCGAACGTGGCTACCAAAATCGCTCAGAGGCGATTCGCGATTTGACTCGCGGTGGCTTAAAGCAGCTTAGAGAAGAGGCCGCGCCGGATTCTCCCTGCATGGGGGCACTGGTGTATGTCTACGATCACGCCGCCCGCGAGCTGTCAAAGCGCTTAACCCGCCACTCCCACGACCATCATCACCTCACGCTGTCGACCCTGCATGTGCATATTAACCATGACAGTTGCCTGGAAGTGGCACTGCTAAAAGGCCAGGGGCGTGAGCTCAAGCAGTTTGCTGCTGAAGTCACTTCGTCACGCAGTGTGCGTCATGGGCAGTTAGTGCTGATACCCGATGAGTGAGCCGGTTTATTAACAGGCATAAAAAAGGGTGACCCGACAGGGTCACCCTTTTAGAACAAAAGCGCGGGAGCAATTAGTGCTCAACGCCGCCTTCGCCGTGCACGTGGCCGTGCTCAACTTCTTCATCACTGGCTTCACGTACTTCAGCAATCTCAACGTCAAAATTGAGTTGCTGACCGGCCAGCGGGTGGTTGCCATCAACCACGACTGTATCGCCTTCGACCTTCTTAACGGTAACCATCAACGGGCCGCCTTGGGTCTGGGCTTGGAACTGCATGCCCGGCTCAATGCTTTCAACGCCTTGGAACGCGTCCCGGGGGACTTCTTGCATTAGCTGCTCTTGCAGCTCGCCGTAACCTTCTTCAGGAGATACGGCAACGTTCAGTTTTTCACCCGCTGCACGGCCTTCCAGCTCTTTCTCAAGGCCCGGAATAATGTTGCCGGCACCGTGGAGGTAGGTCAGCGGCTCACGGCCTTCTGAACTGTCTAACACTTCACCAGCATCGTTGGTCAGAGTGTAGTGAAACGCGACAACCGAGTTTTGCGCAATTTGCATGGAATAACCTTTCGGGGGAGTGCATGTACTAATATGGTAACGCGTGTACGCTTTCTTGTCAGGGGGTAGCGGCGCTTTTTCCTACCCACGGCTTAGAGCGGTATTGCGCGTTAAGGTGACCAGGGATACCCTACGACCATCATTTATTCCTTTCCCTTATCATTTTGCGGAGCATTCAATGACGATCTTGATTATTTGGCTTATCGCGTTCTGCCTGATTGCGTATTTTGTTCATCAGCGCTGGGACCGTGGCGTCAGCCAGGGGTTAGACAAGATATTGCCCGGCTTTTTGAAAAGCCACGGGGAAAACCGCTACCTATGGGTGTTGACTCTGGCCGTGTTGGGCGCGACGACGTTAGTTAAACCGGTTGATATCTTGCTAGTGGCTATACTGCTAGGGCTAATCGGTTGGGGCGTAACGGCCCTGGTTAACTGGGCGGGTAGCAAAGCTAATCACTGATTGAGTCTATGGCTGAGTCTACAGTAATAAAAAAGCCCGACCCATCACGAGAAATGGCCGGGCTTTTTTTGTGGCATTTAACCGCTATTGATCAACGGTTTTTGCATCAATAGGGCGCAACGCTCAGGTTAGCGCCACTACCGATCAAGCGAACACGCTGACCGGCTTGGAATTGGCGATCGGCACGCTGAACAACGACAACGTCGGAGCCGTCGTCACGACGAATTTCCATCTCCAGCGCATTGACGCGGTTCGTTGCGTCTTCAGCGGCCGTTCCAGCCACCGCGCCGCCTAAAGCGCCAGCGACTGTCGCCAATTGACGCCCTGAGCCGCCACCTACTTGGTTGCCCAAAAGACCGCCAATGATGGCGCCACCGCCACTGCCAAGAAGCCCTCCTGCACGGCTCTCGGCTTGAATTTGTACCGGACGAACCGCCACGATGGTGCCATAAGAGACGCTTTGGCTCGTTTTAGCTTGGCTACCTCTGTAGACATCGCCAGAGTAGCCGGATGTGTTGGCACAGCCAGCCAGCGCGAGAAAGCTTAGGGCGGCAACAGGTAAAAGAAGACGTTTCATTAAAACCTCCGGGGTATTGCTATGCGCATAACCGTAACCAAGTGGTTAGTGGTTATGGAACAGTGTTCGCTAAAGATAACGTATGCTACTTGTTCTGACCAGCTATCGTTTGAAAAGATCAGTGCCGTCAAAAAAATAGCCAAGTAATAGCATACCCGGGAGTTTAACAGCGGATTAAGAAAACAGCGTGCAAATACGCCCAAAAACCAACAGCAGAAGGCCGGTGTGGCCTCCTGCAGTTGGGTTCGCTTTCTGAATTAACGCGGCAAAATGCCTAATTAACCAAACTGGTTCATGGTGTTGTCTTTGCCACCGGCTTTGAGCGCGGCATCGCCTTGGAAGAACTCTTTGTGGTCATCGCCGATATTGGAGCCAGCCATATCCTGGTGACGAACCGTCGCAATGCCTTGCCGCAGCTCCTGGCGCTGTACGCCTTTCACGTAGGCCAACATCCCCTCGTCGCCAAAGTAGCCTTTTGCCAGGTTGTCGGTGGAAAGGGCGGCTGTGTGGTAAGTCGGCAGCGTGATGAGATGATGGAAAATGCCCGCTTCGCGCGACGAGTCGCGCTGGAAGTTACGTGTCCACTCATCGGCCAACTGGCCAAGCTCGGTGTCGTCGTACTCGGCGCTCATCAGTTTTTCACGCTGGTATGCCGACACATCTTTGCCTTCCTCCTTCCAAGCATCGAACACCTGCTGGCGGAAGTTCAGCGTCCAGTTGAAGGACGGTGAATTGTTGTAGACCAGTTTGGCATTGGGCACGACCTCGCGGATCCGGTTAACCATGCTGGCGATTTGGCCTACGTGGGGCTTCTCGGTTTCAATCCACAGCAGATCGGCGCCGTTTTGCAGGCTAGTGATGCAGTCTAAAATCACGCGATCTTCGCCGGTGCCGGGTTTGAACTGGTAGAGCCCCGACGCGAGACGCTTGGGCTTGATCAGCTTGCCATTTTGTTTAATGACCACGTCGCCGTTATTGATGTCGGCGGCGTTTTCAATGGCATCACCATCCAGGAAGCTGTTGTACTGATCACCAAGGTCACCTGGCTCATTGGTAACGGCGATTTTTTGCGTCAAGCCGGCGCCAAGGGAGTCAGTACGCGCGACGATAACGCCATCTTCGATACCGAGTTCCAAAAAGGCGTAACGCACGGCGTTAATTTTGGCCAGGAAGTCTTCGTGGGGCACGGTGACTTTGCCGTCTTGGTGACCGCACTGCTTCTCATCTGAGACCTGGTTTTCCAGCTGGATGCAGCAGGCGCCCGCTTGAATAAACTTCTTGGCCAGCAGGTAAGTGGCTTCTGCGTTACCAAAGCCTGCGTCGATATCGGCAATGATCGGAACAATGTGGGTTTCATAGTTATCGATTTTGCTGATTAGTTCCTGCTCTTTGTTGCTGTCGCCAGCCTCTTTGGCTTCATCCAGAGCACGAAACAGGTGGTTAAGCTCCCAAGCATCGGCTTGTTTTAGGAAGGTGTAGAGCTCTTCGATCAAGTTGGCAACCGAGGTTTTTTCGTGCATCGACTGGTCGGGCAGCGGGCCAAATTCGGAACGCAGCGCGGCAACCATCCAGCCTGATAAGTAGAGGTAGCTACGTTTGGTGGTGCCAAAGTGTTTTTTGATCGAGATGAGCTTCTGTTGACCGATAAAACCGTGCCAGCAGCCCAGCGATTGGGTGTACTGGGCGGTATCAGCGTCGTAAGCGGCCATGTCTTCGCGCATGATTTTGGCGGTGTAGCGAGCAATGTCTAGGCCGGTATGAAAGCGGTTTTGAGCGCGCATACGAGCAGCGTACTCAGGCTTGATCGCTTCCCATTTGCCGCCTTGTGCTTCGCGCAGCTGCGCCATGGCTTTGATATCGTCAAGCAGTCCTGACATGAGCTTACCCTCTTTGGTTGTAATCGCCGTTCTTAAGGCTGATAGCATTTTGCACACCAGCGCTAGAGACATTTGATACAGCGTGGCGGGCTTGAAGGCTCCACCACATCGCCTTAACGCTGCAATGCAACAACTATCCACTAGATAGGCATATTCAACAATTGACACTTGGGGGCACAGGGCGTTGTAACCCGACTACAGAGAGGTGGTAAAGCGGTGGGTTTGTGTAGTGGTTTTTCGTCAGGGGAATTAAAAAAGAGGTATAAAAAAGCACTGCCGAGGCAGTGCTAAAGATCTATTAAGACAGCTTGTTACGCGAGTGAAAGGGTCATTTCTCGATGGGGTATGCCCGCATCGAGAAACGCCTCGCCGTGGGTGGCGAAGCCGAGCTGCTCATAAAACGCTAAGGCGTGTACCTGAGCGCTGAGCGCCACCTGCGTGTGACCTGCATGGCGCGCCGCTTCAATCGCAGCCTTCATCAGCAGTACGCCAATGCCGCTGCCGCGGGCGTCAGCAAGCACCGCGACACGGCCAATGTGCGCATCGGGCAGCAGGCGGGCGGTGCCTACTGGCTGCCCGTCGAGCATGGCCAGAAAATGCTGGCACTCAGGGTCAAGGCCGTCCCATTCTTCTTCCTGGGGAACGTTCTGTTCGTCAATAAACACAATGCGCCGGATCTCACTGGCGGCCGGGCCAAGGGCTGCCCAGTCGCCGGTGCTAATACTTGCCACCGCCATTGATCAATGCGCCTCGTCGTTATCGCCGTCCTCGTCGCTCATAAAGCCGAGACTGCCGGTATTAACCAACGTTGTGAACAGAGCGGCGGCGCCTTCAAGTTCAAGGTCATCGTCGTAAAGCGGGGTATTGTCGGCTAAACGAAGCGCTAATGCCTTTGAGCAGGCATGGCCTTCGCCGTCGGCAAACAGCGTGATACCGCTGGCATCGCTGCGCCAAGCAAAGCGTGAACCGGGCATAGGGTAAAGCGGTTCACCGTCTTGTAGCTGAGCTACAAGCGCCGTTTCGGTAAATGGCGTTTCCAGCGGTACCACTTGATCGATATATTTTGGCTGGGTCATGACGCGACCAAACCACTGGGCAAGCTGGGTAGGATTGTCGAGCGTCGATATAATCAGCTGACGCATCCGTTCAACCGATGCGTCGTCTATTTCTCCGGCTTGCTCAGCGGGTGCCATGCCCGCATCGCTGTAGCGCTGGGAGGCAGGTAGCTGCTCGCCCAAGTAGTCGGCGTAGGAGGTGATCGCTTCATCGGCAGAGGGAGCGCGAAAACCAATTGAGATGGTCATGCAGTCATCGCTTTGACTGACGCCATGGTGTGCCCAGCCGGGGGGAAGGTAGAGCATATCGCCGGGTTCGAGTACCCAATCGGAATCGGCTTCTACGCTGAATTCCTTCAAAATACGTAAATCAACGCCTTGGATAATCGGCGCATCTTCGGTCAGTTTGCCTCCCAGCTGCCAGCGACGGTGTCCGCTGGCCTGGAGTAAAAACACATCGTACTGGTCGATATGTGGGCCCACATTGCCGCCGGGAGGCGCGTAGCTGATCATTACGTCATCGAGCCGCCAGCGGGGTAGGAAATCAAACTCATCCATCAGCGCCGCCACTGCTGGTACATAATGGTCAACGGCCTGCACCAGCAGGCTCCAGTTGGCTTCCGGCAGCCGTTCAAAGGTGGCCTCATCAAAGGGGCCGTGAGAGACCTGCCAAGGGCCGTCTGGGCCTTCCTCTTCGACTAGGCGTGCCTCTACGCCGGGTTCGCAGGCGAGTCCAGCCAGCTCATCGGCTTCGATGGGGCTAATAAAGTCCGGAAACGCGCCGCGAATTAGCAGCGGTCTTTGCTGCCAATAATCAGCCAGAAAGTCGGCGGCAGTTAGATCGCCCAGCAGGGTTAACGGCTTATCGTGATGGTTCATGGCATGCCCTGACGTTAGTAAATTGGCTAAATAAAATGACGTTACGTTATAAACAGTTTAACTGTTGTGTCAGCGCTTCGGCCTGGGCCTGAGCATTGCCAATATAGCTACCGGGTGACAGCGCCTTTAATTCGGTTTTGACCTCGCTGGGCAGCTCAAGGGTATCAATAAACGCTGCAAAGCCCGCTTGGTCAATACGTTTGCCACGTGTCAGCAGCTTGAGTTTTTCATACGGCTTTTCAATGCCGTAGCGGCGCATCACCGTTTGGATCGGCTCGGCGAGTACTTCCCAGCTGTTATCCAAATCGGCGTCCAGGCGCTCTGGGTTGGCTTCCAACTTGCTAATGCCTTTTAGGCTGGCGTGGTACGCAATCAAGCCATACGCCAGGCCGACGCCCAAATTACGCAGCACGGTGGAATCGGTCAGATCACGCTGCCAGCGTGAAATGGGTAATTTCTGCGCAAGGTGGCTGAGTACCGCGTTGGCCAACCCCAGGTTGCCCTCGGAATTCTCAAAATCAATCGGGTTCACTTTATGCGGCATGGTCGATGAGCCAATTTCGCCCTCAACCGTGCGCTGTTTAAAGTAGCCTAGCGAAATATAGCCCCATACGTCGCGATCGAAATCGATCAGGATCGTATTGAAGCGGCAAATGGCATCGAACAGTTCGGCGATATAATCGTGGGGCTCAATTTGAGTGGTGTAGGGGTTGAAGGTTAGCCCTAGGCCTTCCACAAAGGTGCGCGCGTTGGCTTCCCAGTCGATCTCCGGGTAAGTGGTCAGGTGGGCGTTGTAGTTGCCCACGGCGCCATTGATTTTACCCAGCACTTCTACCGCTTCAATCTGCTTGAGCTGGCGTTTGAGGCGATATGCCACGTTGGCCATCTCTTTGCCCAGCGTGGTTGGGGTGGCCGTTTGCCCATGGGTGCGCGACAGCATGGGCTGGGCGGCGTGGGCAATGGCCAGCTTGGCAATTTCGTCAGCGACTTCGTGCATGGTGGGCAGCATGGCGTTCAGGCCATCGCTGAGCATCACGCCATAAGAGAGGTTGTTGATGTCTTCGCTGGTGCAGGCAAAGTGAATGAACTCGGTGACGGCATGCAGCTCGGCCTGGTCGGCAATTTTCTCTTTAAGGAAATACTCCACCGCTTTGACGTCGTGATTGGTGGTGCGCTCGATGGCTTTGATTCGCTCGGCATCGTCGATCGAAAATTCGCGAATCAACTGCTCAAGAAACGCGGTCGCTTCAGCGGAAAGAGGCGGCACTTCAGTAATTTGTGTGTGCCCGGCCAGGCGCTGAAGCCAGCGTACTTCCACAATCACACGGGCGCGGATCAGGCCAAATTCGCTGAAGTGTTCGCGCAAGGCGGCAGCTTTGGTGGCGTAGCGGCCGTCAACAGGGGAGAGGGCGGTCAAAGCGGAGAGTTGCATGGCTTGGTTTCCAGGTGGTTCGAGAGCAGATTATTCAGAACAGACGGTTCAAAGAACAGCGGGACTGTCGAGATGCAACTCGACTAACTAAGGCTGTCCAGCGCACGACGTAGCGATTTGCGTTGGAACACTAACTTCCAGCGCCGCCCACCCTGCTGGTGCCACAATAGACCAAAGCGAATGCCGGCCATCAAGCAGGCGCGCACGCGTTCGGGCATCATGCGGCTTTGCAGCAGCGACGGGTCGCCCTGCACCACAATGCGGGTTTTAAAGGTGGAAATCGTCTCTTGGTACGCTTCGCCAAGGCTTGCCACCACGTTTTCATGGGTGGCGCCGAAGTGCTCGGCTTGGCCCTGTATGCGCGTGAGTTTTTGGCCCAGTGCATCCATCATATCGTCACTGGTGCGTAACTTATTCATCAATAGCAGCAGGGAAAAGCCGTAGCGCAGCACCACAGGGTTGGCCTGCTGACGGCCGACTAAGGCTTCTAAGGTATCCAGCCCGCGGCGGAGATTATTAGGATGGCCGCCGTAAATGGCTTCAAAGCTTTCCGGGTTAGTGTCCACGGTGGCATGAATCAACGTTTCCCAGGCGCGTGGTTCCACCTGACCGGTGCGGGCGAGCTCGTCAACCAGGCTGGCGGCCTGGAAGACGCCAGCAAGGGCAAGGGCTTGGCGCGTGGCCGGGGAGTCGGGGGCGCGATGAATCGGGGTAGTGGGATTCATGCCGCAGCCTCCGAGGCTTTTTTCCAAGTCGCGCTGATAACGCCGCCGCCCAGGCAAATGTCGCCATCGTAAAGTACCAGCGACTGGCCAGGTGTCACCGCCCACTGCGGATCATCAAAAGTGACTTCCACACCGCCGTCGGGCATAACGCGAATCTCGCAGCCGCAGTCGCTTTGCCGATAACGTGTTTTGGCGGTAAAGCGGCCCTGTTGTACCGGCGGCTCGCCCGCCACCCAGTCCATGGCTTCGGTGGCCAGCGTGTCGGAGTAGAGCAACGGATCATGTTTACCTTGCACCACGGTCAACACGTTGCGCTCCAGGTCCTTTGCCGCCACGTACCAGGGCTCTTCCGAGTAGTTAGCCAGCCCGCCGATGCCTAGCCCCTGGCGCTGGCCTAGGGTGTAGTACATCAGCCCCGTATGTTCGCCAATCACATCGCCTGCCGGGGTTTCGATCGTGCCGGGCTGGGCAGGTAAGTACTGCTGCAGGAAGTCACGAAAGCGCCGCTCGCCGATAAAGCAGATGCCGGTGGAATCTTTTTTCTTGGCGGTAATCAGCTCGTACTGCTCAGCCAAGGCGCGCACGGCGGGTTTTTCCAGCTCGCCTACCGGGAACAGCGTGCGGGCAATCGCCGCTTCTGGCACCGCATGTAGGAAATAGCTTTGGTCTTTATTGCCATCCAGGCCTTTTAACAAACGCGCACGTCCGTCCCGCAGCCCTGCGCGAACATAGTGACCGGTCGCGATTTTGTCGGCGCCCAGCATTTCGGCATACTCAAGAAAGACCTTAAATTTGATCTCCCGGTTGCACAGAATATCTGGGTTGGGCGTGCGGCCCGCTTTGTATTCGGCTAAAAAATGCTCAAAAACGTTATCCCAGTATTCCGCGGCAAAATTGGCAGTGTGCAGCTTAATACCGAGCTTTTCACAGACAGCCTCGGCATCGGCGAGATCCTCTTTGGCGGTACAGTACTCAGTGCCGTCGTCTTCATCCCAGTTTTTCATAAATAAGCCTTCCACCTCATAGCCTTGCTGCATGAGGAGGAGGGCGGAAACGGACGAGTCGACGCCGCCGGACATACCGACAATCACTTTGCCGATAGCGGTAGGCTCGGTAGGATTTGAGCCGATGTTGGATGACTCCGTAATAGATGAATCAGTATTGGATGACATGGTGTTGGATGACATGGTACTGGATGACATAGGCATCCTCAGTAAAGGTCGTGTGCTAAACGGTGTGAGCAATGTGCAATTAGGTGAAGATTATACACGATGGGGGGGGAGTGCTTCGAGTGCTTCACTCGCGAATCACCGCCAGTGGATAAATAGGCCCGCTGAGTGCGTCCTCAATACGTTGGAGTACGAGAGGGCTGCGCAAGCGTGACTGCTGATCCAGCGTGCGTATTTGTTCAAGCGTTAGCCAGTGGGTGGCGACAATATCGGGATCAAGCGCGAGATCGAGCTGATTGAGCGGCTCGGCTATAAACCCATGGCTGTGAAACGTTGTGCCCTCGGGCGTGTGAAAGACATACAGGCCCAGGTAGGCAGTTAAACGTATTTCCCAGGCGGTTTCCTCCCTGACCTCACGCACAACGGCCTGAACCGGGCTTTCTCCTGGCTCAACGTGGCCAGCGGGCTGGTTAAATACGCTTTTTGGCCCGCCGCGCTGCTCTTCCACCATTAAAAAGCGCTCACCCTGCTGTATCACGCAGGCTGCCGTGCTGTGGATACCGCTCATAATGGTTTCCGACGCTGGGTTGCGGGGCGTGTTCGCTTATTCTGCGGTGTATTGGCCGAGCGGGGGGCGTGTAAGGTTTCTTTACGCCACTCGCCGGGGGCTAACCCCTCCAGTTGCCAGGGGCCAATCGCGGTGCGAATCAAACGCAGGGTGGGAAAGCCGACGTGAGCCGTCATACGGCGCACCTGGCGGTTGCGGCCTTCGCTGATGGTGAGCTCCAGCCAGCTGGTCGAGGGATGCCGTTTAGGGTCAATGGTCGGCTGGCGAGAGGCCATGGCGGGTGGCTCGATCAAACGTGCTTTGGCCGACCGCGTTGGGCCATCTTTAAGCGTTACGCCCTGGCGTAGCGCTTTCAATGCCGTGTCATCAATTTGCCCTTCCACCTGGGCCCAGTAGGTTTTGGGTTGCTTGTGGCGCGGGTGAGAAATGCGGTGAATCAACCCGCCGTCGTCGCTAAGTAGCAGCAGGCCTTCAGAGTCGTAATCAAGCCGTCCGGCGGGGTAAATATCTTTTATATCAATGTACTGTGCCAATGTTTGGCGTCCTTCGCGGTCGCTGAACTGGCTCAATACCTGGAAGGGCTTATGCAGTAAGTAAAGGTTGCTCATGACATCTCTTTGCTCTTCTGACGGTTCTTTGCTGTCGCTGTTGGCCCTTCGTATCTCGACCATGCGCACGGCAGGCAGCGCTGGTATACTCCGGCTACCTTATTGCTTGTAATCGTAGTGACAAAAGAGGTTAACGCAAAAATGACCAAAACGCCGAAGATCATCTACACGCTCACCGACGAAGCCCCTGCGCTCGCGACGCACTCCCTACTACCGATTATCGATGCGTTCACCGATTCTGCCGGCATTCAGGTAGAGACTCGCGATATTTCCCTGGCCGCTCGCATCATTGCTCAGTTTCCCGATTACCTGAGTAAAGAGCAGCAAATCGGCGACCATCTGGCCGAGCTTGGCGAATTGACCAAGACCCCCGAAGCAAACATTATCAAATTACCCAACATTAGCGCCTCGCTGCCCCAGCTCAAGGCGGTGATCAAAGAGTTGCAGCAGCAGGGCTATAAGCTTCCCGACTACCCGGAAGCACCTCAGAGCGATGCAGAGAAAGACATTCAGGCCCGCTACGATAAAACTAAAGGCAGCGCCGTTAACCCCGTGCTACGTGAGGGCAACTCTGACCGTCGCGCGCCGCTGTCGGTTAAAAAATATGCCCGCAAATATCCGCATCGCATGGGCGAGTGGCGCAGTGACTCCAAGTCCCACGTGGCGCACATGCGTGACGGCGATTTTTACAGCAGCGAAAAGTCCGCGCTAATCGAAAGCGCTACCGATCTTAAAATCGAGCTGGTGGCGAAAGATGGCACCACCACGGTGCTCAAGCAGAAAACGCCGGTGCTTGAAGGCGAGGTCGTCGACGGCTCGGTGATGAGTCGTAACGCACTACGTCGCTTTGTGGCCGAAGAAGTCGCCGACGCCAAAGCTAAAGATGTGCTGTTTTCCTTGCACCTCAAAGCAACCATGATGAAGGTATCTGATCCGATCATGTTTGGCATGGTGGTCAGCGAGTTTTATCAGGACGTGCTGGAAAAGCATGCCGACGATCTACAGCAGGCGGGTTTTGACCCCAATAACGGTATCGGCGATCTTTATTCGGCGATTAAATCGCTGCCTGAAGCGCGTCAGACGCAGATTGAAGACGAGATTCAGGCGCTTTACGCTGAGCGCCCGCGTCTGGCGATGGTTAACTCCCATAAAGGGATTACCAACCTGCACGTGCCCAGCGATGTGATTATCGATGCCTCTATGCCGGCGATGATCCGCGACTCCGGTAAAATGTGGGGCGCCGACGACCAGCTGCACGACGTTAAAGCGGTGATTCCAGATCGTTGCTACGCCGGTATCTACCAAACGGTCATCGAAGACTGCAAGCAGCACGGTGCCTTTGACCCTACCACGATGGGCAGCGTGCCCAACGTCGGCCTAATGGCGCAGAAAGCCGAAGAGTACGGCTCCCACGATAAGACTTTCCAGATTCCTAGCGACGGTGCCGTGCGCGTTACCGATGCCAGCGGCAACCTAGTGTTTGAGCACAGTGTAGAGCAGGGTGATATCTGGCGGATGTGCCAGACCAAGGATGCGCCTGTTCGCGATTGGGTGAAGTTGGCGGTTAATCGTGCCCGCGAAAGCGCTACACCGGCTATTTTTTGGCTGGATGCCCAGCGCGCCCATGATGCTCAGTTGATCAGCAAAGTCGAAAGCTATTTAAAAGAGCACGACACCGCTGGCCTGGATATTCGTATCATGACGCCGGAAGAGGCCATGCGCTTCTCTTTGGCGCGTATCCGCAAGGGCGAAGACACTATCTCCGTCACCGGTAACGTACTGCGCGACTACCTGACCGACCTGTTCCCGATCATGGAACTCGGCACCAGCGCCAAGATGCTGTCTATCGTACCGTTGATGAACGGCGGTGGTCTGTTTGAGACCGGTGCTGGCGGCTCTGCTCCCAAGCACGTTCAGCAGCTACTGGAAGAGAACCATCTGCGCTGGGATTCGCTGGGCGAGTTTTTGGCCTTGGCGGCATCCCTTGAACACCTGGGCAGCACGTTCGACAACGCTCGGGCGAAAATGCTGGCCAAAGCGCTTGATCAGGCAAACGGCAAATTCCTCGACAGCAACAAGTCGCCGTCCCGCAAAGCCGGTGAGCTTGATAACCGCGGCAGCCATTTCTATCTAGCGCTATACTGGGCAGAAGCGTTGGCCGAGCAAAGTGACGATAGCGAGATGCAGGCGCTATTTGGCCGCTTAGCCGAAACCCTGAAAGCCAACGAGACGACGATTGTCGACGAGCTTAATAGTGTCCAGGGCAAGCCGGTGGATATTAATGGTTATTATCACCCAGACCATGAGTTAGCGACGCAGGTAATGCGTCCTAGCAAGACCCTCAACAACGCCCTGTCTATGGTTTCTAAGGACTAATGGTTTCTAACAGCTAAAGCGACCTTAACGCTCGCGCTCTGTTTCACCCCTGTCCGCTTGGCGGGCGGGGGCGTCGGCGTTTAGCGCTTGATAGCATCGGCTATTGCGCTCTTTCGTACACCCTGTGATATTTTATCTTTTTCATGAACCCTTGCTGATTGGCAGCGTCTGAGTTGTAGTATAAAGCGCTTAGTCACTTCCATCGGCCAGTGTCGAGACAACTAACCGTGCTGCTTATGTCTAACTTAGATAGTTCATACTTGGCCGCATTATCCGCACAAGCGGGAATGACGCGACCAAATGTGCCCGATGAAGACGGCGATCTGGCGGTGCAGTCAGCAGAACCAGAACTGGCTCAGCCGCCGCTTTATAAGGTGGTGCTTCACAATGACGATTACACCCCGATGGAATTCGTTATTGAAGTGCTGCAAGAATTTTTCAACATGGATAGCGAGACGGCCGTTCAGGTCATGCTCGCAGTACATACCCAAGGAAAGGCCACTTGTGGCGTATTTACTCGTGATATAGCGGAAACCAAAAGCTATCAAGTCAACGAGTATGCCCGCGAGTGTGAGCATCCGTTGATAAGCGATATAGAAGCCGCTGATTGAGAGCGTTGAGAAAAAATTGGCGGCTAGGCTTGCAACCATGCCATTTGTACCCGATGTTGAGAGTACCGGTCGACTAAATTGATCCGACGCAAGCCCTAGGTGGCGATACGCCCTAGGTAGTAGCGAAAAGGGGACTGCCATGCTGAGCAAAGAACTTGAAATGACCCTGAACACGGCCTTCACCGTGGCGCGCTCTAAGCGCCATGAGTTTATGACCGTTGAGCACCTGCTGCTAGCGTTGCTGGATAATGCCTCAGCGGTTGATGTACTGAAGGCTTGCGGGGCGAACCTCGACAAGCTGCGGTCCGATCTGCAGGATTTTATTAACTCGACCACGCCTTTGATTCCAGAGGGACAAGGTGATCGTGAAACCCAACCGACGCTTGGTTTCCAGCGTGTTCTTCAGCGTGCGGTCTTCCACGTTCAGTCATCAGGTAAGAGCGAAGTCACCGGCGCCAATGTGCTGGTAGCGATCTTCTCTGAGCAAGAGAGCCAAGCGGTTTACTTTCTCAAGCAGCAAAGTGTCGCGCGGGTTGATGCGGTTAACTATATCGCTCACGGCATCTCTAAAGTGGCCGGCCACGGACCTTCTCCATCGCCTTCTTCCTCGGAAAGCGAGGAATCCGAAGAGGGTGGTAGCGAAGGCGCTGCTCATCCGCTTACCGGTTACGCCACCAACCTCAACGAGCAGGCGCGGCTAGGTAAAATCGACCCGCTCATTGGCCGTGACCACGAGCTTGAACGCGTAGTGCAAATTCTGGCCCGGCGGCGCAAGAATAACCCACTGCTGGTGGGTGAAGCGGGCGTGGGTAAAACGGCGATTGCCGAAGGCTTGGCCAAGCGTATCGTTGAAGAAGACGTTCCCGATGTGATTGCCGATGCGGTGGTTTACTCGCTAGACATGGGGGCGCTATTAGCGGGCACTAAATACCGCGGCGATTTTGAAAAACGCCTTAAGGGTCTGCTCGGCGAGCTACGCAAGCAGCCGAATGCGGTGCTCTTTATCGATGAGATTCACACCGTGATTGGTGCCGGTGCGGCGTCTGGCGGTGTGATGGATGCGTCTAACCTACTCAAGCCGCTACTTTCTTCTGGCGAGCTGCGTTGCATTGGTTCGACCACCTTCCAAGAATTCCGTGGCATCTTTGAAAAAGATCGCGCGCTGGCGCGGCGCTTCCAGAAAGTGGACGTGATGGCGCCGTCGGTAGACGACACCATCAAAATCCTCAAGGGCCTACGTTCGCGCTTTGAAGAGCATCACGAGCTGAAATACACCGACGGTGCGCTTGAAAGCGCAGCACGCTTGGCGGACCGCTATATCAATGACCGCTTCTTGCCCGACAAAGCGATTGATGTGATCGACGAGGCAGGGGCTCATCAGCGTCTGCTACCGCCGGAAGTACGAACTGCAACCATCGACGTTGAGCAAGTGGAAGCCGTGGTGGCATCAATTGCCCGTATCCCGCCGAAGAGTGTTTCAAGCTCCGACCGCAAGCTGCTTGAGAAGCTGGATCGCGACCTGAAAATGCTCGTATTCGGTCAGGATGAAGCGATTGATACGCTTTCTGCAGCGATTAAACTGTCGCGGGCCGGGCTTAAATCTCCGGATAAACCGGTGGGTAGCTTCCTGTTTGCCGGGCCGACAGGTGTGGGTAAAACCGAAGTGGCCAAGCAGCTTGCCCATATTATGGGCATTGAGCTGGTCCGCTTTGATATGTCCGAGTACATGGAGCGCCACACCGTGTCGCGCTTGATCGGTGCGCCTCCGGGCTACGTCGGTTACGACCAGGGTGGTTTGCTAACCGAAGCTGTCACCAAGCAGCCGCACTGTGTTCTGTTGTTAGATGAGGTTGAGAAAGCGCATCCGGAAGTCTTTAACCTGCTGCTGCAAGTGATGGACCATGGTCGCCTAACCGATAACAACGGCCGTGAAGCCGACTTCCGCCACGTTATCTTGATCATGACCTCTAATGCCGGGGCCGAGCAGGCGTCGCGTCGTTCAATTGGCTTCCAAAATCAAGACCACTCCACCGATGCGATGGAAGTGATCCGGCGCACCTTTACACCCGAGTTCCGCAACCGTCTGGACGGCATTATCCAGTTCCATGCGCTGCCGATCTCGGTGGTACGCAATGTCGTCGACAAGTTCTTGATTGAATTGCAGGCGCAGTTGGATGAGAAGCGTGTACAGCTGGAAGTCGACGATATGGCACGGGATTGGTTAGCGGATAAAGGCTACGATCCTGATATGGGCGCACGCCCCATGGCGCGTCTCATTCAAGAGAAGCTGAAGAAGCCGTTAGCGGAGATGATTCTGTTTGGCGATTTGGCAGAAAACGGCGGTATTGTTCACGTCAGCTTGGAAGAGGGCGAACTGCACCTCTCTACAGAGATTGAAATGGCCGACGCGCCCTGAAAAGGGCGCTAAGCCGCGCTAAAAGCTATCTCTTCAATGCTCATGCTATATGCATAAAAACGCAGCGCCCTGTCATTGACGGGGCGTTGTCGTTAAAACAGTCTAGCTGGAACCGCTAAGATCAGCCGAAAGCGATCAGCTGAAAGCGTTATTGTGCAACGACTTAGCGCGAACGGTAAACGATACGGCCTTTAGACAGGTCATAAGGTGTCAGCTCAACTTTTACCTTGTCGCCGGTCAGTATGCGGATATAGTTTTTGCGCATTTTGCCGGAGATGTGAGCAGTAACAACGTGACCGTTTTCCAGTTCAACACGAAACATGGTGTTCGGAAGGGTATCGACGATAACGCCTTCCATTTCAATATGATCTTCGCGTGCCATATAGGCATTTCCCCACTTATGAGTTAGTAAACTGTTAGCTAATAAAGTACCGGTTAGCAATGTACCTATTAATAAGCTAACAATACATCAGGATTCAAGTGCCGCTAGGCGAGCGTCCAAGAAACAGCGCTATATTGTGCCGTAAGCACGCCGTCAAGGCAAAAAAGCTGGCATGATTAACCTATTAATGGTCGCCAATGGCGCCCATCAAGTACCTCAAGCGGTGTAAACGCCTGCTTGTAGCGCATCTTACGGCACTCTTCGATCCAATACCCTAAATACAGGTGCGGCAGCGTTTTTTCTTTGGTGAGCTCAATGAGCTGAAGAATAGCAAAGGTTCCCAACGAGCGCTTATCTAAGTCGTCGCTAACGGCGAAGAAGGTATAGATCGCCGAGAGGCCGAGCTCCAGATGATCAAAGGCAGCCACGCCTACCAGCTCATCGTTTAGATACATCTCCAATAGCTGGGCATAGGGTTCATCCAGTGTCAGAAAGGTGCGGTACTGCTCGCGACTAGGCGGGTACATGTCGCCGTCGGCATGGCGCAGGCGAATATAGTCAGCGTAAAGCGCGTAGTGTTGGGCAGAAAAGTGAGCGGGCACGACGCGAATGCTAATATCGGCATTGCGGCGCCAAATTTTACGCTGTGTGCGATTGGCAGCAAACTGTTCAACCGGAATACGCACTGAGCGGCAAGCGTTACACCCTTCGCAGTGAGGGCGGTAAAGGTGGCGGCCGCTGCGCCGAAACCCAAGCAGGGCTAGCGAGTCGTAGACCCCCGGTAGCGGTGACTCCTGAGGGTCGAGAAACAGTGTCGTTGCTTCTCTGCCTGGTAAATAGCTACAGGCATGCGGCACGGTAAGGAAGAAGCGCAAATCCCGCACTGGCCGACGCGGCGTATTACTGCTCACGGCTTGCCTCCTGGTAAAACTGAGTGAATTCGTCAATAGGCGTTATCCTCGGCGCCAATGGCTTTAAGCCAGGGCGACGGGGGCGGCACCGGGGCCTCATCGGGCGATGCGGGTAATCTAAACGCCTTATCAGGCAACCAATCTTTAAGGTAGTTGATGAATGCTTCGCGAGCGACTGTAATAGCGCCCAGACTGGCCAGGTGGGGGGTATGCATTTGGCAATCGATCAGTTTGCCGCCCTGCTCGCGCATGGCCCTGGCCAGGTGCGCCAGCGCCACCTTCGAGGCATCCGGGGCGCGGGAAAACATGGACTCGCCAAAAAATACCGGCCCCATGGCAATACCATACAGGCCGCCGACTAATTGGCTACCTTGGTGCACTTCGATGCTATGGGCAATGCCTTGGGCATGTAGCAGGCAGTAGGCGTCGTGCATGTCGTCAGTGATCCAGGTGCCTGTCTCTTCGCCGCGTGGGGCGGCGCAGGCTTGAATTACTAAGTCGAAGTGTTGATCCAGGGTGACATGAAAGCCACCATGGCGTAGTCGTTTAGTCAGGCTGCGGCGCTGCTTAAATTGCTCAGGTAGGAGTATCATGCGCGGGTCCGGACTCCACCATAGAATTGGGTCGTCGTCGCTGAACCACGGGAAAATGCCCTGCCGATAGGCTGCCACCAGCCAAGCGGGGGAAAGCTCGCCACCGGCAGCTAGAAGGCCGTTGGGTGAATCCAGCGCTGTCTTAGCAGACGGAAAAATAGGATATGGCGAGGAAAGCCAAGGTAGCATGACTTGCTCCTGTTGCTACGTGCATTACAGCGTTCTTGTACTGAATGTTGGTACTGAGCGTTTAGCTAAAGACTCTGTGACGGCGAAAGGATGCTCGGTATCATACAAACTCGCAAGTGGATTAAAGACGCCATTGAGGTGTAAAGGGAGAGTCGCTTGAAAGTGAATAAAGCAGTCAACAAGCGAGCGCAGCGTAATACGCGTCAATCATCATCGGCCTCTTCTGCGCGTGTCAACGCCGCGAAAGATAAAGCTCGTCGTTTTGGTCTGCGCTTACAAGGTTCCGTGCGCGAAGGCGTAGTGGTGCTGCTGCTGGCGCTGTGTGTGTTCTTATTATTAGCGCTATTTAGTTACCAACCGTCTGACCCCGGCTGGTCGTATCAAGGGCCGGAAACGGACGTGCGCAATTGGATGGGGCAAGTAGGCGCCTGGCTGGCGGATGTCCTCTATTCCCTGCTCGGCGCCAGTGCGCTGTGGTGGCCGGGTATGTTTGGCTTCGCCGCCTGGTGGCTGATTCGCTCGCGTCAGGTGCGTTTTGAGCTCGACCCCGTCGCCATTGCAGTACGTGCTGGCGGGCTATTATTGCTGATTTTTGGTACCACCATGCTGGGTGCGCTGCATTTTTATCACCCCAATAGCATACTGCCCTACGCCTCTGGCGGCATTTTGGGCGAAGGGTTGGTGGGCGCGCTACGGCCGCTGGTGAGCAGTGGCGGCGTTGGCTTAATTGCTGCGGCGCTGATTTTAAGCGGCTTTCCGCTCTTTAGCGGTATGTCCTGGCTACAGGTGGCCGATGAACTGGGTAAAAGGGTATGTCGTCTGGGTGGTTGGTTGTCAGCGCGTCGGCAGTTACGCCGAGATCGGGCTGCTCAGCACGCAGCGGCAAAGGCAAAGGTAGCCGCAAAACCGCAGCCAAGGCACGAAACCGTGCCTGAAGCGGCCAAGCCCGCTACCGCCAAACCAGCGGAGCCCGAACCCACCGGTAAACACTCGGGTGGTCGCGAACGACGCGAGCCGGGCTTTTCGGTGCCGCTTTCCGAGAACGCTATTGATAGCGCCAGTGAAGAGAGCGGTAAAAGTGAAGAGGGTAGTACAGACGAAACTGAAACGACAGATACCTCAATTCCTTGGGAAGCCGCGGCGTTTTCGAGCAACAAATACGTGCCAGCAAAAACGTATACCCCCACCGCAGCGCCGCCCGACAACGAGCAGGTAAGGCCGGCCGACAGCCCCGTGGAAGGGGCCGAGAAGCGCACACCTACAGTTGCGCCCGCCCCCAGGGAGAATGCTTTTGTGCGGCCTGACGCTCCGGCAACTGAGCCTGAGACGTTTGATGAGCCCAAGCCCGCCTTCCCGCTGCGCGCGTCGCGTGAAGAGGAGGCGCCAGCCCCGGCGGTAAGCAACGTCTTCGTTAACGATGAGGCACCCGCTGAAAGTATCCCGGCTGAGCAACCGTCTGCAGGCGGCCGTCGCGAACCGTCATTCACCACTGAATCCAGCGACAGCAAGGCACCCCCAGGTGCCAGTAAACCGGAGCGGGCTGAGCGCGTTCCTGAGGTCGTCCCAGAGCCGGTATGGGATGACGAAGAGATGGACGATGAAGTGGTGGACAATAAAGCGGTGGCTAATAACAAGGCAAAGGACGAGCTGCCTACTCCCAGCGCGCGCCAGGAGCCGGTGTTTTCACCACAGCAAAGCGGGCAGGAGAGCGATGAAGGCCCCGCACTGTGGACCGTAGAGCACCTGCAAAGCCAGCGGCCAGCCTTTGAAACCCTGGACGAACCCGAAGGCGACGTGCCGAGCCTGCAGCTACTAACCCCTGCAGAGCCGTACCAGCCCAACTATAGCGACGAGCAGCTGGCCGATATGGCCGAGCTGCTTGAAGTACGGCTGCGCGAATATGGGGTGAAAGCCGAAGTGGTGGATACCTGGCCTGGCCCGGTGATCACGCGCTTTGAGATCAAGCCCGCAGCAGGCGTCAAAGTTTCCAAAATCAGCAACTTGGCTAAAGATCTAGCGCGCTCACTAATGGTCAAGAGTGTGCGGGTCGTGGAAGTGATACCCGGACGCCCCACGGTGGGGATTGAAATTCCCAACCCTAATAGGGCCATGATTCGCCTACGCGAAGTTATCGACTCTGACCGCTACCAGCAGGAAACCTCGCCGCTGACCATGGCGCTAGGCCAGGATATTGGCGGTGGCCCCGTGGTCGCTAATTTGGGTAAGATGCCGCACTTGTTGGTCGCGGGCACTACCGGCTCAGGCAAATCCGTAGGCGTCAACGCCATGCTGATTTCGATGCTGTTGAAAGCGAAGCCCAGCGAGCTGAAACTCATCATGGTCGACCCCAAAATGCTGGAACTGTCGGTGTATGACGGCATTCCCCATCTGCTGGCGCCGGTGGTTACCGATATGAAAGAGGCGGCTAACAGTCTGCGCTGGTGTGTCGCTGAAATGGAACGCCGCTACAAGCTGATGGCGGCCATGGGAGTGCGCAACATCGCCGGCTTTAACGGCCGCTTAGACGAAGCGGAGCGCGCCGGTGCCCAAGTGGCAGACCCGCTGTGGGAACCGCAGCCATGGGAAATGCATCAACCTCACCCGGTTTTGGAGAAGCTGCCCTACATCGTGGTAGTGATCGACGAGTTTGCCGACATGTTTATGATCGTCGGCAAAAAGGTCGAAGAACTGATTGCTCGCCTGGCGCAAAAGGCGCGTGCCGCCGGTATCCATTTGATTCTGGCGACTCAGCGCCCCTCGGTGGATGTAGTGACGGGCTTGATCAAAGCCAACATTCCCTCTCGCATGGCGTTTCAAGTCTCATCAAGGATCGATTCGCGCACCATCCTTGATCAAGGCGGCGCCGAAAGTCTGTTGGGGCATGGCGATATGCTCTATCTGCCCGCAGGCTCAGGGCCACCTAACCGCATCCACGGTGCCTTCGTTGATGACGACGAAGTACACCGGGTGGTTGATGACTGGAAGCGCCGCGGCGCGCCAGAGTATATCGAAGAGATTCTTTCTGGTGGGGTGTCCGCCGATGCCTTAACCGGCCTTGAAGCCGACGGCAGCGATAACGACGATGCCGAACAAGACGCGCTCTACGACGAAGCCGTGCAGTTTGTCACCGAAACGCGTAAAGCCTCGATTTCTGCCGTGCAGCGCCGCTTTAAAATTGGCTACAACCGGGCTGCGCGCCTAGTTGAAACCATGGAAGGTGCTGGTGTAGTGACATCGATGGGCACCAATGGCGCCCGGGAAGTGCTCGCTCCGCCGCCTGTGGGCCATTAATCGCACGCAATTATGCAATAAGCGTGGAAGTCGTGCCGCGGGTGAAACCCCGCGGCGCTTTTTACGTCTTACTAGTATTCTTCAGAACAGTACTTTTCAGAACAGTACTTTTCAGAACAGTACTTTTTAGAAATAGTACTTTTGAGAAGGCTGCATGTTAGAGAAGGGTGTATGGACGGTTAAGTCGGCCTAACGCACTTTGGTTTAGCAACGGCCATTATTGGGCAACGGACATTTAGCAACGGTTATCGGGCAACGGTTGCTTAGGGAGATTTTATGCGCGATACGCAAACACCACGAACGTCACCACTGGCACTCGCCGCCAGCGCCTTGGGTTTAACTTTCGGCGCCCCCGCCTGGGCTGATGACGCCGCCCAACGCTTGACCGAGCGTTTGGAGCCGTTAGAAAGCTACCAAGCCGCTTTTGAGCAGCAGATTTTAGACGGCAGCGGCGATCGCTTACAAAGCGCACGCGGTGAAATGTGGCTTGCGCGCCCCGGTATGCTGCGGTGGGAAGTGGACGCGCCGTATTCTCAAACCGTGGTTTCCGACGGCGACGATGTGTATATGTACGATCCCGACCTTGAACAAGTCACCGTTCAAGAGATGGATGACCGTGTCACCCATACCCCGGCGTTATTGCTGTCGGGAAGCGTCGACGAATTAACCCAAAACTATGAGGTTTTCCATGAGCCGAACGGTGAGGAGGACGTTTTTACCCTGGTACCTATCTCTGCCGATACGCTGTTTGAAGAATTGAGCATGGTATTTGAAGGCGAAACGTTAAGCGAGCTTTGGATGATGGACAGTACCGGGCAGCGCACCTCGATTACCTTTAGCAATATTACCCTCAATGGCGATATTGCCACGGACATGTTTGATTTCGAAATTCCCGAAGGCACCGATGTTATTCGCGAAGGGATGTAAATAAGCACGGTAAGCCAACAGTAGAGTGAACCATCAGGCGCCTTAGGGCGCCTGATCGGCTTCCTGGTCGAGATTTTCCCGCCACGCCATGATTTCCGCAAAGCGTTTTTCCTGACCCAATGCACTCGGCTTAAAGAACGTCGCTTTAGGCAGCTCTTCAGGCCAGCAGTCGTGGGCGCTACCCGCCGGATAGCCGTCTGGCTCGCTGTGCGCATAGCGATACCCTTCACCATGGCCCAGCTGCTCCATCAGCTTAGTGGGTGCGTTGCGTAGGTAAGTCGGCACCTCAACCTGGGGTTGCTGGCGTACGTACTGCTTGGCCTCACTCCAGGCGCGGTCAATACGGTTGCTTTTGGGCGCTACGGCCAAATGAATCGCCGCATGGGCAATTGCACGCTGGCCTTCGTAATCACCCAAGCGCAAGTATGCATCCCAGGCGGCAATCACCAGCGGCAGCGCGCGTGGGTCGGCGTTACCCACATCCTCAGAAGCAATAGCGGTCAATCGGCGCACCACGTCCAACGGGTCGCCACCGCCCTGCATAAAGCGCGCCATATACAGCAGCGCGGCATTAGGGCGGGAGGAGCGTATCGATTTATGAATCGCCGAAAGCAGGTCGTAATAGGCATCGCCCTGTTTATCAAAGGCGCTGGCCTGATGGCCGATCACATCGGCGAGCACCTCTTTATGCAGCACTTCGCGGCCGGCTTCCTGGGTGGCAAAATCGCAGGCGGTTTCCAGTAACCCCAGCGCCCGCCGTGCATCGCCCGCACTGGCGTGGGCTAGTGCGTATAATACCTCGTCATCAACGCTGATATGACGCTTGCCCAGCCCCCGCTCAACGTCGCTGAGAGCCTGGCGCATCACCGTGATCAGCTCCTCCTGGGTGAGCGATTTGAGCACGTAAACCCGCGCCCGAGAGAGCAACGCCGAGTTTACCTCAAACGACGGGTTTTCCGTGGTGGCGCCTATTAGCGTCAACAGGCCGGACTCGACGTGGGGCAATAAAGCGTCCTGCTGGCTCTTGTTAAGACGATGAATCTCATCTAAAAAGAGAATAACCGTTGACGACATTTGTTGAGCACGGTCAACCACGGCACGAAGCTCTTTTACCCCGGCCATCACTGCACTAAGATGCTCCAGATGAGCCTGGGAGGCCCGCGCCAATAGCTCCGCTAGGGTGGTTTTGCCAACGCCCGGCGGCCCCCATAGAATCATTGAGCGCACGACGCCTGATTCCGCCATGCGGCGTAGCGGTTTATCTGGCCCCACCAGCGCCTGCTGACCCACATAATCGTCCAAATGGCGGGGTCGCATACGAAAGGCTAGCGGGGCATCGTCTGCAGGTATCGACTGGGCGCTATCAAAAAGGTCCATGTAAGCTTCCGTTGTAAATCGAGACGTTGAGCAACAATGTACCCACAAGTGTTGATGGTAAACCGTACCTTGGCGAACTACCTTTTGGCGTAACTCTCCACAAAGATACGCTTGCTAGGATAACGCTATAGAGGCATTGTTGATAATAACGTCGGTTACATAAGGCACGTTCTGGGTAAGCTATGCCCTAGTGACAATATGCACTGATTACACGCGCTTATGATCGCATGCCCTTAGCCCGCAAGGCACGACGGTAGGCATGACACAACAAAGGAGACGCTTCAATGTTAAACCAACTGCGTTTAGATCATGCCAACATGGCGAGAATGCTCCACGTGCTTCAGCTTAAGCAGAAAACCCTCGCCCTTGGCGAGCGACCCAATTTCCAGCTGATGCGCGAAGTAGCCGACTATATTTTGACCTATATGGAAAGATTTGCGACGCCGCTTGAGCGCATCTGCGTTGAACGGCTGCAAGCAAAGGCGCCGGAGCATATTGAGCTCACCGAGCAGATGGCCAAGGAGTATCAAGAATTAAAGCCACGCTTACAGCGTCTTGCCAACGACATCGATATGATCCTGATGGATAACGTCCTACCGATGGATCGTTTTACCGATGACCTGAAAGCCTATCTTGAGGCGCATCGGGCCTACCTACGCCGTGAACGCGAAGAGCTATTCCCGCTGATTGATAAACACTTTAGCCAAGACGATATGGAAGAGCTACGTCAAGCCCTGCCCGAAGGCGCTGAGCAGGAGCTGGAGCGACTCCAGCAAGCCTACCCTGAGCTCTATGCTGAGCTGCGCGGGGCCGACGTGCCCACGGTTTAGCTAGCGGCTGACCTGTCGGCAATCGATAAAACAACGGAGCATGCTAAACTAGCCACTCCGTTTTTTTCACAGGCAGAGTCATGAAAGGCCCCGTATTAATTTTTGATTCCGGTGTCGGCGGCCTATCCGTGGCGCAATCGCTGCGTCAACATTACCCTGATGCAGCCCTGTGCTACGCCTGCGATAACGCTTGGCTGCCCTACGGCCTGCGCGATGATGCGACGCTTGCGTTACGTATCGTGGCTGTCTGCCAAGCCGCTGTCGACGCCTGCCAGCCTAGTGTGTTGGTAGTCGCCTGCAATACGGCGAGTACCCTGGCATTAGACAGTTTGCGTCAGCAGTTGGCCATACCTGTAGTGGGCACTGTGCCCGCTATCAAACCCGCCGCAGTGATTAGCCAGACACGCCATATTGGCTTGCTCGCCACCACAGCCACGGTGGGGCGGCCCTATACCCAGCGCTTGATTGATAGCTTTGCCAGCGACTGTGTGATCACCCGTGTGGCTGCCGATGCCCTGGTGGTCGAGGCAGAAGCGTGGCTAGCAGGTATCGCCCCTGACAGCCAACGCATGCAGAACTCATTGGCGCCGCTGTGGCGTGCCGCCGCCGCTTCACCCGCTAACTCAGCAATGGACACTGTGGTGCTGGGCTGCACCCATTTTCCGCTGCTTAAACCCTGGCTGGCGCAACTTGCCCCCGGGCCGCTTTATTGGGTCGATTCCGGCGATGCGATTGCGCGCCGGGTGGCGCAGGTGGTTGATGAGCTTAATAGCGAACAGCAGGATGGCCGCTGCTTTACCACCGCGCCCGCTACCATCCTGACCGCTGGTTTAGCTCGCTATGGCTTTGCGCCACCCCAGTTACTGAATATGAACCACGTCTGATCGAATTGTTAAGAGGAGTAGCCTTGTCTATCCCCGTCGTAGAACCTGAGCGTTATGCCGAACAGCTAGCCGCTAAACGCGACTATCTGGAAACCATGTTTGCCTCTTTCCAGCCACCTGCGTTAGAGGTGTTTGAATCACCGCCGGGTTACTACCGTCAGCGATGCGAGTTTCGTTTATGGCACGAAGAGGATGATCTTTATTACGCCATGTTCGAGGTAGACCCTGATAACCCCAAAAATAAGCGGGTGGTTCGGTTAGATCAATATGCGGTAGCCAGCGAACGCATCAATCAGCTAATGCCGCAGCTGCGCGAGGCCTGCCTTCGCTCTGATGAACTGCGTCGGCGGCTGTTTCAGGTAGAGTTTTTAACCACGCTCTCGGGCGAGGCGTTGGTAACACTGATCTACCACCGTCCCTTAGGCGAGGAGTGGGAACGCGAAGCCCGCGCTCTTGAGGCCGCGTTGGGCATTATGGTGATTGGCCGTTCCCGTAAGCAGCGCATCGTACTTACCCGCGACCACGTATGGGAGCGATTAGAAGTCGATGGCTGCACGCTGCACTACCAACAGGTCGAAAACAGCTTTACCCAGCCCAATGCGCATATCTGCCAGAAAATGCTCAGCTGGGCACGGGAAGTGACCGCCGGTCATCAGCAGGAGGATCTGGTTGAGCTTTACTGCGGCAACGGCAATTTTACCATTGCCCTGGCGGACAACTTCCGCCGCGTGCTGGCAACAGAAATCTCCCGTACCTCGGTGGCCAGTGCCAACATTAACCTGGAAGCCAACGGGGTCACCAACGCGCAGATTGGTCGCATGTCAGCAGAGGAGTTCTCGCTAGCGTTAAAGGGCGAAAAAGCCGGGCGTCGCGTGGCAGAAATGGCGTTGGAAGAGTACGGTTTTTCCACCGTGCTGGTCGATCCGCCCCGTGCCGGTTTAGACGCGCAGAGCTGTGAGCAACTCAGCGAATACGCTCAGATCGTGTATATTTCATGCAATCCGGCTACGTTAGCTGAAAACTTAACCATACTGACCAATACTCATCGGATTGAACGCTTTGCGCTGTTTGATCAGTTTCCGTTTACCGACCACTGTGAGTGTGGGGTGCTATTAAAGCGGCGCACGGTTTAATAAGCACATGGCCTCATGCTTAATGCGGCCTAATGCGTAAACGGTATGCGCCATGAACAACTTGTTAAGTGATTAGGGACATGGCGATAGGTAGCGTAAGCTTGAGGCTTAGAATATTGGCCTAAAGGCCTATTGTCCTTCGTTTTTTGGCCGCGTAACGGCCTAGGCAGTCGAGGTGATGGATGCACTATGTTGCGATTGAAGAGAGTCGGCAAGATCTTTTAAAACAGTTGCAGGAACGGCTAAATGCGCGACTAGATCCCGCTCGCGCGGCGGCGGTGATTGCCTTTGCCCGACACTTTTATGCCACCGTGCCGGTAGAAGACCTGATAGATCGTCGTCTGGACGACCTATACGGCGCAACGCTGTCAATTTGGCAGTTTTTGCAGCACCACGATCCGCAGCAACCCAAGGTAAGGGTATTTAACCCAGATTTTGAAGAACACGGCTGGCAGTCGACACATACCTTCGTGGCGGTGCTGCATGAGGACATGCCGTTTCTGGTCGACTCAGTACGTATCGAACTCAATCGGCGTGGCTTGACGGTGCATGCCATTCAAAATGCTGTGCTGGCAGTTAATCGCGACGACCATCATCAGCTGCAATCGCTAGCCTCTCCGCAAGAAGAACGGGCGCCTGAAACGCGCGAATCCCTGATGGTGGTTGAAGTAGACCGTCACACCGACGAGGCGTTGCTTGAGAAAATCGAAAGCAATCTAAATGACGTGCTTCGCGATGTGCGCACCGCCGTGGTCGATTACGACGCCATGTGCGCGAAAATCACCGAGTCGATCCAAGAGCTGGAAAAAAACTGTCCGCCACAGATCGACCCCGACGACCACGAAGAGGCGATTGCCTTCCTCGAATGGCTGCTCAAAGACAACTTCACTTTCCTGGGTTACGACGAATACCTGCTCGAAGAGGGCGAGTTAAGGCGCGATGCTGACAGTGTGCTGGGTGTCTTTCGTTTGGATCAACCACGCTATTGTGAGCGTATTCGCACCGAAGAAGGTGTCGGAGAGGAAAACGCTTACGTGCTGGTGCCGCAACTGCTGTCGTTTGCCAAGAGCGCCCATCACTCGCGGGTGCATCGTCCTACCTACCCTGATTACATTACCGTTGATCGCTACGACGACGACGGCATGGTCATCGGCGAGCGGCGCTTCTTCGGCTTGTTCACCGCGACGGTGTACAACGAGTCGCCGCGTAATATTCCACTGCTGCGCCGCAAGCTAAAGGCGGTGATGGATATCGCCGGGTTTAATCCACAGGGACATAACGGCAAGCAGCTGTTACAGATTCTGGAAGTTTACCCCCGCGATGATTTGTTTCAGATTGAGACCGAATCACTGGCTAGCACCGCGCTGGGCATTCTCAATATCCGCGAGCGCCGCCAGGTGCGGCTGTTTATTCGTGCTGATGTCAGCGGCAAGTTTTACTCCTGCTTGGTGTTTGTTCCCCGCGACGTGTTCTCTACGGATCTGCGTCAGCGGATTCAAAACGTGCTGTGCGATGAACTAGACGCACACTTTGGTGATTTCAATACCTACTTGTCCGAGTCGGTGCTGGCGCGTATTCAATTGATTCTGCGCTTTAACGGCGATGCGCCTAGCGACTACGACCTTAAACGCCTGGAAAGCAAAGTAGCGAAGTTGGCGCGTAGCTGGCGGGACGAATTGCATAACGCCATGATCGAAGGCTTCGGCGAAGAACGCGCGAATTTGCTGATGGATCAGTTTCGTGAGGCGTTTTCGGCGAGCTACCGGGAAGACTTCTCTGCGCGCACCGCGGTGTTCGACGTTCAGCACCTGCTAACACTGGACAGCGAGAACGACCTCTCGCTGTCGCTGTATCGGTCGTTAGAAGAGCAGGGTGGCGGCGTTAACCTGAAGCTGTTTCATCGCGAATCGCAGATCCCGCTTTCCGATGTGTTGCCGATGATGGAAAACCTTGGCCTGCGTGTGATTGGCGAGCGTCCCTACGATATCAGCGCGCCTGAGCAGCGCTACTGGATTCACGATTTTGAACTCGAACACAGCGGGGCGGATGTCAGTCTGGGCGATATGCGCGACGTGTTTAGCGAAGCTTTTAAGCGCATTTGGGCCGGCGAAGCTGACAATGACGCCTTTAACCGGCTGATTATCGGGGCAGGGCTGGACTGGCGTGAAGTGGCGATGCTGCGCGGCTATGCTCGCTATTTAAAACAGATCCGCTTCGGCATGTCTCAGAACTATATCGCGTCCACGCTGACCAACTATCCGGCCATTACCCGTGAGTTGGTGGCGCTGTTTAGCCTGCGCTTTGATCCTGACCAGCAGAGCCACGCCACCGATGATTGTATTGCAAGCTTAAATGAGCAGTTAGAAGGCGTTGCCAGCCTTAACGACGACCAGTTACTGCGCCGCTTTATGGAACTGATTCTTGCTACGCTGCGCACCAACTATTACCAGCTTGCCGAAGACGGACGCTTTAAAGACTATATCGCCTACAAGCTTGAGCCCTCCAAAGTGACCGGCATGCCCAAGCCGCGGCCGATGTTTGAGATTTTTGTCTGCTCGCCACGGATCGAAGGTGTGCACCTGCGCGGTGGCAAAGTCGCCCGTGGTGGGCTGCGCTGGTCTGACCGCTTTGAAGATTATCGCACGGAAGTATTGGGGCTGGTGAAAGCGCAGCAGGTGAAGAACGCGGTAATCGTCCCGGTCGGCGCCAAAGGCGGTTTTGTCTGTAAACGCATGCCGGACAATGCCAGCCGTGACGTCCTCCAGAAAGAGGGCATCGCCTGCTACCAAATCTTTATCCGTGCGCTGCTCGACGTGACCGATAATCTGGTGGGAAGCGAGGTGGTGCCGCCGGAAAACGTTGTGCGCCACGATGAGGACGACGCGTACCTGGTCGTAGCGGCCGACAAAGGCACTGCTACTTTCTCGGATATTGCCAACGCTATCTCCCTGGAGTACGGCCACTGGCTAGGCGATGCGTTTGCCTCTGGCGGTGCCAACGGTTACGACCATAAGAAAATGGGCATCACCGCGCGCGGCGCCTGGGAGTCGGTTAAGCGGCACTTTAAAAATCTTGATGTGGATACCCAGCGCGATCCGTTCAGCGTGCTAGGCATCGGCGATATGGCCGGCGATGTGTTTGGTAACGGCATGCTGCTCTCTGACAAGATTCAACTGGTGGGTGCTTTCAACCACCTACACATCTTTGTTGACCCCAACCCAGATGCCGAGGCAGCCTTTGCCGAGCGTAAACGGCTGTTTGCGCTGCAACGCTCCAGTTGGGAAGATTACAGTCAGGAACTGATCTCTGCGGGTGGCGGTATCTTTAGCCGCAGCGCAAAATCGATCACCATCACACCGGAAATGCAGCAGGTATTCGGGATCGTTGAAGAGCGTCTTTCGCCCAACGAACTTATCCGCGCGATGCTCAAATCCAAGGTTGACCTGATCTGGAACGGTGGTATCGGCACCTACGTCAAAGGTTCTGACGAAACCGACGCTGATGTGGGCGACAAAGCCAACGACACTCTGCGCATTAACGGCAATGACTTAAACTGCCGTGTGGTCGGCGAGGGCGGTAATCTCGGCTTAACCCAGCGCGGGCGTATGGAAGCCGCCGCCAAGGGCGTGCGAGTGTATACCGACTTTATTGACAACGCGGGCGGCGTCAACTGCTCCGACCATGAGGTCAATATCAAAATTCTGATTGATGAAGTGGTCAAGCGCGGCGATATGACCGACAAGCAGCGCAACCAGCTATTGGCGGAAATGACCGACGAAGTCTCAGAGCTGGTCATTTTGGATAACTACCGCCAAAGCCAGGCGCTGGATCTGTCGGCTATTCTCTCTAACCAATCGCTAGGCCCTTATCGCCGCTTTATCAGCGAGCTAGAGGCCGTTGGGCAAATTGATCGCGAGCTGGAGTTTTTGCCCACCGATGAAGTGCTGAGAGAGCGCGCCAGTAACGCTCAAGGGATGCGCCTGCCGGAGCTGTCGGTGCTGATCTCCTACGCCAAGAGCACCTTGAAGGGCGATTTGATTACCTCTGAGGTGCCGGACGACCCGTATATTCATCGTCATTTAGAGCGGTTGTTCCCCTCGGTGCTGGTTGAGCGCTTCAAAGACGAGATGTACGAGCACCGGCTAAAGCGTGAAATTGTCGCCACCCAAGTCGCCAACGACCTGGTCGACCACATGGGCATCGTGTTTGTCCGCCGCTTAATGGACTCCACCGGTGTCGGGCGCGCTGACATTGCCCGCGCCTATATCGTGGCACGGGATAGCTTCAACTTGCCGGGTCTGTGGGCGCAAATTGAGGCCCTGGACAATCAGGTGCCCAACCGCGTTCAGTACTCGATGATGCTCGATCTGATGCGCCTGATACGTCGCGCCACGCGCTGGTTTGTGCGTCAGCACCTGGGGCTTTCAACCCAAGATACTATCGTGTATTTCGCTCCACGCTTGGCGCAACTGCAAGAAGGCATTGGTGAGCTGCTCAGTGGTGAGGAGTTGAGCGCCTGGAATACCCGGCGCGACGAGCTGTTGGAAGCGGGTGTGCCGGAAGCCTTGGCATCCACTGTCGCGGCATCATCGAGTCTCTACGCCGGGCTTGGGATTATCCAAGCGGCGCGGCTGATCAATGAAAAACCTCAGCGGGTGGCAGAGGTGCTGTACGAGATTGGCAATCGCTTAGAGCTACCGTGGATGATTCAGCAGGTCAACCAGCTCGAAGTGCGTGACGGCTGGCAAGCTCAGGCCCGTGAGACTTTCCGCGACGATATTGAGCGCCAGCAGCTAGCCCTGACGATAAGCGTCTTGAAGCTTGATACCGGTAGCCGTGATACCGAGGAGCGGGTAGCGCAGTGGTTGGATCAGCATGCCGACCTGCATAGCCGCTGGTGTCGTCTGATTGAAGAGGTGCGTGGTGGTAGTGAAGGCGGCTTTGCGCTCTTCGCCGTTGCGGTACGCGAGCTGGTGGACCTCGCTGAGAGCGATGGCGAAGCGTAAACCTGCCTAGTTAGCTCGCTTTATTAAAGCGTGTCTCTTTGTTTAAAGCGTGCCTTGGGTTCTCCACCAGGGCGCGCTTTATTGCGTTATACTGGCGGTCGTTTTCAACTCCGCGTCCGTTTTGACCTCGCTTTAAGAGAATCGCCATGTACAACCTCGCTCGCTCGCTGTTTTTTCGCGTTGATCCTGAAAAGTCTCACGGTATGGCGCTGGGCGCGTTGGATGCGCTGTATCGTGTCGGTGGGGTGGCGCGGCTATTTGGCAAGCCAGTCGATGCGCCTGTTGAGCTGATGGGGCTGCGGTTTTCCAATCGCGTTGGGCTCGCCGCCGGGTTGGATAAGAACGCTGACCATCTGGATGCTCTGGGCGCGCTGGGGTTTGGCTTTATCGAAGTGGGCACGGTGACGCCTAAGCCACAGCCGGGCAACCCCAAGCCCCGGCTGTTTCGCTTAGCGCAGCATGAGGCGATCATCAACCGCTTTGGCTTTAACAACAAAGGCGTGGCGCATCTTATCCAGCAGGTTAAGCAGCGCCACTACCGCGGCATTGTGGGCATCAATATTGGTAAGAACCTCACCACCCCGGTCGAGCAGGCGCTGGATGACTACCTGGTCTGTTTAGACGCCGTGCACCCCTACGCGGATTACATTGCCGTTAATGTCTCCTCCCCGAATACCCCGGGGCTGCGTACTTTGCAGTTCGGCGAACAGCTGGATGCGTTGCTGGGCCCTATTCGGGCACGTGCCACAGAACTCAATGCCCAAGCGGGCCGCAACGTGCCGCTGCTGATTAAGATCGCCCCGGATATGAGTGCTGAAGAAGTCGCCCTGATGGCGGGAAGTATCGAGCGCAACGTCCTGGATGGTGTGATTGCCACCAACACGACGGTTTCCCGTGAGGCGGTGCAGGGCGATCCTCAGGCAGAGGAGGCCGGTGGGCTGTCAGGAAAGCCGGTGTTTGAAGCGTCTAATCGGGTGATTCGCCAACTGCGTGAACACTTGCCCACGCTGCCGATTATCGGCGTTGGCGGTATCGATAGCGTGGCTGCCGCCCAGGCTAAAATTGCCGCAGGTGCAGATTTAGTACAGCTCTATTCAGGCCTGATTTATCAAGGCCCGAGGCTGGTAGGCGAATGCGCCAGCGCGCTGGCGTCCCAGCCACTGGAACGCCAGCCGCTAAAAAGCCCACACGAAGGTGGGCTCACTTAAAATCTTTCTTTTTTACAGCCTTGAAAAATAAAACGTTAGGCCGTGACTAAGGGATTTTTGTGGATGCCGGAAATGCCGGTCATTCCATCCCATTGGTCACCGCGGCCTTCACGCCAACCGCTCATCCAGTATTCGCGTAAATTGATATCTTGACTCGGGCAGTCATCCCGGGAGCGACCCGTCAGACCCGCTTTGTAGCCGTGAACATAAGCACGCTGGAAGCGGTCACGTTTTTGTCGTTTCATTGGCTAACCTCTTTTCTCGAAAGTCTTTTTTTCACAAAAGCCTTTGATAAGAAATAGGATGTTGTCGAAGCCTTAGTGTCAAAATAGGTAGGTGTTAATTAAATTAGCACCCAATAGGCTCGAAAACACAACTATTCCGAGAGCTTGCTTCAAGAGCGAGGCCCCGCATCGACGTAGTTGTCTAGCACTCACGAGCTGAACGGGTCGAGCGGTGATCTCTTACCAGTCGAAGGTCTGCTTTAGGAACGCATCCTTTTAGAACTCAGACTGGCAACGCATGCGTTTTTCAGTAGCTACTCTCTTATTGTTAGACCATGATGGGGTCATCTGTCGACTACCAAATTGTCATAAAACGTAAACTCATTTGTTATATACAGGAATTTCGCGCCTTTACGCGCCGCTATTATCATGATCGAGTCGAACCAAAATACCGTTTTAAACCTGCTAGCCACCTGCCCTAAAGGCATAGAAGGCCTGCTCCACGATGAACTCATAGCGCTGGGTGCCACGCCGGGCAAGACAACTGTGGCCGGTGTGTATTTTACCGCCAACCAAGCGACCGCCTATCGCGTCTGCTTGTGGTCGCGATTGGCCAATCGGGTTATTTTAACCCTGGTGCGCGAGTCGATGATCGACACCGCCGAGCAGGTGCGTGATGTAGTCGTGCGTATCGCGTGGTCCCAACACTTGGCGCCGGGCAATACGCTGGCGGTGGATTTTCACGGACGCAGTGAACATATTCGCCATACCCGCTTTGGCGCGCAGACCGTTAAAGACGGCGTGGTCGATGCACTGCAGCTGGCCGGGCAGGAACGCCCTAACGTGGATACTAAAACCCCGCATCTGCGTATCTACGCCCACTTGCACCGGATGAACTTAACCATCGGCCTGGATCTCTCTGGTGAAAGCCTGCACCGCCGGGGGTATCGCCGGGATGTAGGTCATGCACCGCTAAAAGAGAATTTGGCGGCAGCCCTATTGGTGCGCGCAGGCTGGCCCGAGCGCCTCAAGGCAGGTGAGCCGTTGATTGACCCACTTTGCGGTGCAGGCACGCTGCTGATCGAAGCCGCCATGATGGCCGCCGATCAGGCACCGAACCTGAACCGTGAACGTTTCGGTTTTCACGGCTGGGCAGGACACGATGATGCCGCGTGGCGTGAACAGAAGCGTGAAGCCGAAGCGCGCGCGTCGATCGGTAGAAAACGCTGCAAGGTTCAGCTATTAGGCTTCGATCAGAGTCCGGCGGCACTCACTGCGGCGAAATCCAATGCCATGCGGGCGGGTATTCCTGCGTTGATTAGCCTTCACGGACAGAGCTTAGGCCAGCTTACCCGGCCAGAAACGCTCACCGCTGAGAGGGGCCTGCTGATCACCAACCCGCCTTACGGCGAGCGCCTGGGTGAATTGCCTGAGCTGGTGCGTCTCTACGCCCAGCTGGGTGATAAAGCTAAAGCGCTGTTCCCCGGTTGGACCCTGGCAGTGTTTACCGGCAACCCGGACTTAGGCCACCGGCTGGGGATGCGTGCGCACAAACAGTACGCGCTTAAAAACGGTGCCTTGGATGCCAAGCTGCTGCTTATGGAGGTTGGTGGCGCCGAGCATCCGCCTGTCGCTAGCGAAACAAAGCCCGTTCAGAGCGAGAGCGGTGCAGAGGCGACGCCTAGTGAAGAGGCTAGTGAAGAGCAAGCCGCTCACAAAAACCAAGACAATGCCCAGATGTTTGCCAATCGGCTGATCAAAAATCAGAAGCGCTTGAAAAAATGGCTAAAGCAGAGCGGCGAAACCAGCTATCGCGTGTATGACGCCGATATGCCCGAGTACGCTTTGGCGGTGGATCGCTACGGTGACCGTGTACACGTGCAAGAGTACGCGGCGCCCAGTTCGATCAACCCGGCCCAAGCGCAAAAGCGCTTGTACGATGCCCTGGAAGTCATGCCCGAGGCGCTTAACGTTGACGCCAGTAAGATCTATATCAAACGCCGCGAGCGCCAAACCGGTAGCGCCCAATACCAGAAGCGTGCTGCCAGCGGTGAGCGGTTTGAGGTGCAGGAAGGCGAAGCACGGCTATGGGTGAATCTGCGCGACTATCTCGACACCGGGCTGTTTCTTGACCACCGCCCTGTACGGCGCATGATTGGCGAAATGGCCAATGGCAAGCGCTTTTTAAACCTGTTCTGTTACACCGCCACGGCAACGGTGCAGGCAGCATTAAGCGGCGCCAGCGATAGCGTGAGTGTGGATATGTCCAACACCTACCTGGAGTGGGCCAAGGACAATTTTGCGCTGAATAAGCTCGATACACGATTGCATCGTGTGGTTCGCGACGACTGTTTCCGCTGGCTGGAAACCGCCAACGCCGAGTTTGACCTGATCTTTATGGATCCGCCGACGTTCTCTAACTCCAAGAAAATGCGCGACACGCTCGACGTGCAGCGTGATCACCCGCGGCTTGTGGAGCTGGCCATGGCGCGCTTGGCACCCGGTGGCACCTTGGTATTTTCTAATAATCAGCGGCGCTTTAAACTCGATGAGGCACTCAGCGAGCGCTACGCGGTAGAGGACATCACCGGGCGCAGTTTCGACCCCGATTTCCAACGGCGCACCAACTTACACCACGTATTCCTACTTCGTCATAAGGTGTCATAAGAGAGTTAGTATGAAAAAAGCTAGTATGAAGAAAGCTAGTATGAAGAGACCTTCAGCATGATTCAGCTATCGCTATACACAACGATGGGCTGCCACCTGTGCAGCCAACTAGAGGCTCTGGTAGCCGCACTGGCGAATCAAAAGGTGTGGTTGCACCACATCGAGATTAGCGACGACGACGCGCTAGTAGAGCGCTACGGCGTGCGGATACCGGTGTTGGCGGATAGTGACGGCAGTGAGCTGGATCGTGGCTTTGAGCTGGAACGATTAAGTGCCTGGTTGCGCGAGCGCGGTTGGCTGGATGAAGCAGCGCTGGAAGCGTTTACAGCACCGCCAGAGATCACAGCGCCTAAAGGCGCCCACGAGCGTGACGGGCGGCGTTTCTTAAGTTAGCAAAAAGCATGGAGCGAGTGCGCTAGGCTTAAAGTACATCCAGTAAAGATAGTTGGCGCATGGCTTCCTTGCCCTCAGGAGTGTGATCGGCCACTTCCAGTACCTTGCGAAAACCTCGTGAGGACTGGATAGTGGTTTCATCTTCCAGCCACATATGGGCTTGTTCCAGCGTATCGGCTAGCTGATGTTTCAGACCGCCAAACTGCGTGCCGATTTGGCCCCAGGCGCGGCTGAAAATCCAGTCACCAAACATATCCTGGTGAATATGAACCAACACATAGTCATGGTTGGTTTCCCAGCGTACGATCACAACACTCTCCTTACTTAGCTTTTAAAAGATAGCCTTTAAACACGCCTGCCCATCAAGTCGTCGCGGGCGTATTGTAAAGCCCGGATACCCAAACGCCTATGAAACTTGTCATCGACGCCAATATCCCCGCTGCCGAACGCTGCTTCGGCCATTTTGGTACGCTCATCCGCGTGCCTGGGCGGGAGATAAACGCCGCCCACCTACAGGATGCCGATGCGCTCATCGTGCGTTCGATTACCCAGGTCAACGATAAACTGCTTGCTGGTAGCGCCGTGCGCTTTGTTGGTACTTGCACCATCGGCACGGACCACATTGATCAGGCAGCGCTTGCCCAGCGCGGTATCGCCTTCGCCAGCGCGCCAGGCTGCAACGCCGAAGCGGTGGTTGATTATGTGCTGAGCAGCTTGCTAACGCTGGCGGAACGCAATGGTTGGGCGCTGATCAATCGCACTGTGGGGATTGTAGGGGTAGGCAATGTGGGCAGCCGCTTGCAGGCGCGGCTCGATGCCATGGGCGTGGCAACGCTGGTCTGTGACCCGCCCAGGGCTGAGAAGGAGGGTCGGGCTGGATTTCGCTCTTTAGATACCCTGATCGAGCGCTGTGACGTGCTCTGCCTGCATACACCCTTGACCCGCGACGGCCCCTACGCTACCTACCAACTGCTCAATGCTCAGCGTATCGATGAGCTGGCCCCGGGTTGCGTGCTGCTGAATGCCGGGCGTGGCGATTGCGTGGATGGCTTAGCGCTGCGTAGCCGTTTGGCGGGCAAGGGCGATATCAGTGCCATCTTGGACGTGTGGGAAGAGGAGCCTGATATCGACGCTGGCTTGCGTGATCTTGCCCCGTTGGCAACACCGCATATTGCCGGACATAGCCTGGATGGCAAACTACGCGGCACCTGGATGATTCAGCAGGCACTGGCTCACCACGGCGGTCAGCCAAGTGATCTAACGTTTGCCGATATTTGCCCACCGCCCGCGCTGGCCTGGCTGCATTTGCAGCGCGCACTGCCCCCGGAAGATGCTCTGCGGCTTTGTATGAGAGCGGTGTATGACGTGCGCCGCGACCACGATGCGCTGCAGCGCCAAACCCAGCAGCACGGCATGCGCAAAGGCTTTGATGACTGCCGCGCCAACTACCCGCTAAGGCGCGAATTCGCCACGCTCAACGTGGAGTTGTCTGGGGAGGCGGTCGTTCTGGAAGGCCTGTTGCGTGGTGCAGGGTTCAGCGTCAGTAGCCGCGTTGAGGAGAGCAAGCACTGATAAATGTGCGGCTACTTATCAATTGCTCGTTGTGCTCCTGATTTACTAGTGAGCTAGGCATCAAAACTCTCTGGCTAAATCTTGATGTTTATACGGCAAAGCCGTATATTTCAGTGATGTTATTTATCGAAACGTCTACCTTCACCAAGCTATTACCGAGCTACCTTACGGATGAGGAATACCGTGGGCTGCAAACATATCTATTGCAGAAACCGGGACGCAGGCGACCTCATAAAGGGCTCGGGTGGTGTGCGTAAGGTGCGTTGGGCGTCGGAAGGTTCTGGAAAGAGTGGTGGTATCAGAGCTATCTACTACTGGAAGAAGTCTGACCACGAGATATGGATGCTCACGCTGTACAGCAAATCGGAGCGCGCCAGTATTTCTGGGCATACGCTCAAGCAGATCGCGGAGGCCATCAAAAATGGTTGATAGAAATCTTGGGACAGAGATTCTCGACGGCATTAATGAAATTAAGCAGTTTAAGAAAGGCAACGTAGCTCTGCGAAATAATCAGTTAGCAGAGCCCTCACCGCCAAAAATGATTCGGTTAAAATTGAAACTGACACAATCAGCATTTGCAGGTCTTATGGGGGTAAGCATACGTACTCTTCAAGATTGGGAGCAAGGTCGAAGAGAGCCACAGGGCCCGGCGGTTGCACTTTTACGTATTGCTGAGCAGCATCCGGAAGTCTTTGAACAACTTCACTGAACTGTGCTGTGGAAAACAGTAAGGCCCGCAGATGCGGGCCTTAAACGTATGGCACTTCTAAAAAAGCTTACTGACGATAAGCGGCTTCTTTTAGCGCACGGATACGCTCATCCAGCGGCGGGTGGCTGGCAAACATTTTCTCTACCAGCGAGCGCGTTTGGCCTTTGGTGATGGCCATGGCGCGCAGTGTATCCGGCATTTGATCTGGCATTTCGGTTTCAGTTTTCAAGCGCGCTAGCGCACTGACCATGGCGTTGGTGCCTGCTAACCGCGCGCCTGCTTCGTCGGCGCGGTATTCACGATAGCGCGAGAACCAAGCGACGATAGCCGAGGCCAAAATACCAAACACAATCTCAGCAACCATGACCACTGCGAAGTAGCCCATAAAGCCCAGGCCGCCGCCACCCTCGCTGCGGCTGCGTAGGAAATTATCGACCAAGTGGGCCACTACCCGGGCAAAGAACATCACAAAGGTATTCACCACGCCTTGGATCAGCGCCAGGGTGACCATATCGCCATTAGCCACGTGACCAATTTCGTGGGCCAGTACCGCACGTACTTCTTCCGGTCGCATGCGGTTCAATAAGCCTGCTGAAACGGCCACCAGCGCATCGTCTTTGTTCCAGCCGGTGGCGAAAGCGTTGGACTGCTGGGCGGGGAATATACCCACTTCCGGGGTTTTGATGCCAGCCTCGTGGGCGAGTTCGGCGACGGTATCCAGCAACCACTGTTCGGTGGTGTTGGAGGGCGTTTCGATGATCACCGTGCCGGTACTGCGCTTGGCCATCCATTTAGAAATCAACAGCGAGATGATGGAACCCGCCATGCCGAAGATAAAGCAGAAAATCAGCAGGTTGGTGAAGTTAATGCCCTGACCGCGCAGATACCCCTCAACGCCGAGTAGGCGCAGGGTAATGCTGGCGACCAGCAAGACCGCTATGTTGGTGGCTAAAAACAGCAAAATTCGCATCATGGTGGGGATTCTCCCTTAAGGTTCATCGAAGCGTTGCTAGAATAATGGTTTAGATACGTGCTGTTGATGGCTGTTTCAAGTCATCGCGGTTTTTTAAATCACCCGTTACTTACTGGCGATAGCGCGATAAGAAATTGGCAAAGCGGTCGAGTGCATCACCTAGCTGATCCGCCCAGGGCAGCGTCACAATGCGCACATGATCGGGCTCGGGCCAGTTAAAGGCCGTCCCCTGCACCAGCAAGATTTTTTCCTGCAGTAGTAGATCCAGTACCAGTTGCTGATCGTCTTTGATGTTAAACACCTTGGGATCGAGCCGCGGAAACGCATAGAGCGCGCCTTTAGGCGTGACACAGGAAACGCCGGGGATCGCATTTAGTTTCTCCACGGTGATATCGCGCTGGGCCAGCAGTCGCCCGCCGGGTAGGATTAAATCATTGATCGACTGATAGCCCCCCAGTGCTGTTTGAATCGCGTGCTGGGCAGGCACGTTGGCGCATAGCCGCATGGAGGCCAACATGTTCAGTCCCTGGATATAGTCCTTGGCGTTAAGCTTGGCCAACGTGCCGGAAATGGTCATCCAGCCGGAGCGGAAACCCGCACAGCGGTAGCTTTTGGAGAGACCGTTCATGGTGATCACCAGTTGGTCATCGTCCGCCAGCGCGCCGGTGGCCGTATGCTCGACGCCGTCATACAAAATCTTGTCGTAAATCTCGTCAGAGAACACCACCAGATTGTGCTGTTTGGCGATCGCCAACACCTCTTTCACCACGGCAGGTGGATACACCGCGCCGGTGGGGTTATTGGGGTTAATCAGCACAATCGCCCGGGTGTGGCTGGTGATCTTGGCGCGAATATCCGCCATGTCGGGCGTCCAGTCCGCCTGTTCGTCGCACAGGTAGTGCACTGCGTGACCGCCGGAAAGGTGCGCGGCCGCCGTCCAGAGTGGGTAGTCCGGGGCGGGGATCAGCACTTCGTCGCCGTCGTTGATCAACGCCTGCATGGCCATCACGATTAGCTCAGAGACGCCGTTGCCGATGAAGATATCTTCTATACCCACGCCGGGAATCTGTTTGCGCTGGCACTCCTGCATGATCGCTTTACGCGCGGAGTAGAGCCCTTTGGAGTCGCAGTATCCCTGGGCGGTAGGCAGGTTACGCATCACATCCTGGAGAATCTCTTCCGGGGCTTCAAAGCCAAACGGCGCGGGGTTGCCAATATTGAGCTTGAGAATCCGCTGGCCTTCTTCTTCCAAGCGCTTGGCGTGGTCGAGTACCGGGCCGCGAATGTCGTAGCAGACATTGTGCAACTTGTGCGATTTCTTCAACGGCTGTGATTCGTGCGACTGCGGGGTGTCCATGAGGTGTTTGTCCAAAAGTGGCCCAAAAGTGTCCAACGCGATAGTTCCTCCTATGACGCCCAACAGCGTAGGAGTACTTTAAGCTATTATGCGTCGGAAAGTGCTTGATTGTCTTCGTCGTTTTGCACGGGCGGCGGTGGAATATCCGCGGGGGTTTCCAGCGTCAGTCGGCCGAGTTTGCCATCGCGTAACTCGTGGAGCAGCACTTCCGCGCCGCGGTGCAGGTCCACTGCGCCGCCGGGGCGAAGACCGCCCCGGCGGGCAGCAATATCTTTTAAGATGGCGTTACCGTCGAAGCCGGCAATAGCGAGAAAATCGGGCTTTTTCGGGCCATCCGCATCGATGTCATGGGGAATGTCTGGTGCGGCGTAAGGCGGCAGCTCTTTGAGCTTGTAGCGGACGGTGAGCGCTTCGGGATAGCGCTTGGCAAGCTCGGCGCTGGTGATAATGGCCACATCGGTGTATTCAATAGCGGTATCGCGGATGGCGCCGGTCGCAGCGAGGCGATAGGCGCTTGCCTGATCTTCAATTTTGGGCCATAGCACCCCAGGCGTGTCGGTAAGTGCCACGCGTCCATCGATGCGCACCTTTTGTTGGCGCTTGGTCACTGCGGGCTCGTTGCCGGTTTTGGCAATCTTGCGCCCGGCTAGGCCGTTAATTAGTGTGGATTTTCCGACATTCGGTATACCCATCACCATCACGCGTACATCCCGGTCGGCGCGCACGGCACCGGCCAGCTCATGGCACAGCTTGGGAATCTTCTTTAATTCACGTGTGTTGGTGGTGGTGACGGCCAATGCGCGCATGTTCTCTTGGGCGTCAAAAAAGGCCACCCATTCGGCCGTCCGCTCCGGGTCAGCAAGGTCCGCACGCGAGAGAATTTTCAGCACCGGCTTATGGCGGGTTAGCTCGGCCAGCATCGGGTTGGCGCTAGAGTAGGGTAGACGCGCGTCGAGCACCTCGATCACGACGTCGATCTCTGGCAGCACCTCCGCAATCTGGCGGCGGGCCTTGTTCATATGTCCTGGAAACCAGCCGAGCATGGACCTCTCCTACAAGCACAAAAAAAGCGGGCTGCCATTATAGCAGCCCGCCGGACTTAACGCTGATTACTCGTCAGGATGAAATTCCAGTGACACTGAGTTAATGCAGTAGCGCAAGCCGGTGGTCTCCGGTGGCCCATCGGGAAAGACATGGCCCAGGTGGGCATCGCAGTGGGAGCAGACCACCTCGGTGCGCTGCATGCCAAGGGTCGTGTCGGTATGCTCTTCCACATGACGGTTACCTAGGGGCCGGTCAAAGCTTGGCCAGCCGCAGCCAGCATCAAACTTATGTTCGTTCTCAAACAGTGGCGCATTACAACATACGCAGTGATAAATACCCTGCGCATCGCGCACCTGATAGTCGCCGGTAAAGGGGCGTTCGGTACCTTTCTCACGTGCCACCCGATACTGCTCAGGGGTTAGTTGCTGTTGCCATTCTTCAGGGGATTTTTCGATTTTCGCCATGGGGTTCTCCTCTCCCTCTGGTTTGCCGCTCTTCAGAGGCTTTATAAGCAGACTAGCTTAACACTCCTTGGAGAGACAGCGAGTGGCCTTCTCAAGTTCAGCATGCTGAAAACGGCCAGGAGAATGCTTACACGCTGGCTGCGCCGCCGTTACTGCGCGGGTCGTGGGCGCTCTCTATCAGCCCATCTGGATGATGCACAATACCGCCCGCATGGCCCATGGTGTCGCTAAATGCCTCGGGTAGCACTTCCACATCGTGGCCCGCTGTGGCCAGGGCGGTGACCACAGCGTCGTCAAAACGTCCTTCGAGCTTTAGATTAGTGCTGGTTTCCCCCCAGGTACGCCCTAATAGCCAGCGGGGGGCGGTAATTGCCTGCTGGAGCGGCATGCCATGCAGCGCATAGCGCGAAAACACCGCCGCCTGGGTTTGCGGCTGGCCTTCACCGCCCATGGTGCCGTAGACCATCGTGCGGCCATCGTTAAACCGCGCAAGTGCCGGGTTCAGCGTATGGAACGGTTTGCGCCCAGGGGCTAAGGCGCGCAGGTCGTCGGGGTTGAGCGAAAAACTGATGCCGCGGTTTTGCCATAGTACGCCGCTTTCCGGCAGCACCACACCGCTGCCAAACTCCCAATAGATGCTCTGGATAAAGCTCACCGACCGTCCTTCGCGATCGACAGTGCCCATCCAAATGGTATCGCCAGGGGCGGGTTCGTGAGGCCAGGGCAGGGCGTGCTGTGGGTCGATTTGAGCCGCCTCTAAGCCGATGTTCTCTGCGCTGAGTAAATCCTGCAGCGGTGTCGGCACGCGGCCGGGGTCGGTTACGTTTTGGTCACGTAGTATAAAGGCGCGTTTGGTTGCCTCAATCAGCCCGTGCAAATGGTCAAAACCGTTAGGCTCGGCAGCTTTTAAGCGATCGTAGATGCCCAAAATCATTAATGAAGCCATACCCTGGGTAGGTGCGGGCAGGTTGTACAGAGTGGCATCCTGGAGCGTTACTTCCAACGGTGTGACCTGTTGGGCGCGATAGGCGTGAAAGTCGGCCAGCCTTAGCGGGCTGCCTACAGCCTCTAAATCCCTCGCCATGCTGGCGGCCAGTTCACCGCGGTAGAAGTCGTCTAAACCCGCTTCCGCCAAGCGCTTAAGTGTGGCGGCCAAGCGTGGTTGGCGCAGCCGTTCGCCTTCACGGGGAACTTGTCCGTTGAGCAGTAGGGCGTCACTAAAGCCGGGGCTCTGGGTCAAACGTTGCTGGTGTTTAGCGGTAAGCGTTTCCTGGCTTTGCGTGACGGCGATACCCACCTCGGCATGATGAATGGCATCGGCTAGAAGTGTGGTGAGGGGAAGGGGATCGCTCCACATTGACGCAACGTTTAGCGCCTCCTGCCAGCCGCCAATGGTGCCCGCCATGGTGAGGGCCGCCTTAGGGCCGCGCTCAGGGATGTGTGTTTCACCGGCGTAGAAATGTGCGTCGGCTAATCCTGCTGCTGGGCCGCAGGCGTCAATGGCAATGGGCGCTTTACCCGGCTCATGAATTAACCAGAAGCCATCGCCGCCCAGAGCGTTCATATGCGGATAAACCACCGCAATGGCAGCAGCGGCTGCGACCATGGCTTCCACCGCGTTACCTCCCTGTTTAAGCACATCTCGCCCGGCGCTGGCAGCTAGGTGATGAGGGGCGACGCAGCTGCCGCCGTAACTACGTTGGGTGTGGAGCATATTTGAATCCTTATTGTTAAATAAATGCTAAGGCAGATCGTTACCAGCCAATTGCCTCGGGCAACCAGGTGGCAATGCTGGGGAAGATAAACACTAACGCCACAGCCAGAAACTGAAGACCAATAAACGGCAGGGCACCTTTGTAAATATCCAGCGTGGAAACCTCTTTGGGAGCTACCCCCTTGAGGAAAAACAGTGCCCAGCCAAAAGGCGGGGTAAGAAACGAGGTTTGCAGCACCAAACCCACCAAAATACCCAGCCACACCATATCGACGCCCATCTGGACAAAGAAAGGCAAAAATAGCGGTAAGGCAATATAGCTGATCTCAATCCACTCCAGGAAGAACCCCAGTACAAACATCAGCAGTAGCATAAACAGCATCGCGCCTAGCTCGCCACCGGGCACCCAGTCGAACATACGGGCAACCAAATGCTCGCCGCCCAAGCCGCGGAATGCCAGTCCGAATACTTGTGCGCTGATCAAAATAAAAAATACCATCGCCGAGATGACCAGCGTTGCCTTGGCGACTTCTTTGAGCAGTGCAACAGTTAGCCGCCCAGAGCACGTCACAATCACCAATGCCCCTAGCGCCCCCATGGAGGCCGCCTCAGTGGGGGCAGCAATACCGCCAATAATCGAGCCTAATACCGCAAACACCAAGCCCACCGGTGGGCCCACCACGGTGATCACTTTGCCTATCAACTGGCGCTTGCTCATTGCCGCACGTTCCTCAAAAGGAATCGGTGGCATCAGGTCGGGATAAAGCTTAGCGATCACCAGAATGGCAATAATATACACGGCCGCTAGGGTTAGTCCCGGCACCATGGCCGCTGCGAACATCGTACCCACCGATTCACCGAGAATTTCTGCCAGCAGAATCAGCACCAGGCTGGGTGGAATAATCTGACCCAAGGTGCCAGAAGCGCAAATCATGCCGGTGGCCAGGGTTTTAGGGTAGCCGCGGCGTAGTAGGGTAGGCAGTGTGAGTAAGCCAAGGGTGACAATAGTGGCGCCAACAATCCCTGTGGCAGCGCCCAAGAGCACGCCAACTAAGATAATCGCCACGCCCATGCCACCTGAAATACCGCCAAACAAATGGCCGATCACATCAATCAACTCTTCAGCCAGCTTCGACTTTTCTAGCATTACTCCCATAAATACAAACAGCGGAATGGCCATAAAGGTGTAATTGGTAACCACGCCGTAAATACGTGACGGCAGTAGATTAAACAGCATCGGACCAAAGCCAATATAGCCAAAGAAAAAAGCCGTGGCCGCGATGCTGATGCCCACCGGGATACCAATTAGCAGGAACACAAAAAAAGCCACGATCATGCCGATCGCTAGCCATTCATTGGGAGACATGTGTTATTCACCTCGTGTGGGCAGGACGAAAATCTGGCGCAGCGCGTGGGCCAGCCCTTGTAGTGCGAGAAGGGCAAAGCCAAACGGAATCAGCGATTTGAGTAGCCAGCGCATAGGCAGGCCGCCGGGGTTGGGCGATGCCTCGCCGCGAGCAAAAGATTGGGCAATCCAGGGCAGCGTCAGCCAGGCGATATATAGCCCCATGACCAGCAGCAATAGCCCGCCGATGACTTCTATCACCCGTTTCACACCGGCCGGAAAACGCTCGTAGAAAACGTCCACGCGCACCTGCTCGCCTGTCAGTAGCAAATACGACATGCCAAACAGGGCGATAGGCGAGATCAAGTGCCACTGCAGCTCCTGAAGCCATACCGCACCGAAGTCAAACACGTAGCGCATCAATACGTCGCCAGCGACGAGCAGGACTAATGCCACGCAAGTCCAGGCGGCGATCCAGCCAAATAGCCGAACCACCGCCTCAACTCCGTGGACAAACGTTGCCACGGTGCGCATATCAGACTCCGATAATATCGTTTAAAAACGCTCGTTCACTGGCACCCGCCCAGAGGTCATGATTGGCTTTAAACGCCATGTAACTGTCGTGCACCTTGCGCACTAGCGGGTCGGCATTGGCTTGGGTAGAAAGTGTGTCCATGGTGGCCTCGCGAAGTGCCGCAATGACCGGTTCGGGTAGCATGCTAGCGGTAACCCCTTCGTTCTCTACCAGGTCCGTCAGCGCTTCACCATTAACGGCTTCAGACCATGTCAAACTCTCCAGGCAGGCGGCCATACAAGCGGTTTTGACAATCATCTGCAGGTCTTCGGGCAGGCTGTCCCAATGGGATTTAGAAATCAGCAGCTCGCCAGTGGTAGCCGGTTCATGCCAGCCAGTGGTGTGGTAGAACTTGGCGGCGTTATGCAGCCCCATGCGGCGGTCCTGGAAGGGGCCGACAAACTCGGCTGCATCAATCACGCCACGTTCCAGGGCTGGGAAGATTTCACCACCGGGCAGTACGCGGGCATCGACGCCCAGCGAGGAATAGACCTGGCCTGCTAAGCCAGGGACGCGCATGCGCAGGCCGTTAAGCTGGCTAATATCCTCAATCGGTTCGCGGAACCAGCCGGTCATCTGTACACCGGTGTTGTTCAGCGGGAAGGCCACCATGCCGTACGGCTCATACACTTCGTGCCAAAGCTCCAAACCGCCGCCGTGATAAAGCCACGCCATATGGCCCATAAAGCTCATGCCAAACGGCACGGTAGTGAAGTATTGAGCGGCAAAGGTGGTGCCTGACCAAAAGTAGCTATTGGCGGCATTCATTTCGATGGTGCCGCTTTGAACGGCTTCGAAGCCTTCAAAGGCCGGGATGAGTTCGCCGGAGGCAAAATGTTGAATATTGAGTCGCCCGCCGGACATGGCGTTAATTTTGGCAATGACATCGGTGGGGCTGCCAGGGCCCTCCACGTAGAAGGGCGAGCCGGGTGGGTAGGCGTTGGTCATACGCCAATTAAAACTCTCGGCGGACTGCGCACGGGCGATAGACGGCGCGCCCAATACAAGGCCTGCGGTCGAGGAAACAGCAGCTGTGGTTAGAAACTTGCGACGGGATAAGGACATAGCACACCTCATTAAGGGGGAATTGTTCAGCAAGGCAACATAATGAGATAGCAAGGGGTGTGCCAAAAAAAATCGATTTTATTTTAAATAAAAGATTTTAAGGGTTTTGTCGGTCTCTAACAACAATGCTAATGATAAGAAAAATAACCGCCTGCACCGTTATAGCGCTTGATGAGTGCGCAGGGCACCCTCGGTGTGCACGCTACCAGAGGAGAAACTACTTTTTAGAGGCAGGTGGTTGAAAGTGGGTCAGTTAGCCAAGTGGTAGCGGAGTGCTTGACAGCACAATAAGCACTGAGTAACATACGCGCCACCTCGATGAGGCAATGCAACGTCCCATTCGTCTAGTGGTCTAGGACACCGCCCTTTCACGGCGGTAACAGGGGTTCGAACCCCCTATGGGACGCCACTTATTTTGAAGAATTAGTTTTTTCATAATAAGCGGCCGTCAGGGTTATCGGAATGCGGGAATAGCTCAGTGGTAGAGCATCGCCTTGCCAAGGCGAGGGTCGGGAGTTCGAATCTCCTTTCCCGCTCCACACGTCCCATTCGTCTAGTGGTCTAGGACACCGCCCTTTCACGGCGGTAACAGGGGTTCGAACCCCCTATGGGACGCCACTTCCGATAGATTGATTAAGTGTTCTATAAGCGGGAATAGCTCAGTGGTAGAGCATCGCCTTGCCAAGGCGAGGGTCGGGAGTTCGAATCTCCTTTCCCGCTCCAGTTTTGATGGTGTGGTAAAGAGTATTGCCTTATCAGGGCAAGGGTCGGGATCTGGTGCGCCAGTCCGATCGATCTCCTTTCCCGCTCCAGTTTCGATATACCTATATAGTCCCATTCGTCTAGTGGCCTAGGACACCGCCCTTTCACGGCGGTAACAGGGGTTCGAACCCCCTATGGGACGCCATCTTGCTTTAATAAGCAGTGCTGTTTGTGTTGCGGGAATAGCTCAGTGGTAGAGCATCGCCTTGCCAAGGCGAGGGTCGGGAGTTCGAATCTCCTTTCCCGCTCCATTTCGACAGCCTATAGCTCACCTTCTCCGCGAAGCCTCTACTATCTAAAACTTCTCCGATTTCACTGCTTTATATGCAGTCTTCGTCAGTGCTCCCTCCTGTCAGGCTATCCTCGTCGTTCTAAATCATGTGAAGCTTGCCGCTTTCATGTTGGCAGTTAGGCATCTTATTAATTTGAAGATAAGCCGTTAACTGACGCTATCACTTTCTATTACTTTCTATTGCCGTCAGCGCCGGTCTCCACTGAGGCACGGCGCGGTGTGCGTTCACAACCAGAGCGCACGCATATGTGATCCACGACAATATGCAAGTGCGTCACCTTGGCTATGATGGTGATCCAACGGTGCGTAGCCTTGACTGGTATGTCTACCAGAACGGGGTGGTCCAGAGTAATCGTTTTTTTCACAGTGATTTAGGGTGCCCTGCGCGCGCGAAACTAATGCCACACAGATAACCCGGTTAACAGAGGATTAAAAAATGGCTTATGCAACGACCAATCCCTATACCGGGGAGACGATTCAAAATTTCCCCAACGCAACCGATGCAGAGGTTGCTCTGGCGTTAGATCGCGGCGATACAGCATTCCACAACTGGAAGAACACCCCCGTCCAGCAGCGGGTTACTATTCTGAAGAAAGCGGCCGACTTGCTGCGCGCTAATAGCGAGGAGTATGCAAAACTACTGACCCTGGAGATGGGCAAGCTGCTGGGCGAGGCGCAGGCGGAGGTCGAGCTGTCAGCTGCGATCTTCGAGTACTACGTCGAGAACGCCGAGCGGCAGTTGGCACCTGATAAGCTGCCGTCCAAGGATCCGGTGGTGACCGAGGCCTGGCTAGTGCACGAGCCGCTGGGCATTATCCTTGCGATAGAGCCGTGGAACTTCCCTTATTATCAGATCGCCCGGATCATCGCTCCTCAGCTTGCCGCCGGTAACGTGGTAGTACTCAAGCATGCATCCAACGTCCCGCAATCGGCTGCGCTTTTCGAGAAGCTGATGCTTGATGCTGGCTTGCCGGTTGGCGGATTCAAGAATCTCTATGCAACGCGCGAGCAGCTGGAAGCCATCATTAACGATCCACGCGTTCACGGTGTTGCTTTGACCGGTTCTGAAGCAGCTGGCGCGGTGGTTGCTGCACAGGCTGGCAAGGCGCTGAAGAAGTCAACGATGGAGTTGGGCGGCGCCGACGCGTTTGTGGTGCTGGATGATGCCGACATCGACAAAGCCGTGAAATGGGCTGTGTTTGGCCGCCACTGGAACGCGGGGCAGGTGTGCTGTTCGTCCAAGCGGATCATCGTCGTCGAGGAGGTCTACGAAGCCTTCCTGGAGAAGTACAAAGCCAGCGTCGCCTTACTCAAGGCAGGGGATCCCATGGATCCGACGACGACATTGGCGCCTTTGTCGTCTCAGAGCGCAGCGGACGATGTCCAAAAGCAAGTGGAAGATGCAATTAAGCATGGTGCTACGATGACCGTAATTGGTGCCGCAATACCCGAGCGCGGTGCATTCGTACAGCCCGTGCTGCTGACGGACTTGACGAAGGATAATCCTGCTTACTACTGGGAGTTCTTTGGTCCGGTATCTCTGGTGTTCAGAGCCAAGGACGAGTCCGAAGCCATCGAGATCGCCAACGATTCTCCCTTTGGGTTAGGCGGGTCAGTGTTCACGCAGAACATTGAGCGAGGTCGCCAGGTGGCGGCTCAGATGTCCACCGGTATGGTTTACATCAATCACCCAACGGCAGTGAAGGCCGACTTGCCTTTCGGCGGTGTTCGTCGCTCCGGCTATGGCCGCGAGTTGATCGGCCTCGGACTGAAGGAATTCGTCAACCACAAGTTGATTGGCGTTACCGACATCGACGGTCAGTTCTGAAAGTCGTACTCGGGAGTGCATAGTTAATGTGATTTTTCTTGCCAGCACGCCCGAAGTGGCGGTCTCGGCTAGCGCCTAGTTTCAATTTCTTCCCTGATGCATCAGCTACTTGCTAGGTGATGCTATCAGCGTGTCTAGCGCTTGGCTCCATTGCGCACCTTGAAAAAACTCGTTTGCGCCCTAATCTCCTATCTTCTCTTCTAATTTTGCTGACAGGACATGTTCATGGCCGAACCGGCATTGTCGATCCGTGGCCTTACCAAAGTATATGGTAACGGCTTTCAGGCGCTAAAAGGTATTGATCTCGACGTCCAGCAGGGCGATTTTTTTGCCTTGCTAGGCCCCAATGGTGCCGGTAAATCCACCACCTTGGGCGTGGTCTGCTCATTGGTACAAAAAACCGCTGGCAAGGTTTCCATTTTTGGCATTGATGTCGATAAAGATTTTGCCAAAGCCAAGTATCAGCTAGGCGTGGTGCCTCAAGAGTTCAACTTTAATCAGTTCGAGAAAGTGCTTGATATTGTAATGGCCCAGGCGGGTTACTACGGTATGACCAGCCGCGAAGCCTTGCCGCGTGCTGAACAGCTTCTGACCGACCTTGGTTTGTGGGATAAACGCAACGGCAGTGCGCGCATGCTCTCTGGGGGCATGAAGCGCCGCTTGATGATTGCCCGGGCGTTGATGCACCGCCCCAAGCTTTTGATCCTAGATGAGCCCACTGCCGGTGTGGATATTGAACTGCGGCGCAGCATGTGGGAATACATGCGGCGGATTAACCAAGACGAAGGCACCACCATTATTCTTACTACCCACTATTTGGAAGAGGCCGAGAGCCTGTGCCGTAACGTGGCGATTATTAACAACGGCGATATCGTGCGTAATACCAGCGTTCGCGAGCTACTGACTGAGCTAGATACCGAAACCTTCTTGATTGATTTGTCCGAGTCAGTCGCCGAAGCGCCCAAGATCGAAGGCTTTGAGCTGCATCAGTTGGAGCCCACCCAGCTTTCGCTGTTGGTGCATCGTGGTCAGCGCTTAAACGATGTTTTCCATGCGTTAAGCGAGCAGGGTGTGCAGGTAGTTTCCATGCGTAACCGGGCCAATCGCCTTGAGGAGATGTTTGTGTCGATGGTCGAGGGCAGTGGTCAAGGGGCCATTGATCAGCGCGTTGAAAATTCGAGTGCGAAAAGCCGGGAGGCCCGCGCATGAATTTCAGCCAAACATTGGTCGCCCTATGGACCCTAGTGCTAAAAGAAATCAAGCGCTTCACGCGAATTTGGCCGCAAACGCTGCTGCCGCCTTCAATCACCATGGCGATGTACTTCATCATTTTTGGTAACCTGATTGGCTCGCGTATTGGCGACATGGACGGCTTCAGCTACATGGACTTTATCGTCCCTGGGCTGATCATGATGTCCGTGATCACCAACAGCTACTCCAACGTATCGTCGAGCTTCTTCTCGAATAAGTTTCAGCGTTCGATCGAAGAGATGATGGTCTCGCCTATGCCCAACTGGGTGATACTGGCTGGCTTTATCTTAGGTGGCATGGCGCGTGGCCTTGGCGTTGGGTTGATTGTGACCGTGGTGTCGCTATTCTTTACCCGCCTAAGCATGGAGCATCCGCTGCTCACCGTGCTGGTTGTTGTGCTTACCTCGGCGCTGTTCTCGATTGGCGGCTTTATTAACGCGCTATTGGCCAATAAATTCGACGATATTTCCATTGTGCCGACGTTTGTTTTGACGCCGCTGACCTATCTGGGTGGCGTGTTTTACTCTATTTCGCTGCTGCCGGACTTCTGGCAAGGCGTTTCCATGCTTAACCCGATTCTGTATATGGTCAACGTCTTCCGGTATGGCTTCTTGGGCGTTTCAGATATCCCCGTGGGCTGGGCGCTCACTGCGATTTTTGCCTTTATTATCGTGCTGTTTAGCATTGCGCTTGCAATGCTAGAACGCGGTAAAGGGATACGTAGCTAATGCTAATTTCTAATTTCTAATTTCTAAGCGCTAAGCCAGTCGTTAATACCAAGCTGAGAGTAATCACCAATGGTCAATCGCCCCGATACCCTGGAACACGCACCGTTAGGGCGGGATGCCGTCTACCCCGAGCAATACGATGCTGAGCTGTTATACCCTATCCCACGCGCAGCCAATCGAGTGCCGCTGGGGATTGAAGAGGGTGCCTTGCCGTTTGTGGGGGAAGATGAATGGCACGCTTTTGAAGTCTCCTGGCTCAATGAGCGTGGCAAGCCTGTCGTGGCCGTGGCGCGCTTTCGCCTGCCCGCAGACTCGCCCCGTTTGATTGAGTCTAAATCCTGGAAGCTCTATCTCAATAGCTTCAACCAAACCCGCTTTTATAGCCGCGAAGAAGTGATGCAAACGCTTGCCAACGACCTCTCCACGGCGGGGGGTGCAGCAGTCAGCGTTGAGTTGTTTAACGTGGATGCGGAAGAGCTAATGCCACGGCGCATGCCGGGAGACTGCCTGGATGATTTAGACATTGCAGTAAGCGATTACACACCCAGTAGCGCCCACCTAACGGTGGGGGAAGAGGTCGTTGAAGAAACGCTCTACTCCCACCTACTGAAATCTAACTGCCCGGTGACCGGTCAGCCGGACTGGGGTAGCGTGATGATTTATTACCAAGGCCCAAAGCTTGATCGCACAGGGCTATTGCGCTACCTGATTGGGTTTCGTCAGCACCAGGATTTTCACGAACATTGTGTCGAGCATATCTTCACCGACCTAATGGCGTATGCAAAACCCACTCAATTGCTGGTGCTCGCGCGCTACGTGCGCCGTGGCGGGTTGGATATCAGCCCTTGGCGGGCAACGCCTGGACTAACGCCGCCGACGCCGCTGCGCCTAGCAAGGCAATAAACGGCGGTGTTATAAATGACATTGTTACACTAGCCTCATACGCTTGGATTTGGAGTCATTAATGGACGCACTCACGCTTCTTCACGAACGCAGCTCAATGGGTAAGCTAATGGAGCCGGCGCCCAGCGCTGGTCAGCTCGGCGCCATGTATCAGGCAGCACTGCGCGCCCCCGACCATAAAGAGCTTCGCCCATGGCGTTTTATCGAGTTCAGTGGGGAAGGGCGTGAGCGCCTGGGCGAGCTATTTGCCGAGGCGGAGTTCCAAGAAGATCCTAGCGTTGGAGACGAAGTGCTCAATGCAGCACGCAAAAAGCCGTTGCGCGCACCGATGATCATCGCCGTGATAGCCAAGGTCACCCCGGAAATCGAAAAAGTGCCGAAAATGGAACAAGTAATTTCCGCGGGCTGTGCCGCCCACGGCTTATTGTTGGCCGCCCACGCGCAGGGCCTAGGTGCTATGTGGCGCAGCGGCAAGTACGCGTTTGACCCCGTGGTACGCAAAGGCCTAAGCCTGGATGATGACGATGAAGTGGTCGCGTTTATCTATCTTGGCACCCCGGGCGGGCGCCACAAGCCGCTACCGCAACACAACGCTGACGACTTTGTAGAGCGGTGGGGCTAGCCGTGAGTGTTTCGCGTCAGCCCGGTGTATCGCATCCACGGTTGCCGTTGCCGGAAGGTCAGCCAGAAGACTTGGCTGTCTTTCAGCAGTGGCTAAGTGACGCTATTCCTATGGTGAAGGCCTTAGGCATTAGCGAGGTGACGCGCCAAGGCGACGCCCTAACGTGGCAGTTAGCCTTGGCGCCAAACCTAAACGATAAAGGCACTGGCTTTGGCGGCGCGCTTGCTGCACAAACCACGCTGCTAGGCTGGTGCTGGGCCACTTTATGGCTGCGCGAGCGGGGTATCGCGCAGGATGTGGTGATTGCCGAGGCAAGCCAGCGGTTTCTCGCCCCAGTCACAACTGACTACCGCTTGATATGTGCACCCGCCGAGCCACAAGGCCCGGCGCAGCTTGCTGATAAGCTTGCTGAACGCGGCAAAGGGCGTATTGCCTTGACCCAGCAACTCTATTGCGGCGAGACGCTCTGTCTGGAAGCCAACGGCAGCTATGCCGTATTGCCAAAATAATAAGTGCTGTCGCAATAAAACAAGTGCCGCCACAATGTTAACGGTGCCGCCAAGTTAACCGCGGTTCAACGCTAATCAAAAGGCTCGTTATCCTGAAAAGGCTTGCTATTTCGAGGCTTAGCCAATAGTATGTGCGCCGTTCTGTCGCGAAAGGTTCAGCCTTTCAACAGCGTCAAAACGCGGAGGGGTGTCCGAGTGGTCGAAGGAGCACGCCTGGAAAGTGTGTAAGCCGCAAGGCTTCGAGGGTTCGAATCCCTCCCCCTCCGCCACAGAATCTAAAAAAGCCCGCTGAGATTGCTCAGCGGGCTTTTTTGTGCGCGCACGGTTTTTTTACGCTTTTTGTATAACTATAGATAGCTATTGTCTAGGTTTTTGGTTTTTAATGGTAGGAACTGTATAGTTTGCTGCCATTGGTCTGTAAAAAAATAGTTTGTGGCCAACTGAATTCAAAAGTAGCACCGGAGCGTAAGAGGTGATGAAGCTTGAAAGTAGCGTGAGAAGGTCATAATCGAACTTTCCAAGTACACGTTTTATGCTGTGGGGACTTCCGCTAAAAGACCCGTAATCAAAACTATCGTCGTCTAAAGACAAAAGGTGTTCCAAGATATGACTCTTACCAATTCCCCAACGGTTCCCCAAGAGCCGACGCTCTCCGAGCTTTTCCCCCGTACGGTGTACCTAGCTGGAAGTGATCCTGAAGCAACGCGCCGGGCCATCGAGGCCAACTTTACCGCCACCTTTGACCGTTACGAATCGCTTTTTACCACGCTTGCGAGTGAGGAAGCATACGTTCGCAAGTCAATTCCCCTGCGGCACCCGCTGATTTTCTATCTGGGGCATACAGCGACGTTTTTCGTCAACAAGCTGGTGCTGGCCAAGCTCTTACCTGCTCGTATAGACCCCAGCATGGAGTCCACGTTTGCGGTGGGTGTCGACGAAATGAGCTGGGACGACCTGAACGAGGATCACTACGAGTGGCCATCGGTCAGCGAAATTATGGACTACCGTGCTAAGGTCCGCGCCGCAGTACTCAACCTGATTCGTGAGCTTCCGCTGACGTTGCCAATTAACTGGGAAAGCCCGTTTTGGCCTATCGTGATGGGCATCGAGCATGAGCGAATTCATCTTGAGACGTCGTCAGTGTTGATTCGTCAGCAGGCGCTCAATCTTGTTACGCCACAAACGGCTTGGCAGCCGATTCGGACGACTGGCGAGCCGCCGGAGAACACGCTAATTACCGTCCCCGGTGGCGAAGTAATGCTGGGGAAATCCTTTGATGATCCTTGGTATGGCTGGGACAACGAGTATGGCGACCACCAAGCGAACGTTGAAGAGTTTAAAGCCAGTCAGTTTCTGGTCAGTAACAGCGAATTTCTTGAATTCGTCGAAGCCGGTGGCTACCTGACAGATGCCTACTGGTCGGAAGAGGGGCTAGGCTGGCGCACCTTCGCCGAGGCGACCCATCCCACCTTTTGGGTATGGAAAAACGAATGGTTCCTGCGCTTGATGACCGAAGAAGTAGAAATGCCTTGGGACTGGCCGGTAGAAGTTAATTTCCATGAAGCCAAAGCCTTCTGTAACTGGAAAAGCGAACAAACCGGCCAAACCGTGCGCATGCCCACGGAAGATGAGTGGCATCGCCTGGCCGATGAGGCCGGTGTGGCTGAGCCTGCGAGCGACAAGCCCGTAGATGCGAATCTTCACCTCGATCACGGCGCTTCTTCGTGCCCTGTGACGCGCTTCCAACACGGGCAATGGTTCGATGTGGTGGGCAATGTTTGGCAGTGGATAGAAACGCCCACCTACCCGTTTCCAGGCTTTGATGTTCACCCGCTTTACGATGATTTCACCACCCCAACCTTCGACAACCAGCATAACCTGATCAAGGGTGGCTCATGGATATCTTGCGGCAATGAAACCCAGCTCAGTGCCCGCTATGCGTTTCGGCGTCATTTTTTCCAACACGCGGGTTTCCGCTATGTGGTCTCGGAAGCGGAGGTCAAGCTGCCCAGCGCTTATTACGAAAGCGACGCGCGGATGGCCGAGTACGCTGAGTTCCATTACGGCGAACAATGGTTTGGCGTTGCCAACTTTCCGCAAACACTGGCCAACAAAGCGCTGGCCAGCATGGCCGGTCGGCCGAAAAACCGTGCGCTCGACCTGGGCTGTGCTAGCGGACGCTCGAGCTTTGAGCTGGCCCGTGAGTTTGAGCATGTCGATGGGGTGGATTTCTCGGCTAACTTTATTCGCCAGGGGGTAGAAATGGCGGAGCAAAAAGCGCTTCGTTATACCCGCACGGAAGAGGGCGAGCTGGTTAGCTACCAGGAACGCACCTTGGCAAGCCTGGGGCTGGAAGAAACAACCGATCGCGTCAGCTTCCACCAGGGCGATGCGTGTAACCTCAAGCCACAATTCAGCGGTTACGACCTGGTGCTGGCAGCCAACCTGATCGATCGGCTGTATAAGCCTTCCCAGTTTCTGCAAAACATCCACGAGCGCATTAACGTTGGCGGCATCCTGATGATCGCTTCACCCTATACCTGGCTGGAGGAATATACGCCTAAGGAAGAATGGATTGGGGGATTCAAGAAAGACGGCGAAAACGTCAGCACCCTGGATGGTCTTAAGGCGCTGCTGGCACCTAACTTCCGGATGATCAATGACCCCGAAAAAGTGCCCTTTGTGATCCGTGAGACCATGCATAAATACCAGCATAGCCTCTCGGAAGTCACGCTGTGGGAGCGTCGCTCCTAATCAGGATTTAAATCCAGGGTTTAAGTCAGGGTTTAAAGATAGGCACTCAATCGCCCGGTTAATCGACTGATGTTCGGTTAACTGGGCAAACAGGTTTCCGGCGGCCTCGCCGTGGATCAAACCGAGTAATACGCCTAAGACGGCACCTCTGTGCACACTATCGCCACCGATTTCTGCGTTGATTTGTAGCGCTCGCAGTGGATCCTGCTGGTGCTTACAGGCAAGGTAGAGCACTGCAGGCCATGAATCGGAAATGTAGCAGGCGGTGGATAGCACTTTTCCCACTACCTCCCGCTCGGGTTTGCTACTGTTCACCAATTTCGTCAGGTCACGCCGTGATAACCCTCGTGCAGCTTGTAGCAACAGTTCCTGCACGCTACTTGCGTCACTCCCGCTATCGCGAAACAGCAAGCCGTCGATCAGCTCAACGTAGGCGTCGCAAACCTCTGCTAGAAAGCTATCAGGATGGGTTAACGCAAGGTGGTCACGGCAAAGCGTCCGGGTATCCGCCAACGAACGCCCGCGCAAGCGTTCGCCAATTACTAAGGGGGCGATGGTCACCAGGCCGCCTACCGAGGGGGTGTCGTGGGTAACGGCGCCACATTGATCGGCAGGCCGCCCCGCTTCAAGGTTGGCGAAAAAACCGCGATGGTACGATTCGGCATAAGTATCTGGATGGGCCGGCGTGTCAGCTGTCATCAACGTAATGTAGGCCTGAAGGAACTTATCCTGGTCATAATGGCCGCCCGACTCACACATCGTTTCCATCAGCGTTAACGCGCAATACGCGTTTAACGTGTTATCCCCTGGGCGCATACCCTGGTGGTAGTGCACGTTAGGGCGATCCCAGAACGACTGTTTCCCTTTTAGAATCACGTCGCCAACAATATCCCGCGACCCTTGATGACCCGCCCCTTTGCGGCCACCGCCGCTGGTGGAGTGTAGTGACATAATCGATGAAGGATGGAACGCAGGCGGGGCTTCGAAGGTTTGGATGCCATCTGGAAACGCCTTATCGATATCGTGAACGTTGTAAAACCAGTGCACAGGCATTGCCAGCGCATCACCAATAAAAAGATTGCTGAGCGCGGCAGTTGTCCTGGATCGCACGTCGTTGGTCATGGTGGTATTCCTTCCGTTGCCCACCGCTAGCTGGCCGTTGGGAACTTCAACGCAAAGCGAAAGAGGACCCGCCGTGTCGCCTAATTGCGGGTACCATCTTCGGCCCAGTTGCCGCTGGGGTAGTCTTTTTGTGCCGCGTAAGGCGTAAAGCCGCTGCTTAAAAAGGCAGCACGCCGTTGAAACCAATACCCAGCACGGCAACGAGAACAACAACGATAACGACGATAGTGGTAGTAGATGGCATTTTCTCTTCCTTTGAGTAGTGGGCGCTGCTAAAGCGTAGTCGCCACGAGCCAGTTTCGCATACTTGCGATAGACGGCGTAGCGCTTTTCCTGTGGTGGCAAAACGCTTGAGAGTCGAGTTGAAAGCACTGGCTGTCGGGGCGATTACTGCATAAGATACGTTAGAATTATGTCATAGATAGTTTTTCCATCAGGAAGCTCTATACGTCTGTTCTGAAGGGGGCGACATGAATAGAGATGAGGCGTTGCGACTATTACATGACCACAAACCAGTATTAGCTTCGCAGTTTGGTGTGCAGGCGCTAGCGTTGTTTGGTTCTATGGCTCGTAACAACGCTGATGAAAATAGCGACATTGATATTCTGGTCAGTTTCGACGGACCGGCAAGCTCAGCACGCTATTTTGGCTTGCAGTTCTATCTAGAAGACTTATTTGGGCGCTCCGTCGACTTGGTGACCGATAAGGCCCTTCGGCATGAATTGAGACCCTATGTGGAAAGTGAGGCGCTTCATGTCTGAGCCTCAACAAAAGCGAGAATGGCGCTTCTACATTGATGACATGATTGGCTTCAGCAAGAAAGTGCTCTCCTACACAGCAGGTATGGATCAAAGTGCTTTTCTTAATCACGACCTGACCTACGATGCTACGCTGCGCAATTTAGAGCTTATCGGTGAGGCGGCTACCAGGGTGCCCGTAGAAGTGCGACATCATTACCCGCTAGTACCTTGGCGCTTGGTTATCGCTACTCGGAATAGATTGATCCATGCCTATCTAGGTATTGATGAAGATACCATTTGGAGCATTATTCAGGAAAATGTACCTGAACTGCTCGAATTGTTGGAAACGATTAGGCGTGAGAATCCAAAAGCGACTCACTCGAAAAACAACCCGTCGCGCTAAACCTCTCGCCCCAATGCCCTGCCAAGCCTGGCAAAATAGTCGCCAAAGGCGCGATTGATGCGCGCTCGCTGTTCGCCCTGCGGGTAAAGCCCCATTTCCGCCTCGGGGGAGGATTTGGTGCCTTTGACCAGGAAGTGATTGGTGGTGGTCGCATCCTGCACAAACGCCTCAAAGGCGCGGGCGCAGAGTTCTTCGGGCTTGCTGTAATAGAGTTGGCCAAGTTTTTTATCCATGTGTACCGAGTGCTGAAACAGCACGCTAGGCTGATCGCCTTCTGGCTGCAGTAGCACGGCTTTAAAGCACTGCATGAGTAATTGATTGAGCGGGTGGGGAATAGGCGACGAATCGGCCAGCCAAGCGGTAGAAGCGAACATGGCGCTGGGGATTTTGCGAAAACACTTAGCGGCAATGTAGTGGTCGAAGGCATGAAACCATTCATGCGCAATGCTGCCGGGGCCAGCGTTTTTAGCCAGTGAAAAGCTACGTTGACTAGGGTCGTAGTGGGCGGAAACGCCAGGCCGACCGCCGCTGCCGTACTGCAACGCCAGCGACCCGCGTAGCGAAATCAGCGCCTCAGGCCCGTGTAGAATCAACATTAAATCGCACAGCGCATCGTGAAAAAGCTCGGCTGCCCGGTCACGCTCGGCGCTGGTGACCCAACGGCCAATCTCAATCGAGCGAAAATCAAACTGGCGACGAATTAACGCAAAATTGCTTGCTTGCCCCTGGCGATGGTCAGGCCCACTACGGTAAAAATCCCGCGCTTCAATACTCACTTATCGTTTCTCCTTGTATTCCACCATCCAGACCCCCACTAAGTAACGGTAAGCTATTTTAGAGCCTCATTTTTCACCGTTAGGAGAGAGTTATGAGCAAGCGCATTTTGGTAGTACTGACGTCGCACGATCAGTTAGGTGATACGGGTAAAAAAACCGGTTTTTGGCTCGAAGAGCTGGCGGCCCCTTATTACGTCTTTAAAGACGCGGGTGCTGAGGTAACGCTAGCATCGCCTAAGGGCGGACAGCCGCCGTTGGATCCCACAAGCGACGCTGAGGATAGCCAAACCGACGAAACGCGGCGCTTCAAGCAAGATGACAGTGCGAATGCTGAGCTGGCGGCGACTCATCGCCTAGGCGATATGAGCGCTGACGACTTCGACGCGGTGTTTTACCCAGGTGGCCACGGCCCGCTTTGGGATCTCGTTGACGACCCTGATTCTATTCGCCTGATCGAAACCTTTATTGCCCAAGGCAAGCCGGTTGCCACGGTTTGTCACGCGCCGATTGTGCTGGTGAATGCTAAGAATAGCGCCGGTGAGCCGCTGGTGAAAGGCCGCGAAGTGACGGGCTTTACCAACGGTGAAGAAGAGGCCGTTGGCTTGACCAATATCGTGCCGCATCTGGTTGAAGATGCACTGCAAAAGTGCGGCGGTATCTATAGTAAAGCGGATGACTTCACCCCCTACGTTCGTGAAGATGGTCAACTGATCACTGGTCAGAACCCACCTTCCTCAGCGCTGACAGCTGAAACATTGATGGCGTGGCTGGCGAAATAACGGCATAGCATTCATCGGTTTTAAGCCAAAACGGTGGGGCTCGCCCCGCCGTTTTGGGGAAACATCTGGGCCACATTTCGCGCTAAGGCTGAATACGCTTCATATTTATTAAACACTGATGACGTTTTAATGAAGGTTTAGTGTTTGTTAATAAAAAAATGGCTGTTCGGTGAAACAGCCACTTTCTTTTATTAACAACCGTAGTGGTTGTTTTAACAAGCGTAATGATAATAGAGCGAGCTTAGTTCATTCAGCGGGATTTCCATCGCTGTCTGACAGTTAAGACAGCGCAGAGTGGTTGTGTCTTTACCCGTTCCCTCTAACCGAAAACGATTAAAAAACGGGGTTTTAGGTGACTCTGCATTGCCACAATGACGACAGATGACATCTAATCCTTTGACTCTATGGCTAATTGTTATACTGCGCACGCTGACCTCCTTTTGCAAAGGTTAATAGTGGTACAGGCGTGGTAACATCCATGTGTAACTACATCGTTGCCGATGATATGAGAAGTATAAGCAACGTTGGCCAACCTTGCCACGCTAAAATGCTTATTGACCGTCGTGCATTAATTCGGTGCAACAGCGGTGCTGTTATTTTATCAATTTATTAATATAAAAAAATTTCCGGTTTATTAACGTAGGTTAGATAAACACGACCCAATAAGGTCCACCCTATTCATACACCACACGGAAGTGGCAACAGGGAAGATAAAGCTAGGGAAGCTTAAAACACTCATGGAAGTACAAACAGGACGTTTGTGAGGAACAACACGGAAGGTTAGATAAAGCCCCGGCCAGGGAATGGCTGGGGCTTCTTTATTTAACAGCTATTTTTAAACGCTTGTTTTATTTTTTAGCTTTTTTCTTGGTCTTCTTGCTTTGATGACTCGCCTTGCTTGGGCTGGTGCCTTCGTTTCCTTCTTCACTCCCGCCTTCACTGTCATCTTCCTCACTTTCCGGCTTGTCGCTGCCCTGATGGGTCAGCGGGCTCGCTTGGTCAAGGCGCGGGTGGTTGTCCAGGAATTCACGCTGCAGGTCCGGCATAGCATCCATGGCTTGCAGGGTATGGGTGAGGGCGTGAATAGCTGCCAACACATCCTGGGTATGGCCCGTTTCGGAAATGGTGTGCATATTGCGGATGGGGAAGCCAATCGAGGTGGCGGCACTGTCGATAGACGCCAACACACCTGCCATGCCGTCAGTGCCCGTATCCACGCCGACAATATCGCGCTGCAGCGGGATATCCTGCTCTTTAGCGGCGGTGGCAATAATCCGGTTGAGCTGTTCGCTGGCAATCGAGCCCACCGCCATGGTGAAGCCTTTGCTCATCTCTAGCGGCTGCATACGCTTATCGCCAATGCCAGGCGCGGCCACGTAGTCATGGTTAACATCGACGCCAATGAGGGCATCAGGTTTCATTTCGCCCGCCATCACGCGGCTGCCGAAACGGCCAATCTCTTCGTAGCTGGCAATCGCAAACAGTACGCGCACGTTTTTCGTGCCGCCTGCTTCGGCAATCAAGCGCGCCACTTCAGCGGCGACAAAGCAACCCAGGCCGTTATCCAGATAAGCGCCGTAGAAGGTATTAGGGCTAAAGCCAGGGCGGATAGGGCGGTCGAAAATAATCGAGTCGCCAGGGCGCACACCCAGGTTCAGCACCTGTTGCTTTTTATTCTCACCGTGAATCTGCAGGTCCAGGTAGATCTGCTCTTTTTTCAGCCCTTTGCTGCCATCGCGCTGGGCAGGGTCAGAGAAGTGAATAGCGCCCAGTGCTTCTACCGTGCCGCCTTCAATGCAGCGGTAGCTGCCGGGGGCGTCCGGGTCTTCGCTAAACAGCTTCACTTCATGGCCGATCAGTACCGTCGGCAGGAACGAATCGGTATTGATCCAGATCTTGCCGTCTTCACCAATCGAACGCACCTGCATACGGATTTTATCCGCATGGCCGATCAGCATGACCTTGAACATATCGTCGCGGCCGGGGTGAGTATCCAGGACAACGCCCGCGTTGCCCTTGAACTGGTGCAAGTGCCAGCTTTTAGGCGCAAAGCTTTCAAAATGCGGCTTGAGTACGCCGTAGGTCATCGCGGCTTCCAGCCCCACCGGGCTGGGAGCCGCCAGAATATCGCGCATTAGCTTGAACTGCGCATCGGGCATTGGTTGCGTCCAGGGTTTTGCACTATCGCTCATCGTTGTCGCTCACTCATTAAGGTGGATGTTGATCACCCCTAGTCTGCCAGATTCCTGCGCCGTGTGTAGAGAAAGCCTCACCGAAACAGCTAAAGAATCACTTACTGAGTCTCCTCGACCTAGGTCGTCATGACCCGCAGCCCAAAGCGCCTTAGTATGATGACAAAATACGCACGCTAATTAATATAACGAAAACTAAGTCGTCTCTTAAGAGCCGTTAAGGAGTAGCCCATGACCACCGCTAGCCTTCGTTCGCAGCGCTTCAAGGTGCTGCTGGCGGGTGTATTCAGTCAGTTGCTGTGTATCGGGGTGGCGCGCTTTGCCTACACGCCGCTATTGCCGGTCATGCAGCAGCAGAGCTGGATAGGCGACGCCGATGGCGGCTGGCTGGCGGCGCTGAACTATGCCGGTTATATGCTGGGCGCACTGCTGGCAGCGACCGTGCGCAGCATCCATGTCAAAGATACCCTGTATCGGCTGTGTCTGGTGCTAGCAGTGCTCACCACGGCCGGTATGGCAATGACCGAGCATTTCTGGCTTTGGGCAGGGCTGCGCTTTTTGGCGGGGTTTTCAAGCAGCGGCGCGATGCTGCTGGCGTCGGGACTGATCATGCATTGGCTGATTCAGCACCGCCAGCGCGTTGAGCTGGGCATTCATTTTGCGGGCTTGGGCCTAGGTATTGTGCTCGCCGCCGTGGCGGTGGAGGCAATGCTGGCGCTGTCGATGAACTGGCAGGCGCAGTGGTGGGGGTTCAGCGTGCTCGCGGTGGGGCTGTTGGTGCCTGCCTGGCGCTGGCTGCCGCGGCCATCGCCTGCCTTGCCCGGTGTCTCTGGAGGCGAAGCCTCCGCCACCGAACCGCCCACCCGGACCTTTATGCGCTGGATGCTCGCGGCCTATTTTTGCGCCGGCTATGGCTACGTGATCAGCGCCACCTTTATCGTCACGATTGTCGAGCGGGAGCCGCTGCTGGCCGGTGCCGGCAACTGGACCTTTGCGCTGGTGGGGCTGGCAGCGGCCCCGGCGGTGATGCTCTGGGATCTTGTCGCGCGTCGGATCGGCTACCTGGGCGCCTTGATACTGGCCATGGGGATTCAGGTCATCGGCATCGTCCTGCCGACGGTAACCACAAGCCTTGCTGCGGTGTTATTCAGCGCGGTGCTCTATGGCGGCACCTTTCTTGGCTGCGTCAGCTTAGTGCTGACCATGGCGGGGCGATTATATCCCGCCAGCCCGGCACGAATGATGGGGAAAATGACCCTGGCCTACGGCAGCGCACAGATTATTGCCCCCGCGCTCACCGGCATGCTCGCAGAAGCGACCGGCCACTATAGCGTCGGGCTCTGGCTGGCCGGTGGTTTTGTGGCGCTGGGGGCGCTGTTGCTCGCCTGGCTGCGGCGCGTCGACCAAACCGCTCAGCGCCTGGATGCCGACGCCAAAGCGGCGGTTTACGCCACCTAATTGACGCATACGCGGCACGATTTTTTAGGCATTCGTGGCAAAATCCTCTAGGATATGCGCTTTTTTCCAACAGGATAGCGAGTCATGGCGTCTTCTGAGCAACCTCGTACCCAGTGGCTAGGCCGCTGGGGCTTTATGCTGGCCGCCACCGGCTCGGCAGTTGGGTTAGGCAATATCTGGAAATTCCCCTATATCACCGGGGAGTTTGGCGGCGGTGCCTTCGTACTGGTCTATCTGGCCTGCATTTTTGCGGTAGGGGTGCCGGTTATGATGACCGAAATCGCCTTTGGGCGGCGAGGCCAGGGCAGCCCGGTGGACGCCATTCGCCGTGTGGTCAACGCGTCTGGCCGTTCATCGGCGTGGTCGCTGATCGGTTGGATGGCCATGCTCTGCGGCTTTATGATTCTATCGTTTTACGTGGTCGTGGCGGGCTGGTCGTTTTCCTATCTGTGGAAAATGCTGGCGGGCGGCCTTTCCGGCAGCAGCGTTGACGAGATGGCTGCCGTGTTCGGGGCCAATAACGCCAGCCCACTGACGCTGGGGTTCTGGAGCACATTAGTCACACTGTTGACCATGCTGATTGTCGGTAAAGGCGTGCAGGAGGGCATTGAAAAAAGCGTAAGCTGGATGATGCCGGGTTTGGTGATCATGCTAGTGGTACTGATAGGCTTTGGCATGTTCTCCGGCGGCTTTGGCGCGGCGGTCAGTTTCCTGTTTTCGTTTGACGCGGGAAGCCTTTCCAGCGAGGGCTTACTGGCAGCGCTTGGGCATGCTTTCTTCACCCTCTCGCTCGCTTCCGGGGCGATTCTAACCTATGGCAGCTATTTACCTAAAAACGCCTCCATTGGCCGCACAACGGTCAGTGTCGCCGTGGCAGATACGGTGGTAGCGCTGATGGCGGGGTTGGCGATCTTCCCGTTGATCTTTGCCAACGACATGGACCCCGGTGAAGGCCCTGGGCTTATTTTCATGAGCTTGCCACTGGCCTTCCAGGCGATGCCGCTAGGCACGCTGTTTGGTATTCTATTTTTCCTAATGCTCTCCATGGCGGCGTTAACCTCGTCGATCTCCATGGTCGAAGCCACAGTCTCCTGGCTGTGCGATAACAAAGGCATTTCGCGCCCGGCTGCCGCCTGGGGCACCGGTATCGTGCTGTGGTTGATCAGCACCCTGGCGATGTTGTCGTTTAACGTGGGTGCGGATTGGACCCTGGCAGGCAAAACCTTTTTCGACTGGCTGGATTACCTCACCTCGCGCTTTATGATGCCGCTAGGAGGTTTGGGCATGGTGGTGCTGGCAGGCTTTGTATTGAAGAGCGATACCTTCCGTGAAGAGTTGGGCCTGGCGCCGCTGCCTTACGCACTCTGGCTGACCATGGTGCGCTACGTGAGCCCGCTTGGCATTGTGGTGATCTTTGTCGATGCCTTGGGTATTTATCAGGTCTCGTTTGCGGCGCACTGGCCGTGGCTGCTGGCGATACTGGTGGTTATGGCGGTGCTGGGCGAGAGTCTAAGCCCGCGGTTGCGCCATGCGCTGAAAACGGACTAATTCGGCTGCGTCGACTCGCCCGATAACAAACGCCGCTGCTGAGCTTTTACCGCTTCATGGCGCAGCGGCGTTTGGCAATTCGCAAATACCTCCTTTAAAAACCGCTTGCGCGAACCCCGATAGAGGCCGCTCATAAGCGTCGCCTGAGTAAGCGCGTTGAGCAAGTTGTGTAGTGGTGCTCCTGTCAATTGCGAGTAGCTCTGTAAGGTGGTTGGCCAATCAACCTCAATCGCCCGTGGTTTTCCAGGCAGGCTATCCAATAGGCGGGCCAGCAGGAGTACCAAGTTAGGGTGGGGGTGCTGGTTGCGCATAATCAGTTCGCCTACCCCTTGCGCCACCAAACGGCGAGTGTGCTCATTAGCGTTTTCCAGCGTTTCCATTAATTGCTTAACCAGCGCGGGCCCGCGCGCCTGTAAATAGGCCTGTTTGATAATGCGTGAGGCAATCCAGGCGTTCCATAATGCGTATAATGGCCCGGTTAATACCGGTAGCAAGCCGCGCAGCGTGAGGCGACCCAGTAGCCGACGCAGCAATAAACGCAGTAGGAAACTGCTTAAGCTAATTTTTAAGCGATAAAGCAGTGCTCTAAGCGTTAGCTTCCAGCCATGCAGGTAGGCGTGAGGGTCGACGCCATAAACGAGGCTACCCGGGCTGGGGTACTCCAACGCGGCCCGGGAAATACCGTGAACGGTCAATTGAATCTCGGGTTCTAGTGGCACCGTTTGACCGTAGCGCAGACCCGCCAGGCGGGTAATGCTGGCCACACCGCGCAGCGCATTCCAGTATAAAAAACCGATTTCCAGCGCCGTTATAACCCCCGCGAAGGCTAAATAGCCCGCCCAGTAGGGGAGCTGTTCCCTAAGGCTCAAGGATGCCCAGTCGCTAGCCGCAAATTCGCGCATCCACCATTCAGCGCCGCCAATCAGCGTGCCGGAAAGCAGGCCGGCGACGGCCGCCCAGGCGATAATCCAGCGCCGTGCGTGCTTCAATGCGTGCGGGTCAGGTGATTCCAGCGCCGGGTGGCGTTGAAAGTAGCCCTGTATATAGCGGTTAGCCCAGCGTTGTGCGAGGCCCGGCGCTGGGGCGTACTCTTTATCAGGACGGGTGAGCGACATAAAACCAGCACTTCCTGCGCAATGAAGGCCTCAGAGTAGCGGTTACGCCCGCGAAGTACACGCATCGATAGCGCCAGGGTGGGTGCCTACCTTCATTAGCTCGTCCCAACGGGTGGTGAAACGATTGGAGCGGTGAGCGCAGCGTAACTGCCAAGCGGCAGGGGCATTCGTCATACCAAAGCTGATCGTGCCTTGCCCCATGCGTTGATTGATTTGGTCCACCGTGGCCATCAAAAGCGGATGGTGATCACGGGCCGGTGAATGCAGTAGCGAAAGCTGATGCTGCTCAGCGTCCACCAAGTCAAGCAGCATCACGCCCGCCTTCATAAACCGATAGCGGGGGCGATGGATTTGCTCAAGCCCCTGGCGTACCGCATCGAGAATAACGCGGGTATCGTCGCTAGGTGAGGGGAGAGCGATCAGCGCTTGGGGAAAATATTGTGGCTGGTCGCGGCGGTGGCGGTTGGTATTCAGAAACACCATTACCGCGCGGGCCAAGCTGTGCTGTTCGCGCAGTTTTTCAGCGCTACGCTGGGCATGGCGGCGCAGCGCATTGTGTACGTCGGCAAAAACGCCGGTCGGCTGACCGAAAGAGCGCGAGGTCATAATACGCTGGCGCGGCTGATCCAGCGCATTCATCTCAAGGCAAGCGGTGCCGCGTAGTTCAAGGGCCGTACGCGCCAGCACTACTGAAAAGCGCTTGCGCAGCTGTTTTTCATCGCTTTCTCGCAAGTCCCAGGCGGTAGTAACGCCGCTTATGGCCAAACGCTCGGCAAGCCGACGACCCACGCCCCACACACTGGCCACCGGGGTGCGTTTGAGCAGCGCCTCAGTGGTATGGCCTTGCCCGTTCAGCAGGCAAACGCCTTGATAGTGAGGGTCTTGCTTGGCCAGGTGATTGGCCAGCTTGGCGAGTGTATGGGTAGGGGCCAGCCCGACGCACACCGGTAAGCCCAAGTGGCGACGAATACGCTGGCACAGCTCCCGCCCAAGTGCCTCACACTGCTGTATTGTTAACCCTTCTAAATAGACAAACATTTCATCGATGGAGTAAGGGGCGATCTCTGGGCAGGCGTCGCGCAGCAGTTGGGCCAGCCGCGCCGACATATCGCCATAAAGCTCATAATTAGAGGAGAGCAGATGGATCTCGCCACGCTGTCGCAGCCCTTCCAGTTTGAAAGCAGGCGTGCCCATTGGAATATCCAGCGCTTTCAACTCAGCTGAGCGTGCGATAACGCAGCCATCGTTGTTCGACATAACGCCGACAGGGCGGCCTTCCAGTCGGGGCTGAAAAACGCGCTCGCAGCTGACATAAAAATTGTTAGCGTCGATTAATCCGATCATCGCAATGCCTGTCAACGTAAGTATTCGTGGATCACAGCACGCACCACACCCCATAGTTGACAGTCGCTGCCCTCAAGAGGCAGCGGCGGATAGTCTGGATGAGCAGAGCAAAGATGGGGGAACCCCTGGAACAGCTCATAACGCTTAATCAGCGCCTCACCTTCCAGCATCGCAACCAAAATATGGCCCAGACGCGGCTCAATACCACGGTCGACGATGAGCAGGTCACCCTCAAAAATACCCCAGCCTTCCATGCTATTGCCGGTAGCGGTGACATAAAATGTCTCGGTGGGGTTTTTAACCAACCGGGTGTTGAGATCCAGCGTGCAAGGCTCGTAATCCTGCGCAGGCGAAGGAAAACCGCTAAAGCCAGCACGGCCCAAAAAGGTTAAGTAAGGCAGCGGCTGGCAGCTTAACGGCAAGGCGGGGGTAAAATGAGAAGACTGGCCCGGCATCGTCGGCATCCTGACTCTTAAAATGTTGTATAAATATACAGTATTTTTAAGGGCGAAGGAAAATGCAAATGAGTGGGAAATATTGAGACTGTCATGCTACGCGATGACAAAGCACCAACCCAGAGATTGCTTCACTGCGTTCGCAATGACCCCCTATGTCGTTGCGAGGAGCGCAGCGACGCGGCAACCTGCACCAGCGGCGGCAAACAACCCCGAGATCGCCGCGCTTCGCTCGCGATGACAAACACAGCCAACCCCCGAGATCGCCGCGCTTTGTTTCGCGATGACAAAATACCAACCCGAGACAGCTTTATGGCCAGCTCAACATGAAACACGCTCATGCACCACCTGACGCGGATGCGATGAAAGTCGCGTCAGGCTGCGTTATGATATCGGCCTCGCTTCTTCCATGATGATCCTTTCTCGTTACGAGGTTCCCGCCGATGTTCAGCCGTGATATGACAATTGCCGGATTCGATGATGTGCTATTTGACGCCATGCAGAAAGAAGTGGCGCGCCAGGAAGCCCACATCGAACTGATTGCTTCAGAAAACTACGCCAGCCCTCGCGTACTCGAAGCCCAGGGCAGCCAGCTAACTAATAAATACGCCGAAGGTTATCCCGGCAAGCGTTACTACGGCGGCTGTGAATTCGTCGATATCGCTGAAAACCTAGCGATTGACTACGCCAAAGAGCTGTTCGGCGCCACCTACGCCAACGTGCAGCCGCACTCCGGCTCACAGGCCAACAGTGCGGTATTTCAGGCGCTGGTCAAGCCCAATGACACCATCCTGGGTATGAGCCTGGATGCTGGCGGTCACTTGACCCACGGTGCCAAGCCGAACTTCTCCGGCAAGCACTACAACGCTATTCAGTACGGACTTAACGAAAAAGGCCTGATTGACTACGACCAAGTAGCTCAACTGGCTCGTGAACACAAGCCTAAAATGATCATTGCCGGTTTCTCGGCCTATTCGCAAATTGTCGACTGGGCCAACTTCCGCGAGATCGCCGATGAAGTGGGTGCTTACTTACTGGTTGACATGGCCCACGTCTCAGGTTTGGTAGCGGCGGGCGTTTACCCCAGCCCCTTGCCCCACGCCCACGTAGTCACCTCCACGACCCATAAAACCCTACGCGGCCCACGTAGTGGTGTGATTCTCTCAGCGGAAAACGACGCGGATATCGAGAAGAAACTGCAGTCGGCGGTATTCCCCGGCGGCCAGGGCGGCCCATTGATGCACGTGATTGCGGCCAAAGCGATCTGTTTCAAAGAAGCCATGGAACCTGGGTTCAAAACCTACCAGCAGCAAGTGATTAAAAACGCCCAAGCCATGGCCAAGGTGTTTATCGACCGCGGTTACGACATCGTTTCCGGCGGCACTGAAGATCATCTCTTCCTGCTCTCGCTAATCAAGCAAGGCGTGACAGGCAAAGATGCCGATGCCGCGTTAGGCCGTGCCCATATCACCGTGAATAAAAACGCTGTACCCAATGACCCGCAAAGCCCGTTCGTCACGTCTGGCCTGCGGATCGGTACCCCAGCGGTGACCACGCGCGGCTTCGGCGAGCAGGAGTGTAGCGACTTGGCGGGATGGATCTGCGACATCCTTGAGGTGCTGGCCAAAGGCGAAGACACCAGTGCTATCGAAGCGCAGGTGCTGGATAAAGCAGCGGAAGTCTGCGCCCGCTTTCCTGTTTATAAATAAGCAACCACCTGATCGCCCAATGAATTGGGCGCCTACAAAACCCGGTGCCTGCACCCAACCAATGTAGGAGCTCGACTTGTCGGGCGATCCGGCTATCTACCAGCATTTACTCTCGGCGCCTTGATCTTTGCTGATCGCCCAATGAATTGAGCTCCTACAAAACCCGGTACCTGCACCCAACCAATGTAGGAGCCCGACTTGTCGGGCGATCAGGCCATCTACCAGCATTTGCCCCGACGGCTTGATCCTTGCTGATCGCCCAATGAATTGGGCTCCTACAAAACCCGGTGCTTGCACCCAGCCAATGTAGGAGCCCGACTTATCGGGCGATCAGGCTATCTACCAGCATTTACTCTCGGCGCCTTGATCTTTGCTGATCGCCCAATGAATTGGGCTCCTACAAAACTCGGTGCTTGCACCCAGCCAATGTAGGAGCCCGACTTATCGGGCGATCAGGCCATCTACCAGCATTTACCCTCGGCGCCTTGATCTTTGCTGATCGCGCAATGAATTGGGCTCCTCGGTGCGCCCCTCCCTCCCTCCACCACGTCCCAAAACGTCTGGATGTTTACAGGTCCTCGAAACTCGCTGTGATAAACTTTAGTTATCCAGCAAGGAGTGCCCATGGCTAGCCATATTCACAACCGCCACGACCACAGCTATAAGCTACTTTTCTCACACCCCGAGATGGTTAAAGACCTGCTCACTGGGTTCGTGAAAGAAGCCTGGGTGGAACAGATCGATTTCTCGACGCTGGAAAAAGTAAGCGGCTCCTACATCACTGACGAGCTACGCGACCGCGAGGACGACATTATTTGGCGCGTACGCTGGGGCGATGGCTGGCTCTACGTCTACCTGCTGCTGGAATTTCAATCCAGTGAAGACAAGCACATGGCTGTGCGGATAATGAGCTACCTGGGGCTGCTTTATCAGGACCTGATTCGGCAAAAAGCCTTTGCCCCCAGTGGTAAACTACCCCCCGTTTTACCCGTGGTACTCTACAATGGAGAAGAACGATGGACGGCGGCACAAAATGTGGCTGATCTGGTCGAATGGGTGCCAGGTGGGTTAGAGCGCTACCGTCCTAATCTTGAGTACCTACTGTTGGACGAAGGCGCCATCGTTAACGACCCTGAATGGTCGGATAGGATGCGCAACGTCGCTGCCGCGCTCTTCCGGTTGGAGCACAACCGCGACGAGCAAGACATGCTGGAAGTGCTGGGTAGCCTGGTAGAATGGCTTAAAGCCTCCGAGCAAACAGCGCTTCGTAGAGCATTTGTGGTATGGATACGCCGAGTACTACTACCTAACCGGGCTCCCGAGATGGAGTTGCCAGAGTTCAACGACTTACACGAGCTACATGAGGTACATCACATGTTGGCAGAACGCATTAAACAATGGCCTGAGCGGTGGGAAGAAAAAGGGCGTTTGGAAGGCCGTCAGGAAGGTCGGCAAGAAGGTCGGCAAGAAGGTCGGCAAGAGGGTCGGCAAGAGGGACAATTAGAAGCCAAACGCTCAACGGCCCGCAATCTACTAGCCTTCGGCGTGCTCAGCAAAGA